>JAFGSS010000213.1 GCA_016934555.1 Acidobacteriota bacterium | reverse complement strand
GGCCTTTCCCCAGCGGCGCACCTCCACGTTGGCGCTCTCGTCCCTCCCGACCGGAACCGAGGGGTGCGGCAGGTTGGGGATGGTGTGGAGACAGGCATTCATGCGCTCCTCGGCGGCGCGGGCGGCCTCCTCGAGCGCTTTGATCTCGGATGAAATTTCCTTTACCCTGGCCTGCTCGGCGGCGGTGTCCCCCCCCGCCTGCTTCACTTTTCCTATGGCCTCCGAAGCCTCGTTGCGCCTCCTCCGGAGCTCCTCGATCCGCAGCAGGACCCCTTTCCACCCGGCGTCGGCGGCCACGAGCTCCTCGAGCGGGTACGCGCCCCCGCGGGCGGCCAGCCGCTCCCTCACGAAATCCAGGTTTTCACGCACGAAGTTCTTGTCCAGCATTCCCGTTTCCTTTGATGGTCAGGTGTCCCTGCGCATTCTACCATTGACTTTGACAGATGCCATTGTTTCAATCATTTTTCCGGAAACAACAGGGGGAAACCACGATGGCCAGAATCAGGCGGGCGGTTTTTCCGGCGGCGGGACTGGGGACCCGGTTCCTCCCGGCCACCAAGGCGCAGGCGAAGGAGATGCTGCCGCTGGTGGACAAGCCGATCCTCCAGTACGCGGTGGAGGAGGCGGTCGCCTCGGGGCTCGAAAGCCTGGTGATCGTCACGAGCCGGGGGAAGGGCGCCATCGAGGACCATTTCGACGTCTCCTGGGAGCTGGAAAAGAACCTCGAGGAGCGGGGGAAGCCGGAGCTGCTCCGGGCCGTGCGGGCGGTTTCCGACCTGGCCCGGATCGCCTACATCCGGCAGGGTGAGGCGCTCGGGCTCGGTCACGCCGTGCTGACCGCCCGGGACCTGGTGGGGGGGGAACCGTTCGCGGTGCTCCTCGGGGACGACGTCATCATCATGGACGCCGGGGACCCCCCCTGCACCCGCCAGCTGATGGACATCCACGAGCGGCACGGGGCCGCCGTCGTGGCCGTGATGGAGGTGCCCGAGGAGGAGACCGGCCGCTACGGCATCGTCAGGGCGCGCCCGCTCGGTGAGGAGGGAGTGTTCGAAGTCGAGGACATGGTGGAGAAGCCGGCGCCCGGCCAGGCCCCCTCCCGGCTGGCCATCATCGGCAGGTACATCCTCCCCCCGTCCATTTTCCCCGCCCTGGAGGAGACCGGCCGGGGGAGCGGGGGGGAGATCCAGCTGACCGACGGCCTGCGCCACCTCCTCGGCCGCGAACGGGTGCTGGCCTGCCGCTTCCGGGGCCGGCGGCTGGACGCGGGGGACAAGCTGGGGTTTCTCCAGGCGACGGTCGAGTTGGCGCTGCGCCACGGGGAGCTGGGGTCGGCGTTCGGCGCGTGGCTCCGGTCGCTCGACCTGGAAGGTTACTGAAGCACCCACAACCGAAGTGTGCGAGGCGATATGAGAGTACTGGTCATCGGGTCCGGGGGAAGAGAGCATGTGCTGGTCTGGAAACTGCGCCAGAGCCCGAAGGTGGAGACGGTCCTGTGCGCGCCGGGTAACGGCGGCATCTCCCTGGACGCGCGCTGCGTGCCGGTCGAGACCGCCGATGCCGGCGGGATCGTCGGCCTGGTGCGGCGGGAGAGGATCGACCTGGTGATCGTGGGGCCCGAGGGGCCGCTGGCCGCGGGGATCGTGAACCGGCTGGAGGCCGAGGGGATCCGGGTGCTGGGGCCCACGCGGGAGGCGGCGCAGCTCGAATCGAGCAAGGTCTTCTCCAAGGACTTCATGGCGCGCCACGGGATCCCGACCGCACGCTACACCATCTACCAGGACCCGCAGATCGCCGAGGCCTACCTGCGCTCGCCGGAGGCCGAATACCCCATCGTCGTGAAGGCCGACGGCCTGGCGGCGGGGAAGGGGGTGGTGGTCGCCCGGGACGCCGACGAGGCGTGCGACGCCGTGCGGCGGATCATGGTGGACCGGGAATTCGGCTCCGCCGGCAACTGGATCATCGTCGAGGAGTGCCTCAAGGGGATCGAGGCTTCCTACATCGTCTTCACCGACGGCAGGACCGTCCTCCCGGCGGCGGCCGCGCGCGACCACAAGGCCGTTTCCGACGGCGACCAGGGGCCCAACACGGGGGGGATGGGGACCTATTCGTGCGACGACATCCTCGGCCCCGCCCTCGAGCGGGAGGTGCTCAAAAAGGTCATCCAGCCCGTCATCGACGGGATGCGGGCCGAGGGGTATCCCTTCAAGGGGATCCTCTACGCCGGGCTGATGCTGACCGAGCGGGGGCCCAGGGTGCTGGAATTCAACGTCCGGATGGGGGACCCCGAGTGCCAGGTGATCCTCCCCCGGCTCCGGAGCGATTTCGCCGAGCTGTGCGCCGCCGTCTGCGACGGGCGGCTGGCGGACTACAAGGCCGACTGGAGCCCCGATGCCGCCGTCTGCGTGGTGCTCGCTTCGGGCGGGTATCCCGGGCCCTACGTCAAGGGGAAGCGGATCACGGGGCTCGAGATGGCGGCCGAGGACCCCCGGGTGTCCGTCTTTCACGCCGGGACGCGGCGGGAGGGGGACGCGCTCGTCACCGACGGCGGCCGGGTGCTGGGGGTCACGGCCCTCGACCGCGACCTGGCCGGGGCCATCATGCTGGCCTACGAGGGGGTCAACAAGATCCATTTCGAGGGGATGCACTACCGCCGGGACATCGGGGCGAAGGGGCTGAAACCGGGCGCCTGACCCGCGGGGCGCGCCTTCATGGAGGAGATGGCCGTGACTGAACCGAAAGTGTCCGTGGTGCTGGGGAGCGATTCCGATCTTCCCGTCATCGGGGAGATGCAGAAGATCCTGAAGGAGTTGGGCATCCCGCACGAGGTGACCATCTCGAGCGCCCACCGCTCCCCGGCGCGCACCCACCGCTATGCCTCGGAACTCGAGTCCCGGGGGGTCCAGGTCGTGATCGCGTGCGCGGGGGCGGCGGCGCACCTGGCGGGCGTCATCGCGGCCGAGACGATCCTGCCCGTCATCGGCGTCCCGATCGACAGCTCCCCGCTGCTGGGGCTGGACGCGCTCCTTTCCACCTCGATGATGCCGGCGGGGATCCCGGTGGCCACCATGGGGATCGGGAAGATGGGGGCGGCCAACGCCGCCGTGCTCGCCGCCCAGATCCTGGCGCGCGGCGACGAGGAGCTGGCCGGGCGGCTGCGCGCCTACAAGCGGAAGCTGGCGGACCGGGTCGAGGAGAAGGACCGGGCCCTGAGGAAAGCGATGGATGCCTAGCTTCTTCATCCGGACCTTCGGCTGCCGCGCCAACCAGGCCGACAGCGCCGGCATCCGGGAGGCCCTCGGCGCGCTCCCCATGGAGGAAAGCGGCGACTGGCGCCGGGCCGACCTGATCGTCGTCAACAGCTGCACCGTCACCCACCGCTCCGACCGCGAGGTGCGCCAGGTCGTGCGCCGCCTGCACCGCGGCAATCCCGGGGCCCGCATCGTCGTTGCGGGCTGCTACGCCCAGCGCGACCCCGGGGGGGTCGCCGCGCTCCCCGGCGTCCGCCTCGTGGTGGGGAACGCCGAGCGCCCCCGCCTCCCCGGATTACTGAAGGAAATACCGGACACCGGGCCGGCCCGCGTCTCGTGGTCCCCCGTCGACGCGGCCACCGACTGCCCCCTCCCCCCGATGGGACGGACCGGCGGGAAGACCCGGCCCCTGGTGAAGATCCAGGACGGGTGCGACTCCGGCTGCGCCTACTGCATCGTCCCCAAGGTGCGGGGCCCCGGCCGCAGCGCGCGCCCCGAAGAGGTGCTGGCCGAGATCGGTGCACTCACGGCGGCGGGGTTCCGGGAGATCGTGCTGACCGGGGTGCACCTGGGCGCCTACGGCCGCAAGCGCGAGGGGTACCCGGGCCTCGCGGAGCTGCTCGAGCGGATCGTCCGGATCCCGGATCTCGGCCGCGTGCGCCTGAGCAGCATCGAGCCGATGGACTTCGACCCGGGGATCATTGATCTCGCCGCGTCGAGCCCCGTCATCGCGCACCACTTTCACATCCCGCTCCAGAGCGGGTGCGACCGGATCCTCCGCCTCATGCACCGCCCCTACAGCGCGGCCCGGTACCGGGAGCTCGTCGGGGAGATCGTGCGCCTCCTCCCCGACGCCGCCGTCGGGGCGGACGTCATCGTCGGCTTTCCGGGGGAGACGGAGGAGGATTTCGCCGCCGGCTGCGC
>JAFGSS010000212.1 GCA_016934555.1 Acidobacteriota bacterium | reverse complement strand
CCCCCTTCCGCCTGTCGGTCCCGTCGGCGCCCTACTGGGTGACGATGGTGGCCGATTTGACGAAATCGAGCTTGGGGAATTCCTTCTGCAGGTAAGAATTCCCCATCATCTGGATCTGCGCCTGGTCCGGCTTTTCGCCGTATTCACCGTTGATGGCGTCGACGATGTCCATCCCCTCGACCACCTTCCCGAAGGGGGCGAAGCCCTGGCCGTCGAGGAAGGAGTTGTCGGCGTAGTTGATGAAGATCTGGGTCGTGCGCGAATTGGGGGCGGAGGACATGGCGAAGGTGACGTACCCCTTCTTGTTCGACTGCTTGACCGGGTCGTCCTTGGCGGTGGCCCGGTTCCAGACCTTGTTGACCCCGGGGTCGCCGTTGATGCCGAACTGGACCATGAAGCGTTTGACCACGCGGAAGAAGCGGCAGTCGTCGTAGTAGCCGTTCTTCACTAGGTTGTAGAAGCGGTCGGCGCCGTTGGGAGACCATGCGCGGGTGACCTCGATGACGAAGTCCCCCCTGGACGTGGCAAATCTGGCCCGAAACTTCTCAGGCGCGGTTTCCTTCATTGAAGCAGGATTCGTCAGCTTCCCCCGATCGGTTTTGGCGCCGGCCTGGGCGGCGGCCGTTCCGGGCACGACCATCAGAAGTAAAGCGGCAATACTCAAAGCGATAGCGGTCAAGCGCATTGAAATTCTCCTTTTCCATGGAAAGACATAGCTGAAAGTTTCCGTCCTCGGGCGGCAAAACTCAAGAGAAAATGGAAGAGTCTCCCGTTCCCCGCCGGTCCGGCCCCCTCCTTTCCTTCCCGGTTGATCCCCGTCCGCCCCGTGAGTATGATGAAGCCCATCTGTTCACAACTACGGAGGGGAATAATGCGATCGAAAACCATCAGCGGGATTTTTGCCGTTCTTCTTTTGTTCACCGCCGGCGCCTGCCGGAAGACCGATGCCCCCGGGGCGGGGCCGGGGTCGGAAGCCGTTGCGGCGGAGTGCGACCGGGCCTGCCTTGAAGGGTACGTGAACCGGTACCTGGACGCGATGCTGGAGCATGAAGCCACCCCGGAACTGTTCGCGCCCGGCTGCCGCTTTACGGAAAACGGCGTCCAGTTGCCGCTCGGGGAGGGGCTGTGGGCCAGCATGGTGGGGAAGGGGACCTACCAGTTCTACGTTCCGGACGTGGAGACGCAGCAGGTGGCCTTCATCGGCACCGCCCGCGAGGAAGCCCCGCGCAACCAACCCCCCTCCCCCGTGACCCTCGCCCTCCGGCTGAAGGTCCGGGACGGGCTGATCACGGAGGCCGAACAGCTGGTGATCCGGCCGGAGAGCAACCTGCTCGACCCGAGCCGCCCCCCCTCCCCCTCGGCCGCCGATGCGATCGAGAAGCTCGGCTCCCCCCACCCGGTTTACGCCGAGGCGATTCCCGAGGCGGGGCGCCCCTCCCGGGAGGAGATGATCCGGACGGCCAACGCCTACTTCACCGGGATGCAGAAAAACGACGGCAAGGGGTACTACCCCTTCACCGACGACTGCCACCGGATCGAAAACGGGGGCCCTGCCACCAACGTGCCGCTCGCGCCTGGGCAGGAGATGCCCGATCCCCGCACCTCGACGGTCTATTCGAGCCACTGGGGGTGCAAGCAGCAGTTCGAGTCGGGGCTGATCTATTTCGTGACGCGGATCCGCGACCGCCGCTTCGTGGCCGTGGACCAGGAACGCGGAGTGGTGTTCAGCTTCTGCTTCTTCGACCACGCGGCCGGCAAATCGCGCTATTTCAAGACCCCCGACGGCCGCGACGTCGTCGAGGGCCCGACGGAGCCTTGGACCTGGCAGGTGGCGGAGATCTTCAAGGTCGAGAACGGTCTCATCCGCCGGATCGAGGCGGTGCTGCAGCGCTCTCCTTACGGGATGAACTCCGGCTGGAGCACCTACGAGCAGGGGATGTCGGACGAGATCCAGGTCATCCGCTGACGGACGACACCGTCTGCCTCGCCGGCCGGGGGGCGCGCCCCCCCCGGCCGGTTCAGACTTCCAGGCCGATCGACCGCATCAGCTCCAGGGCGTTGCTCCTGCTGATCACCCCCGGCTTCAGGTCGTAATCGAACGTCATGCGCCCGTCGACGATGCGGTCCTCGAAATGCACGTTCGCGGCCCGGGGGGCCATGTTTTCGGCGATGCGCGCCAGCGCGAGATCGTGCGTGGTCACCAGCCCGATCGCCCCCCGGTCGGTGAGCCCTTTCACGATCGCCTCCGCCCCGATCCGCCGGTCGTGGGAGTTGGTCCCGCCCAGCAGTTCGTCGAGCAGGAAGAGGAGGGGGGGAGAGCCCCCGGCCAGGCGGACCAGTTTCTCCAGCCGCTTGATTTCGGCGTAGAAGCGGGAGGCCCCCTCCTGGAGCGAGTCGTGGACCCGGATCGACGCCCCCAGCGCCAGGGGCGAGATCCGGAGCCGGCGGGCGCGCACCGGCGCCCCCGCGAGCGCCAGCACGGCGTTGACCCCCACCGTCCGCAGAAGGGTACTTTTCCCCGACATGTTGGAGCCGCTCACCAGGAGCACCCTTGTTTCCGCGCCCAGGCTCACGTCGTTCGGCACCGAGCGGGCCGGGTCGAGGAGCGGGTGCCCTACTCCTTCCCCCTCGAAACAGGGGGTGTGCTCGCACAGCTCCGGGAAGGGGTCCCCGGGGTGCTCGTAGGCGTATCCCGCCAGGGAGGAGAGGGCCTCCAGCTCCGATACCGCGTCGAGCCAGCCCGGGACGGAGGCGCCGTGGCGGCGGCGCCAGTCCTCGATCCGGCCGGCGAGCTGGATGTCCCACAGCAGGATGAAGGCGAAGGGGGCGAAGAGCTGGTTGCGGCGCGAGTCGACCAGGACGACCAGCCGGTCGAGCCGGGCGATGACGGCCGAGGCCGGAGCCCCGCCGCGCTCGAGGGGGGCGCGCAGACGGCGGAGGCGCTCCGCCCGGAACTCCTCCCTCTCCAGTCTCCCCAGCAGGCGGGACAGGACCCCCAGGTCCCGGCAGGAGTCTTCCGCTTCCCGGATGACGGGCCGGACCGTGCGGCGCAGGGCGTAGACCAGCCCGAGTTCCGCGAGCAGCATGAGGGAAAACCAGAGGTGTTCCCCCCGGACCCCCCACCAGGCCAGGGAAGCGACGGTCAGGGCCGCCAGAGCCGGGGCCAGGACCCGCAGGGGGCCCGGCAGCAGGCGGGGCGGGGCGCCGGCCCAGGCGAGGAGGAGGTCGGGGTGGAGCGCGGGGCCCGCGTCGGCGCCCAGCAGCGCCATGTCTTCCCTCAGGTCCAGCCCGGGGGCCAGTTCGCGCACCGCTTCCTGCCGGGCCAGGATCTCCCCGGGCGGGGCGGGGGTCTTGAGCCAGGAGGCGAGGGCCCGTTCGCCCCCGCGCGTCTGCGCGGAGGAGAGGAGCTGGAACAGGGACCCCCTGCCGAACAGGTCCAGGTCCTGGGCGTAGGGATGGGCGTCGTCCCCGTACCCGTCTCCCGGCTCCCCCGCCTCCCCCCAGCGCCCCTCCATGCGGGCGAGGGCCCTGTCGTAGAAGGCGACGGCTTTCCGAGAACGCTCCAGGCGCCCGAGTACGCGCCCGTGCAGGAGCGCGAGCAGGCCGAAGACGCAGGCGGGCACGAGCAGGGTCCAGAGGGAGAGGGCCGGGTGCCGCAGCACGGCCCAGGCCAGGACCCCGGCCGACACGACCAGCGCGAGGCGGGCGTTGCCGATACGGATATGCCGCCGGTGGTCACGGGCGCGGGCGTCCTGCCTCACGGCTCGTCGGCGCTCGTAGGCGTCGCGGGGGTGGACTTTTTCCAGATCCGTTTCCTCCGTTGCGATGGTTCCCTCGTGCCGGCGCGGCGGATATGATTCCTCCGCGCCCGGCCCCGTCAAGGTTAACGGCGGGGAGGGGCGATTGCAACCTGAACCGGTGTTGAAAATAGGAATTCGGAGGATGGCATGAACGTACTCGGAATCGTGGGCAGCCCGCGCCGCGGGGGGAACACCGAAATCCTGATGGAGGAGGCGCTGCGCTCGGCCCGGAAACTGCGCGCCTGAATTCCGCGCGGGTTCAGGGCTCCAGGCACTCGAAATTTTCGGCGTCGTTGACGCTGCCGATCCCCTTGTAGCGCGCGGTCTGGGGGTAGGGGCAGAGGGGGCGCGACATCTCGACGCGGTTGCCGGTGACGCGGTAGGCGGTGATCCGTTTCGGGCTCTCCCCCCCCTCACGCCACCGTTCCATCGCCGCCATGAAGGCGGCCTGGTCCGGGCCGTCGCCGCCGCTGCAGTGCCCCATCCCCGGGACCATGAAAAGGCGCAGCCAGTCCCCCTGGTCCGGTCCCAGGACGGACAAAACGCTCTCGTAATAGTCGATGGTGTTGCCGGGGGCGATGCCGGTGTCGTTCCAGCCATGGTAGAGCAGCAGCTTCCCCCCGCGGGCCTTGAACCGGCCGAGATCGGGGTCGACGGCGTTGATGAACCCGGTCTTTTCCTCGGCCAGGCGCGTGTCCCGTCCGGCGTCGAAGGAGCGCCAGTCCCAGTCCGGATCCTGGTAGGTCAGCTGGAAGGTCCCGGCGGAGATGGGGGAAGGGGAACCGGCGCCCGCCATGTACCAGGCCGATTCGCTCCCGGGCGCCTTCCCGGCAAAAACCACCTCGCCCTCCGGCGTCCTGACGGGGGCGTACATCTTCCGGACCGTCCCGGCCTGGGCCTCCGTAAGGCAGGCGTCCCCCTCTTCCCCCCGGCAGAGCAACCCGGCGGGGTCGAAACGGCATTTCCGCGGGTCCTCGAGGAGTCCGTCCCGGACCCCGTCGAGGGCGTCACAGGCGGCGAGCACCGCCCGGTGGAGCATCGGGAGTTTCGACGCCGGGATCTTTCCGGCCGGATTGCGCAGCAGATCGACCGTCAGGGCCATGTCGGAAGCGTGCAGCCGGCTGTGGGCGTTGGCGGGCGCCCCGGCGACGATGCCGTCGAAATCCTCGGGGTAGCGCTGGGCCGACATGAGGGCCTGCCGCCCACCGGTGGAGCAGCCGTTCCAGTAGGAAAGCGCGGGCGGGCGGCCGTAGTGGGCCGTGATCAGGGCCTTCGATCGGACCGTCATCTCGTGAACCGCGCGGTAGGCGTAGTCGATGACCTTCTCCGGGTGCCCGATCCCGAAGAGGGCGTCAGCCCCCCGGTGCCCCGTGTCGGTGGAGGCGGTGGCGTACCCCTCGCGGAGGGCCGAAGCCATGGCCGGGGTGCTGATCGTCCCGGCCCAGCCTCCGTTTCCCACCGCCTGGAACTTCCCGTTCCAGTTTTCGGCGGGGAGCCAGAGCTCCATTTCGATATGGGAATCGGCCGAGGGCGCGAGGACGGCCGCGACGCGGCAGTGGGCCGGGAGCGCTCCCGGGGCCTGCCCCGGGGCGCCGGACGGCGGCGGGCCGGCCGGCCGGAGGTCCGCCGCGGTGATGGTGACGCCGGGGAGATCGATGTTTTCGAGGCTTTCGCACGGGACCGGGGCGGCCGCGGCCGCAAACAGCAGGGCGAGATGGGCGATCATGGCGCAATCCTCCAGAGGGGTTCGAGCTTAACAAAGGAACCGTCCCGAATCCACGAATTCCGGGAGGCGAAAAACGGCGGACGGGCGCCGACGGTTTCTGTAGGGGATTCGAAAGCGTCGGATTATAATCGCCTCTTCCGGCAGCCGCAGGGCGCCCGGGTTCCATCGGGGCGATCGGGTCCCGACGCGGGGAACCCCTGGAAGCCGCGGGCCGATGGACAAGGAGCCGCAAAAATGAAGCGATCGCCTTTCAGGTATGGATGGGCCGTGGTGTTCGGGCTTTGCATCGCAGTGACCGGGGCGCCGGCCCAGACAAGGGACTACGAGCCCCAGGTGGGGCAGGCGGGGAAGGACGTGGTCTGGGTCCCGACCGACCAGGCGCTGGTCGACATCATGCTCGACCTGGCCAAGGTCACCCCCGCGGACTACGTGATCGACCTGGGTTCGGGGGACGGTCGCACGGTGATCACGGCGGCCAAGCGCGGGGCGCGGGCGCTCGGGATCGAATACAACCCCGACATGGTCGCGCTCTCCATCCGCAACGCCGAGAAGGAGGGGGTGAGCGGCAGGGCCAGCTTCATGAAGGCGGACCTTTTCGAGACCGACCTGTCCGAGGCCTCGGTCATCACCATGTTCCTCCTCCCCAGCATCAACCTGAAGCTGCGCCCCACGCTGCTGGGTCTCAGGCCCGGCACCCGGATCGTTTCCAACAGCTTCACCATGGAAGAGTGGAAGGCGGACCAGGTCGCCAATCTCCCGGAGAGCTGCATCACCTGGTGCACGGCCTATCTCTGGATCGTCCCGGCCGCGGTCCAGGGGATATGGGAGATGGGCGAGGGGGAACTGGAACTCGGACAGGACTTCCAGATGGTTACCGGCTCGCTCCGGGCGGGGCACCTGAACGCCCTGGTCTCGGGCAAGGTTACGGGCGACCGGATCGATTTCGACGCCGCGGGCGTCCACTACACCGGGCGGGTCGAGGGGGACACGATGTCGGGTACCCGGACCTCGGGAGGCGCCGACGCCCCATGGAAGGCCGTGAGGCGGTGACGTCCACGAGGCTGTTTACCGACCGGGAACTGGAGGAAATGGGGGCCCGGACCCTCGACCTGCTGCTCGAGGCCGTCGACGAGGGGGACAAGGAGAAGGCCCGTGCGCTCGCACGGCGGATGTACCGGGAGTCCGGCCTGCTGCATGACGGTTCCATGTTCTGGATCGCGGGGCTCCAGACCTACATCTATCGCAGGCTGGGGGTCGAGGCGCTCGAGGAGGCGGAGCGGGAGGCGCATGCGGCCGAAGCCAAAACCGTCTTCAAGCCGCCGGAGAAAACCGACCTGAGGTCCCAGGTGGAGCACCTGGCCGGCACCCTGCGGGGGCACCTGCAGCCGGTGCGCATCACGGAGGACGACCGGACGATCTCGCTGACCATGCAGCCGTGCGGCTCGGGGGAGCGCATCATCCGGAAGGGGGGGTATGCGCCCGAGGTGGGCCTGGCCCGGATCCCGGGGCCCCACCCCATCACCTGGGGGATGCGGGATTTTCCGATCTACTGCGTCCACTGCCCCATCCTCGAACAGATGCAGGTGGAGGCCCTCGGGCGCCTGGGCGCCTGCCGCATCGTGTCGGAACCGCTGGGGGAGGGGGGGTGCCGCTTCGTCTTCTACAAGGACCCCGCCGACATCCCCGAAGAGTTCTACTCCCGGATCGGGAAGCGGAAGCCGGATTCCGTGTAAAACCGATTTCCATTTTGGTATAATGCGGCGCAACCAGAGCTGCAGGCGGGGGGAGGGATGGTCGACATCCTATCGGCATTCGGGCTGAGCGCGGCCACGGGGCTCAACGCCTACCTCCCGCTCCTCGTCGTGGGACTGCTGGCGAGGTTCACCGACCTCATCACCCTCAGCACCCCCTGGAGCGCCCTGGAAAACGGCTGGGTGCTGGCGCTCCTGGCGGCACTCCTGATTGTCGAGGCGGCGGCGGCGCGGATGCCCGAAGTGGCCGCCGTCCTCGAGCGGATCCGCACCCTGGCCCGTCCCGCCGCGGGCGCCATCCTCTTCGCCGCCGCCAGCCACGTCATCAGCGGGGTGAGTCCCGTGCTCGCCATGATCTGCGGGATCTTGGTGGCCGGGGGGGTGCAGGCCGCCCGGGCCTCGGTCCGGCGCGCCCCCGGCGCGGGGATGGTCCGCCGCACCGCCGCCCCGGGCGTTCTGGAGACGGCCGCTTCCGGGGTCGCGGCGCTGCTGGCGGTCGTGCTCCCCCTGCCCATGGCCGCCCTGGCCCTGGCGTTCCTGGGGCTCTGGGCCTGGCGGGGGGTTCGCGACCGCCGCCGGCGGGCATGAGACGGCATGCGGGTTGGAATCAATTACCCCTGGATCGATTACGGTTGGGATTTCGGCCCCCCGCCCGAGGCGTGGGTCCCCCGCGACAGGGCGGCCGATTGGAGCGCCGCCCGGCGCCGGAGGATCGAGGAGGATTTCCGCGCCTTCGCCGCCCTGGGGTTTTTCGCCGTCCGCTGGTTTCTGCTCGGTGACGGTCTGAACTACGGGACCGGGGAATACGCGCCGCGCCCGGAGGGAGGAGACTGGATTTTCGACCCCCTCCCGCCGGAGCACCCCTTCCACCCCCGCCTCCTGGACGATTTCCAGTTCGTGCTCGACCTCTGCCGCTCGAGCGGCCTGAAGCTCCTTCCCGTGCTCCTCGACTGCAGCTGGTGTTTCCGGGGCACTCCCGCGGGCGCGCGCCCTGAAATCGTCAAGGGGGGGAGATCGGGCGTCATCCGGGACCCCTCCCGGAGAGAGGCGTTTCTGGACCGGGTCCTGGATCCGCTGCTCGATCTTTCCCTTTCCCGCCGCGACTCGATCCACGCCTGGGAGTTGATGAACGAGCCGGAGTGGGCCGTTCGGGGATTCTGGAGAAGAGGGCGGCGCCGGACGACGGGGCTCGGCGGGATGAAGGGGTTTCTCGCGGAAGGGGCGCGCCGCATCGCGCTCCGGCGGCTGCAGGACGGGACGCCGGCGTTTCCTTCCTCGGTCGGGTTCGCCCACTGGGACACCCTCGAGCGCTGGGACTCGGCGGGACTGGGGCTTACGCTGCCGCAGTTCCATTACTACGCGCAGGGGGGGCGCCCCCTGCCCGAGGCCGCGGGCGAGTGCGTGGTCGGGGAGTTCGCGAGCGCCGAGGAGCGGGCGTGGCCCGACCTGCAGCTGTGCGGCGAGGCGCAGACGCTGACGAACCGCCTCGAGTGCATCGAGCGCAAGGGGTATCCGGAGTGCTTCGTGTGGTCGGCCAGGGCTGTGGACCGGGCCACTCGCTGGACCGAGGTGGAGCGCCGCGAGTTCGCCGCCTACAGCCGCGGCTCGATCCGCGCGCTGTCCGCCGATGCCGAGCCCCCCGCGTCTACGGGCTGATCCGGGGCCTTGCGGTTGCGCCACATCCCGAACAGCAGGGTCAGCAGGGCCAGGCCGATCTCATCGATGAAGGGGATGAGGTCGGGGATGGCGAAGTCGGCCAGCGTGAGCGCCGCCAGGATGGCGACCAGCGTGGGAAAGCGGAAATGGAAACGCTCGAGAACACGGCTGGCGATCGAAACTCCCGAGGGCGTGGTCATAAGGCAGGTTCTCCGGTTATCCAGTTGTTTTGATGCTCGGAACAGGATTATTATCTCATGATATCAGGGGATGCGACAGCCTTTGCAGAGCGGCCGGGATCACGGGCCGCTTCGCGGGCCATGACCATGAAACGAGGGGGGAGCATGGATCTGTTGAGCATGATCTTGAACCAGGGGAACGGCCGGGCCGTGCGCGAGCTGGCCGGCAATTTCGGCCTCGACGAAAACCAGGCCACGTCGGCCCTTTCGGGCCTCCTGCCCGTGCTCGCCAAGGGGCTGGCCCGGAACGCCTCCACCCCGGGCGGGTTCGACAGCCTGTTGGGCGCCCTCGGCGGGGGGAATCACCAGCGCTACCTCGAGGACCCCTCGATCCTTACCCGGGAGGAGTCGATCAACGACGGGAACGGGATCCTGGGGCATATCCTGGGGAGCAAGGAAGTCAGCCGCAAACTGGCCGACCGGACCGCCGAGAGCACCGGGATCGGGGCCGACATCCTGAAAAAGATGCTCCCGATGGTAGCCAGCCTGGCCATGGGGGCCCTCAGCCAGCAGACGGCCCAGGCACGGCAGACCCGGGGGGCATCCCCCGCCGACGGCCTCACGGGGATGCTGGGGCAGTTCCTGGACGCGGACCGCGACGGGTCGGTCGCCGACGACCTGCTGGGGATGGCCGCCCGGTTCCTCCAGAAGAGGTAGGACAGGGGTTTGTTGCGCGCTATCCGCCCGGCACCGGCTCGAGCCGGCACCGGGCGGGAGCGATCACACTCTTTTGTTGTTGAGCGGCCGGTAGGCGATCACGCCCTTTTTCTTTTGAGCAGCCGGTAGAGAAGGAGCAGGATGACGGCGCCGAAGACGGCGCCGATGAAACCGGCGGAATCCCCGGGCTGGTACCAGCCGACGAGCCTGCCGAGCAGGGTGGAGAGCAGGGCCCCGGCCACGCCCAGGACGATGGTGATCAGAATGCCCCCGGGATCCTTCCCCGGCATCAGGAATTTGGCGACCGCACCCGCAATCAGACCGATGACGATAATCCACAACAGGCTCAGCATGTGTCCTCCTTTGTCATGAAAGGGGAGGAACGCCCCCCCGGATGAGTCCGGGCCGGGGCGGCGGGACCGTCCGGGCCCGGCGAATCAATCAGCCTGGCGATGCGCCCTGAAGAGTTCGATGTAGTGGGCGGCGTTCCGCCGGTTGGCCGCGACCTGCTCCGCGGAGAGCGCCTTGATCCTTTTTGCCGGCATCCCCGCGTACAGGCAGCCGCTTTCGAGCACCTGCCCTTCCAGCACCACCGCGCCCGCGGCGACGACGGCGTCCCGGCCCACCTCGGCGTTGTCCATGACGATGGCGCCCATCCCGACGAGGCAGCCGTCCCGGAGGATGCACCCGTGCAGCACCGCGCCGTGTCCCACCGACACTTCTCTCCCTACCAGGGTCCGGGAACGGTCCGTGGTGCAGTGGACCATGCACAGGTCCTGGATGTTGCTCCGCTCCCCGATTTCGATGGCCCCCACGTCCCCCCGCAGCACCGTCCCGTACCAGATGCTGGCCCCGGCCGCGATGCGGACCTCCCCTACGACCGTCGCGTTTTCGGCCACGAAGGCCGAAGGATCGATGTCGGGCACGAACGGCCCGAAGGCCCGGATGCAGGCCATGGCTCCCCCGCTGCATGTCCCGCCGCCGGATGCGGAGGGTTGCTCTTACTATAACCCCGGAGCGGGGAGGACTCGAAGCCCAAAACGCCGGGGTGTACAATCATCGTTTTGAACCATCTCATCACGGGCGGCGCGGCAATCATGGAATACGCTTATCATTACGGGGACCCCGACCGGCTGTACCTCAACGCGACCAACCGCTGCACCAACCGGTGCTCCTTCTGCGTGCGCGCGGGCTCCGACGGCCTGGGGGGCGCGCTGCTGCGGGGGGCGGAGGAGCCCGATTTCGCCCGGCTGCGCGAGGCGGTAGTGCGCCACGGGGGACCGGGACGGTTCCGGGAGATCGTCTGGTGCGGGTACGGGGAGCCGACCTGCCGGCTGGACCTCATCGTGGAAGCGGCCGCCTGGCTGCGCAGCGGGGGGGCGAAGATCCGTCTCGACACCAACGGGCACGCGTGCGTCATCCATGGGCGGGACGTGATGGCGGAACTGGGCGCCGCCGTCGACCGGGTGTCGGTTTCGCTCAACGCGCCCGATCGCGCCCGCTACCTGCAGCTGTGCCTTCCCGACCTCGAGCAGTTCAGGGGGCGTGGCGGGCCCCCGGTCACGGCGGCGGTCGTGTGGGACTCGGTGCTCGATTTCATCTCGCGCGCTCCCGCGCACTTCGAGGAGGTGCAGGCAACCGTCGTCGGTCACGCCCTCACCCCGGGAGAGATCGACAAGTGCCGCTCCCTCGCCCTGGCCCTGGGGGCGCACCGGTTCCGGGTCCGCTAGGCCTTTTTTTCCACCAGCTCGACCGTGATGCCGTCCGGCCCCCTGAGGTAGCACACGCCCCAGGTCCCCGTCCCGTCGTTTCCCGGCGCCCAGACGGGGGGATGGATAAAAGTCACCCCCCGGCCGGAAAGCTCGCGGTAGAGGCGCGCCACGTCGGACACCTCGAAGGCGATGTGGGCCGCCCCCGGGTCGCACGGCCGGGTGTCGACCCGCTTCCCCTCCGGCCGGACATACTGGATCAGCTCGATCCGGGAGCCGCCGGGGATGTCCAGGAGCGCGACCCGCAGCTCCGCGTCGGGCAGTCCCACGATCCGGCGCACGTTGTCGTCCCGCACCTCCATGACGGGGCCCGCGGAGAGGCCGAGCGCCCCGCAGAAGAAATCGAGCGCCGCACCGATGTCGCCGACGGTGAAGCTGAAGTGGTCCACTAGTCTGATCATGGGGTACCTTCCCGCGCGCGGTTTGCGGCCGGGTCCTTTCGCCCCCATTATACCAGCCCGCGGCGCAGCGCGCCGGGAGGTCGGGGGATGAACCTTTCACCCTGCCGGGGCGGTCCAATGAAAGGGGCCCTGTCCCGGGTCGGGGTTCTGTGATAATTTTCCGGCCATGGAAGGGAGGACGCCCATGAACACCGGCCGCTGGATACTGTGGATCCTCCTCCCGGCGCTCCTCTGCCTCCCCGGTGCCCTCTCCCTCGGCGGGGAAGGGGCCGGGGAGGCGGAGCGGGTCCTCGTGCTGACCGACGGGTCGCTGGAACGGGTGCGGGGCTACTCCATCGAGGGGGAACGCGTCCGCTACTACAGCGCCGAGCGCAACGAGTGGGAGGAAATGCCCGCGGACCTGGTCGACTGGCCGGCCACGGAGCGGGAGGCGCGGCGGGAGGCGGGCGAAGCGGCGGAGCGGTCGGCCGCCGCGCGGGAGAGCGCCCGGCGGCAGCGGCAGGAAGATGAGGCGCGGGCCCCGCAGGTCGCACGGGGAATGCGCCTCCCCGCCCCCGGCCGGGTCTGCCTGGTCGACCTCCACGAGGGGGAGCCCGTGCTGGTGCCGCTCGACCAGAGCGGCGGGCAGCTGCACAGGAACACGAAAGGCAATATCCTTCGGGGCATCCTCAACCCGATCGCCAGTTCCCGGCAGACGATCGAACTCGAAGGCCTCCGCGCCGCCGTCCGGGCCCATGCGCCGGTTCCGGAGATCTATTTCCCGGTCGAGGCCGGGGAGGCGGTCCCGGGCGGCGACGGCGCGGAGGAGGGGGCGCGGTTCCGGCTGGTCTCCTGCGAGGAGCGGAAGGGGAACCGGGTGGTGTTCAGCTATAATATCGCCGTGTACGGACGCGTGAGCGTCCGCGCCCGGTATGTGGAGACCGTCGTGGAGCCGGTCAGCGACTACTGGGTGAAGGTCACCCCCGCCGCGCCGCTCGAGCCGGGGGAATACGCCCTCGTCGAGTTCGACCGTGAGGGGGCGCCGAACGAATTTGTCTGGGACTTCGCCGTCGACTCCCTGGCGCCCCCCAACGCCGCGGTGCGGCCGGGGGAGGCCGACAGGGGGGCGCCGGTCCTGATCCGGAAGCCGGCTGCAGGCCCGGAGAAGGAGGCCCGATGACGCCGATCGAGATTCCCCCGGACGAAATCGAGTTCGAGTTCGTCCGTGCCTCGGGCCCGGGGGGGCAGAACGTGAACAAGGTCGCCACCGCGGTGCAGCTCCGTTTCGCCGCCGCCCGTTCACGCGTCCTTGAGCCGGGGGTGCGGGAGCGGCTCCTGCGCCTGGCGGGCCGGAGGGTGAACGCTTCGGGCGAGATCGTCATCGAGGCCCGGCGCCACCGCACGCAGCAGCGCAACCGCGAGGATGCCCTCGCGCGGCTTGCCCTGTTGATTGAAAAGGCGTCGGTTCCCCCGAAAACCCGGCGCCGGTCGCGCCCGACCGCGGCGTCGCGCCGGCGGCGGCTGGAAGAGAAAAAGCGTCATTCGGGCGTCAAGAGGCTCCGCTCGCGGGTGAAGGATGACGAATGACGGGGATCAGAGCTGCCGCAGGAAACGGTTCCGCTCGTCGACGAGGATGATGCTGGGGGTGATCGGGCCGGACGCCAGTTCGAAGCCCATGATGATGATCTCCTCACCGCGCTTGATGGTGTGGGCGGCGGCCCCGTTCATGCAGATCTCGCCGGATCCCCGCGGGCCCTCGATCACGTAGGTCTCCAGCCTTTGGCCGCTGGTGTTGCTGACGACCAGGACCTTTTCCCCGGGCCAGAGCCCCACCCGGTCCATGAGGTCCTCGTCGATGGTGATGCTGCCGACGTAATGCACGTCCGCCTCGGTCACCGTTGCCTTGTGAATCTTCGATTTCAATACCCAGCGCATAGTTTTTCGTCCGATCCATCGAAATAATGCACCAAACGCCTTTCGCCGTCCACCCCATAACGGATTCGGCGTCATCGCTTCCCCCGGGACCCGCGGGACGTGATACACTTGAGACCAGAGGGCGGTGGAATGCCCGGGGTCCGGTCGCGTGTCGGGCCCGGGGCGGGTTCAGTACGGGGAGCGGTTATGGGAATGTGGGAAATCCTGGCGCAATCGGAGCGGCGGCTCTGTTCGCGGTTTGAAAACAGGTTCAGCCAGGAGATGATGCAGAAGCTGTCGGAAATCCGGCGCCAGGTCCTGGAACAGGTGGATTCCAGGTTCGTCGACGAATCTTCCGCTAAATCCTTTCCCTACGGGAAGATCTCGGTCCTCCTCTACCCCCGTTCGGACGACCTGCGGGAGGCCTACCAGGCCGCCTTCCTCGAGGGGGAGTCGCTCAAGGGGGACATCCTGCAGATGCTGGAGAATGCACAGGTCCGCCCCCCCGAACCGGTGGAAATCTCGGTGGCCTCCGAACCGACCCCCGACTCCGACCCGATGCCGCTGGCGGTCTATAAAATGGAGTTCGTCAAGCGCGACCTGACCGGAAGGAGGGAGGCGCCCGCGGTGACGCTGACCGTGACCAGGGGAGTCGCGCAGAAGCCCGCGTGCCATCTGCGGAAGGAGCGGGTCCTGGTAGGGCGCTCCCCCGAGGTGACCGACCGCGAAGGGCGGGTGATCCGCAAAAACGATCTCGTCTTCCTCGACGACGGGAGCGAGATCAATGCCACCGTGAGCTACGCGCACGCCAGGATCTGGTGGGACCACGAAAGCCAGGAATACCTGGTCATGGACGAAGTCAGCCGCTACGGGACCAGCATCGTGAGGGAGGGGAGATCCCTGGAGGTGCCCTCGGGCAACCCCTGCGGCATCCGGCTCCAGTCCGGGGACGAGGTCATCTGCGGCCAGGCGCGCTTCCTGTTCGAGCCGGAGCCCTGACCCCATCCCGGGCGCGTCAGCCCGCGGCCTGGTGGGAAACCGCGCGGGCCTGGTTCCAGAAGGGGACCAGGTTGAGCGTGCGGTAGGTGCGTTCGATAGATTCCCGCGTCCCCCAGTCGCTCCACCCCACGCCGGTGACCTCCACCATCAGCAGGTGCCGGGGGATCCGGGCCAGGAAATGGGTCGAAAAGTTCCAGGCCCTGATCGAGGCGTAGATGTCGGCCGCTTTTTCTGGCGCATCGCGCAGCGCGAGCATGGGGCCGAACCCTTCGGGCGCGAAGCGGGCGAGCAGGTCCATCATCCGCGACAGGCGGAAGACCATGACGAAGGTGTTCCACAGCCCCCCGCGCGCGATCAGGGCGCCGGCTGCCGGCAGGTCCGGCTTTTCGGTGAACGCTTCGACATTGAAGATCCCGTCCCCCATCCCCGCGGCCCCGGCGGGGAGGATGTAGCCGTAGCCGGTTTCGGGCCGGTCCGGGGCCGCGCCCAGGATCGCGATCCGGTCGGGCATGCGCGCGATCGCCGCGGCGGCGCGCCGGACGTGCCGGATGAAGGCCCCGTCGTCCTCCACGTAGTGGTCGGTCGGGAATGCGGCGACGACGGCGTCGGGCGTGGCGCGCTCGATCTGCAGGAGCGAAAAGAGCAGCCCCGGGCCCGTGTCCAGGTTGTGCGGCTGGATGAAGATGCTGTCCTCCGGCAGGTCCCGGAGCTGTTCCCGGGCCAGTTCCAGGTGATCGCGGTTGACGACGACGCGGATGTTCGCGCGGGTGGAAAAGCGCCGGGCCCGGGCCAGGGTGGCCTCCAGCAGCGACGAGCCGCGCAGGAGCCGGCAGTACTGTTTCGGGATCGGCCTGCCCGCGACTTCGCGGGTCAGGTCCCTCAACCGGGTCCCGTCCCCCCCGGCCAGCAGGAGCGAAATGTGCGGGGCCGGGGCCGTTGCCCCGGCCGCGACCGCCCTGCAGGCGTCCTCCCCCGCGCGCTTCAGCATGGTCCGTGCACCTCCCTGGAATCGACAATGACGAGAAAAAACAAAAATCCTTTAAGTATATGTAGCTGCCGGCCGGCGGTTGTTCAATCCGTAGAAATACCCAAACCGGCATGCGGCCGATACCCAGGAGGGAGCGCCCCACTCCGAGAACCCAAAAATCGTGGGGCGGCGCCCCACTCCGAGAACCAAAAAATCGTGGGGCTGCGCCCCCCCGATGCGGGTACAATACAGGGGAAGCGATCCACGCTCACGGGAGTCCATTCATGAAACTCATTGTTGCGATCATCCGCCCCCACCGGCTCGAAGAGGTGCGGCGGACCCTGAACGACATCGGCGTCGGCGGGATGACGGTGTCCGAGGTCAGGGGCGCCGGGAGGCAGAAGGGCCAGGTCGAACGCTACCGCGGCTCGGAGTACACCGTCGACCTGCTCGCCAAGTGCAAGCTCGAGGTCGCCGTCGCCGACGAACTGTGCGAAGAGGCGGTCGCGGCCATCGCCCGGGGAGCCTCCACCGGCGAAATCGGGGACGGCAAGATCTTCATCCTCCCGCTCGAGGACGCGGTGCGCATCCGCACCGGCGAACGGGGCGAGGATTCCCTCTAGGCGCGTTATCCGGTCATGAAAAACGAAATCGAGCGCCTGCGGCGCAAGCTGCGCGAGGGGAGGAGCGAACTCTTCAGCCGCGTCCGTTGGGACGCGCCCGGCCGGAGTCTGCCCGCCGCGCACTCCGACCTGATCGACGGGCTGCTGGGCGAGATCTACGCCGTGTCGTGCGGGGCCGCGGACCGGGAGGCGGCGCGCGCGCCCGGTTCCGGCCTGGCCGTCGTGGCCACCGGGGGCTACGGGCGCCGGGAACTCCATCCCTTTTCCGATATCGACATCGCCTTCATCCCGTCCGAGGAGGAGGACCCCTGGGTGGAGGCCGCGGTGCACACGGCCTTCAGGCTGGTGATGGACGTCTTCCTGTCCCTCCGCGAGGTCCACGTGGGGTACGCCTTCCGCCCCGTCGCCGAGGCCGGTTCCTGGGACGTGCCCACCCGGACGGCGCTCCTCGACCTGCGCCCCCTCTGCGGCCCCCCCCCGCTGGTTGCGGCGATGGAGCGCCGCGTCAGGGAAACGATCTCCCCGCTCGACATCATGCTCGAGTCCCCTTCCGGGGGGGCGCCGGCGGGGCGGGAGCGCTCCCTCTACGAAATCGAGCCGAACCTCAAGGAGGGGCCGGGGGGGCTGCGGGAGCTGCATCGCGCCCGCTGGATCTTCCAGCTGCTGCTGGGGGCCCGCAGCGGGGAACTGGAGGGGGTGCTGGCCGAACGCGGGCTGCTCGCGCCGGCGCGGCTCGCCGAGGTCCGCGCGGCCGCCGACTGGTTCTGGCGCGCGCGCAGCTGGCTGCACCTGGCCGCCGGCAGGCGGGCCGAGGTGCTGATGACGAATTACCAGGACCGGATCGCGCGCGAACTGGGGGGTACGGCGGCCCAGGACTGGCTCGCGCGCCACCTCGGGCACGCCGAGACCCTCCGCAGGTTCCGGGAGACGGCGGCGCGCGCCCTCCTCGCCGGGCCCTGGGCCGTCGACGGCGCCCTGCTCGAGGAGGGGGCCCTGTCCCGGAGGCCGGGGGACACCGGCCCCGGCGCGGCCGTCGACCTCATCCGGGCCTCCCAGCGCTACGGGATCCCCGTCGGAGTGCGGGAACTGGAGCGGCTGGACGCCTCCCCGGCGTCGGCGGGGGAGGGGGAGCCGTCCGACGGGGAGATCCGCACCTTCATGGACATCCTCGGGGAAGGCCGCGGGGTGGAACCGGCCCTGAGGCAGCTGCTGCGCTACGGCCTGCTCGACCGGTTCGTCCCCGGGTTTTCGGAAGTCATGCGCTTCGTCCCCCCCGATCCCGCCCACCGCTACACGGTGGGGGAACATTCGGTCCGGATGGTGGCCCATCTCGGGCGGCTGCGCGCCGGGGAGGACGCCGGGGGCGGATGGTTCGCCGACCTGCTCGGCCAGTGCGCGCACTTCGACCTCCTCTGCCTCGCGGCCCTGCTGCACGACGCGGGCAAGCTCGCCCCTTCCGGGGACCACGCGGAGGCCGGAGCGGTCCTGGCCGCCGGCGTGGCCCGCCGCCTGAAACTTGCTCCCGAGAAACGGAAGCTGCTCCTGCTCCTGGTGCGCCACCATCTGCTGCTGGTGCGCACGGCGCGGCTCCACGACCTGCAGTCCCCCCACGTCATCCAGATGGTGGCCGAGCGGGTGCCCGATCCCGAGGCCCTCGGCCACCTCGAGGTCCTGACCTATGTCGACACCGTGGCGGTCGGGGAGAACAACTGGACCTCCATGGATTTCCGGGACCTCGAGGACCTCCACCGGAGGATGCAGGAGCATTATGCCCGCACCGAGGCCGAGACCCGGGGGGACGGGGGGGCGGGGGACGAGAAAGTGCTGGTGCGGCGCAAACTGGAGGCTCTCGAGGGGAGGAACGAGGCGGCGGTCCTGAAACATTGCGGCGCCATGCCGTCGGGCTACATCCTGAACACGCCGCTCGAGGAGATCGCGTTCCACCTCCAGCTCCTGGAGCGGCTCGAGGCCGAGACGGTGGCGCTCGACGTCTACAACCGCCCCGGGGACGACTATTCCGAACTCACCATCTGCGCCCCGGACGACCCGCAGCCCGGGACGCTGGCCAGGATCACGGGCGTCCTCTATGGCTGCGGCGTCGACATCCACCGGGCCCAGGCTTTTACCATGCGGCGGGAGCGCCCCGTCGTTCTCGACACCCTCCGGGTCCGCTCCCAACGGATGCCGATCTCGGAAAACCGGGCGCGCCGCATCCGGGCGGCCCTCCTGGGGGTGCTCGCGGGCGGGGAGGATGTCGAGGCCTTCCTCGCCCGGTCGGGGAAAAGCCCGGCCGGCGGGATCATGATCGACGCCATCGACCTGCGCAACGACCTTTCCGAAGAGCACACGGTGGTCCACGTCGTGGCCCCCGACCTCCAGGGGCTGCTTTACCTGATGGCGCGCGCTCTCTCCCGCTGCGGCCTGCACATCCACTCGGCCAAGGTGGCCACCTGGAACGGGCGCGCGGAAAATAACTTCTACGTCACCGCCGGCTCCGGCCCGATCCCCGACGCCGATCTGGACCGGTGGACCGGCCGGCTGCGCGCGGAACTGGCCGGATAGCGGCTCAGCGGCGCAGGGTGGCCGCGAGCCTCCGGGGGTGGAGCAGCAGGTCCAGCCCGCAATGGATGCCGCCTACGGCCACCGGCGCCGCGAGCAGGGCGGCGGTGGCCGCGCCTTCCGGCCCGAGGACGGCGATCCCCAGGGCCGCGCGCTCGAGCATGCGCGCGTCGTTGGCCCCGTTGCCGATGGCGGCGACGGCGTCCGCCCCCAGCCGTTCGACGTAGGCGAGCTTCGCCTCCGCCTGCCCCCCCGGGGGGATGAGGGTCGAGCGGAGCCCGAGCGACCGGGCGATGGAGTCGGTCGTCCCGAAGGTGTCGGCGGTTACCAGGTGGATCTCGAGTTCGTCGGCCAGCCGCCGGAGCCGCTCCCCGACCCCCCCGATCAGCCCCCCGTCCAGCGCGAGGGTCCCGTTGACGTCCAGCACCAGGTGGCGCAGGCGCAGGGGGCCCAGTCCCGGAATATCGATGGCGATCATGCGCGTCCTCCTCGGGCAAAACCCGGCCGAAATGCGACGGGCGGCAGTGTAGCCGATGCCGGCGCCGAAAACAATCGGCGCCCCCGTTACAGAATCCTTCGCCCCGACCGCCCCCTGCCTCATTAGATACAGAGCCGGAAGGTCCGGCAGAGTCGCCGCCGGGACGTTTTGCGCGTGCCCTGCAATACATACCGGTGCGTCAAAAATCCAAACGGATCGCCGCGATCTTCGGTTACAATGCCCCCATAGTCAAGAGGATGCTTTCGCAGCCGATATGCGGCAGAGTCATGCCCGGCACCTTTTCATCATAAGGAGAAGCGGGATGCTATCAAAACGTTCAGGCTGTTTTTTTGCATTGATGGGTGCTTTTTTATTTACCGTCGCATGCGGTTCGCCGCCCCTGAAAACAACCGTTGAGGTGGCCGGAGGCACCATCGATGGTGTCGAACGGGACGGTATTTTTG
>JAFGSS010000039.1 GCA_016934555.1 Acidobacteriota bacterium | reverse complement strand
GACTCCGCGACCGAAGGGAATGCTAAAGTATGAAGCGATAGACGGGTCAAGCCCCCGCCATCTTTTTCGAGGTGAAACCTTGCCGCTTTTGATTCTGCTCCTCATTCTCCTGCTTCTTTTCGGCGCCCGCACCCTCCCCAGGATGGGGCAGGTGCTCGGGGAAAAGGCCCGCAAGCCGGTGCGTCAGGCCCGATGGATGATGGCGTGGGCTTCAGGCACGGAAGAGGAGGCCCAGGCGGCCGAGACCGAATACGGGCGGGAGTGCGCACGCGAGTTCGCGGCGCAGTTTCCGGGCGTCGCCGCCGAAGGGGACCGGGACCTGGTGGAGGCGATCGGGGCGAAACTCGCCGGGGCGGCCGGGGAGGGGCGCCGCTTCACCTTCCGGGTGGTGGCGGCGTCCGCGGCCAACGCCTACGCGCTCCCCGGCGGCTTCGTGTTCATCACGGCGCCCCTCATCGAGCTGTGCGGGCGGCGGCGGGACGAGGTCGCCTTTTTTCTGGCGCACGAGATCGGGCATGTCGTCCGCGGGCACGCGCGCGATCAGTTGACGGCGGGCGTCCTCATTGATGCGGTGGCGCGGCGCCTCTCCGGCGTCGGCCTCCTCCTGCGCGAGGCGCTGGGGAAGGGGTACTCCCGCTCGCTCGAGCTGGAAGCGGACCGGGAGGCGGTGCGGCTGGTCCGGGCGGCCGGTTTCGATCCCGCTGCCGCCCTAAGCGCCCTCGGGCGTCTCGCCGGGGTGGCTCCCGACAACTCGGGGTTCGCGGAATATTTTTCCACCCACCCGGCCCTGGACGAACGGATCCGCGCCCTCGAGGTGTGAGTCGAGGTTTCTCCCCGGCGGTCCCGGTTCTCCCTACTTCCCCCGTCAGAGGAAGGCTAGGGTTTGACGATCACCGTGTCGAGGAGGGCCGACCGTCCTTCCTTCAGCGCGGCGAGCGCGCGCCCGAGCGCCCCCTCCAGCTCCTCCGGCCGGGTCACCGTCTCGCCGTGGGCCCCCACGGCCCGGGCGACGGCCGCGAAATCGGGGGAGGGGGAGAGGGAGGCTCCGTTGTAGCCCGCGCGCCCGGCGTAGCTGCCGTCGCCCCCGTAGGCGTCCAGGTTTTCGGCTACGGCCTGGTACCTGTGGTTGTTGTTGACGATGTACAGGACGGGGGCGTCGTATCGGCGCGCGGTCCAGAGCACGGCCTCGGGGTTGGCGAACAGGGTGCAGCCGTCGCCGCCGCTCGAGATGACGGTCTTCTCCGGCGCCGCCATCTTGACTCCGACGGCGCGGGGCCAGGAACTGCCGAGGTTGGCCGCGTACTGCGCGAAGACGTGCCCCGGGGGGGTGCGGTCCCCCTGGCCGATGGCGGCGATGTCCCACAGGAGCACCGTGTTCTCGTCCGACACCCGGTTGACGCACTCCCGGACCCAGACGGGGGAGAGGGGGAACGCCCGGCTCGCCCGGCGGATTGCGCGCGCGCGCCGGACCATGGCGGCGCGGTGCGCCTGCTCGAGAGCTTTCTTCCGTTCCCGGATCACCCCCCTGCGCGCGGGCGTGAGCTGCCGCTCCATCATGCCGGCGAGCAGCGGCAGGGCGGAGGCCGAGTCGCACGTGATCGGAACGTGCACGGGGAAGCCCCAGAGCGGCTGCTTGAGCCGCACCGGGTCGAGGTCCATGGAGATGATGCGCGTCGTGCGGGGAGGGTCCGCCCCGATCCAGGGGACGTCGTGGTCGATGACGAGGATGCAGTCGCGCCTGCGGATATCGGCCGCGGAGCGGGCCCAGTGGAGGGCGGGAAAATTCATGGTGACGTCGGTGCTGCAGACGGGGAGGGCGAAACGCTCGGCCAGGGCGACCAGCGCGGCGACGGCTTCGGGGTGCCGCCCCATTCCCTTGACGAGGATGACGGGGTTTTGCGCTTCGCACAGCAGCCGGGCCGCTTCCCCGAGGGCGGCCGGGTCGGCGGCGGGAGCGGTCGCGGGGGGGAAGTCCTCGGGCCGGTAGTGAAGCCCGCGCTCCATTTTTGCCGCCGTCACCTCGCGCGGCAGGGTGACGTAGACGGGGCCGCACGGTTCGGTCGCGGCGATCCTGAAGGCGCTCCGGATCACGAGCGACGCGTTCGCGGCGGTTTTCAGTTCGTAGTCCCACTTGGTGTACTGGCGCACGATGCCGGCCTGGTCGTACACCTCCTGCTGCCAGTGAACCGGGACCGATCGGGCGCCGGGGAGTTCGTTCTTGGTGGTCCAGGGGGTGCGCCCCGCCATGACGACGACGCCCGCGCCCGCGTGCCAGGCTTCGGGCCAGGCGGCGCCGGCGTTGATGGTGCCGCTGTCGACGTGCAGCAGCACTACCTGCGGGCGGCGGGTCCACTGGAAATACCCCATGCCCATGTAGAGCGCGTCCGACTCGTGGGGGACGGTGACCAGGTCCGGGGTTTCGAGCCCCTGCGCCCGGAATCGGGCCACCGACTCCATGAAGTGGAAATTGTCGGTGCCGCCGCAGAAAAAGATCTTCCGGACGCCGCTCGCGGCGATGGCGTGAAGGATCAGCTCGTGCCCCTCGGAGCAGCGCACGGCGGAGGCGAAGGAGGGAAGGGGTTTCCTGTTTTTTATGGCCATGGCACCCCGGACCCCTCCGACGCGCGCGCCGGAGGGGGGTTGGAGGCAGGGGTCAAACCCCTTCCCAGAATCTGCGCGTTTCCCTGAACGGGTCTTTCCTGGCTTCGCTCCTGACGTCGAAGACCATGGTCTCGAAATCGTCGAGAGTGAAGGCGGGCCAGGGGAGCGCGCGGGTGCCGGGCGATCCGGTGCGGGCGAAGGCGACCCAGGCCCCCATCATCGCCCGGGACACCTGGAGAGATTCGGGCACCCCCCCCGTGTAGGGGGCCCAGACCGGATGATCGGCGAGGTTGAAGACGAGCGGCAGGTCGAGCGAGTGGGGGGTGCGCAGCAGGCCGTCGTAGACCGGGGTGCTCCAGGTCAGCTCGTACAGGTAGGCGGGGGTGACGGCCTGGGCCGTCTTCAGTTCGGCGATCTCGATCGCCGCGCGCCGCCCGCGGTCGCTCGTCATCTCGAAATAGAGGTCCGAGGGAGAGGCCCCGGGCATCAGTTTCCGGTAGAGGGCGACGGCTTCCTCCCCGCGGTCCCCCAGCGCCGACTTCATCCGGGCCAGGAGCCCCGCCTCGTCCAGTTTGAAGGCGGCTTCATCGGCCAGCTGGAACGCCGTCCCCTCCGTCCGCACGGTCCCGATGACGAGGGGGACCGGGGCGGCCAGGGAGTTGGCCGTCGGGTGGAAGGGGTGGCGGGGGATGACGGAGCCGTCGTGGACGGGGGCATAGCGGCCGGTGCCCCCCGGACGTTTGGAGGCGGCGAAATGGGCCGCCATCAGCCGCTCGAGCGGCACCTTCTGCAGCTCGCGCCCCTGGTCCGGCCGGAGCCCCAGTTCGGCGAAAAGGCCGAGCGGGGCCCTGGCGGCGTCGTCGGGGTCCTGGAAACGGCGCGTGGAGCCGCTCTGCATGGCCGCGCGCTGAAAGAGTCCCCGGGCCGAAGGCATCGACAGCAGCGCCGCCACCTTCCCCCCGCCGCCCGACTGGCCGAAGACCAGGACCCTGTCCGGATCCCCCCCGAAGCGCCGGATGTTCCTTTTCACCCACTCGAGCGCCAGGACGATGTCCTGCATCCCCACGTTTCCCGACGAGGCGAAATCGGGCCCCGATCCGGCCAGGTGCGCGAAGCCGAGGACGTTCAGCCGGTGGGTGACGCTGACGACCACGACATCGCCGGCACGGGCGAGCGCGGCGCCGTGGTACATCTTCGCCGAGCCCGATCCCTGGGCGTAGCCGCCTCCGTGGCACCAGAACATGACGGGGCGGCGGGCGTTGTCGAGTCCGGGGGTATGGATGGTGAGGTTCAGGCAGTCCTCGGTTTCGACGCTCCCCTCTTCGCTTCCGATCGACAGCATCCCGACGAGGGCCGGGATCTTCGGGCTCGGGGCGGGCGCGGGATCGGTCTGCGGCGCGATGGGGCGTTTTTCGGGAATCTCGCGCACCCCGGCCCAGGGTCTGGGCGGGCGGGGGGGCATGAAGCGCCCGGCGCCGGAGGTATCCGCGCCGTAGGGGACGCACAGGAAGGCGTAAGCCCCGTCGGCGAAGGAGCCGCGCACCTTCCCGGCCGTGGTCTCCACGACCGGGGCGCCGGCCGCAAAGAGGTCCCGGATGAAGGCGGGCGCCGTCGCCGCGGGTACGAGCGCTGCCGCCGCCGTCAACCCGCCGATCACCTCCCGCCGCGAGAGTGTCCACCCCCCGGTCCTGTTTTCCCTGTCGCTCATGGCACTCCCTCCGCTTTCGGCTCGATCCGCTGGATGCTTCTCTCTCCCCCCAGGCAGGGGGACGGCGTCCATCATAATACAGAAGGCGGATGAATTTCACGCATGTTGCGACTTGCGGCTTTCGCCCCCATGGCGTTAACCTGTAGCTGTTTTGCATCCGCTCTGACAAGTTCCATCCGACAACGACCGGGAGCCAGGATCATGGAAGACTTCGAAAAACTCGGCCAGTTCTACCTGGGCAAAAAATACAACCTCGAGTCCAAGGCTTCGGAAGGGGAACTGCTGCTGTACGACGCGCGCGACCTTGTGACCCACGGGGTCTGCGTCGGCATGACGGGCAGCGGGAAGACGGGCCTCGGCGTGGCGCTGCTCGAGGAGGCGGCCATGGACAGCATCCCCTCGATCGTGATCGATCCCAAGGGGGACATGGCCAACCTCCTGCTCACCTTCCCCGGTCTCGACGCGGCGGAGTTTCTCCCCTGGATCAACCCCGACGAGGCCGCCCGCTCCGGACAGACCCCTGAGGCGTACGCCGAGTCGCAGGCCGGGCTCTGGAAAAAGGGTCTGGCCGCGTGGGGGCAGGACGGGGAGCGGATGCGCAAGCTGCGGGCTTCGGCGCACTTTACGATCTACACCCCGGGGAGCAGCGCGGGCACGCCGGTGGCGCTGCTGGCCGGATTCCGCCGCCCCGGGCCGGAGGTGCTCGAGGACCATGAGGCGCTCGCCGACCTGATGGTCTCCTCCGCCACGGGGCTGCTCGGGCTCGTGGGCGTGACCGGGGACCCGGCCCTCAGCCGGGAGAACATCCTGGTCTCCAACATCCTCGGGCACCACTGGTCCGGGGGGCGGGACGTTTCGATCGAAACGCTCCTGCGCTCCATCCAGACGCCCCCCTTCGAGCGCCTGGGGGCGTTCGACATCGAATCGTTCTTCCCCTCCAGGGACCGTTTCGAACTGGCGCTGCGGCTCAACAGCCTGCTGGCCTCCCCGGGGTTCGGGGTGTGGCTCGAGGGGGAGCCGATGGACGTGGGGCGGTTTTTGCACACGCCGGAAGGGAAGCCGAAGATCTCCATCTTCAGCATCGCCCACCTGGGTGAAAACGAACGGATGTTCTTCGTGACGCTGCTGCTCAACCAGGTGGTGGCCTGGATGCGGTCGCAGCCGGGGACCACCAGCCTGCGGGCGCTGGTCTACATGGACGAGGTGGCGGGATACCTCCCCCCCGTGGCCAACCCCCCCTCCAAGAAGCCGCTCATGATCCTCTTCAAGCAGGCGCGCGCCTTCGGGGTGGGGGTGCTGCTGGCGACCCAGAACCCGGTGGACCTCGATTACAAGGCGCTGTCGAACGCAGGGACCTGGTTTGTCGGCCGGCTGCAGACGCCGCAGGACATCGACCGGCTCGTCGAGGGGCTGGGCTCGGCCTCGCCCGCGGAGGAGTCGGAGCTGCGCCGGGCCATAGCCGCGCTGGGCAAGCGCGTCTTCCTGATGAAGAACATCCACGAGGAGGCGCCCGCGGTATTCGAGACCCGCTGGTGTCTATCCTACCTGAGGGGGCCGCTCACGCTCGGCCAGATCAAGCTCCTCGCCGCGACGGCTGCGCCTCAACCGTCGGCCCCGGCCCCTGCGTCCGCGGCGCAGACGTCCGCGCCTTCCGCCGAAGAGCCGTCGGCGGCGCGCCCCGTCGTCCCTCCCGAAATTCCCGAGTTCTTCATCCCCCTTCAGGGCGAGGGTCCCGAAGGGGGGGAGGCGTACTATGTCCCGAACGTGTGCGCCTTCGGCGAGGTGCACTACAGCGCGGGACCGTCCGTGCAGGCGGCGCGCGCCGCCGCCGCGACGGGGGACCTCATCACGGTCGACTGGGCCGGGGCGGAGCCGGTGACGCTCCTCGAGAGCGACTTGCACAAGGAACCTTCGAAAGGGGCCGGATTCGGTTCCCCCTCGCCCGAGGCCCTCAAGGCGGCGAACTACAAGGCCTGGGCCAGGGACTACGCCGATTACGTCTACCGCACCTCGAGCCTGGAACTGTACCGCAGCGCGGAATTCAAGCTGACGTCCGACCCCGGGGAGAGCGAGGGGGACTTCCGGATCCGCCTCGGGCAGCTGGCGCGGGAACGGCGGGATGAAAAGGCGGACGCCCTCAGGGGCCGATACGGCCCCAAGATCGCGGCGCTCGAGGAACGGATGCGCAAGGCGGAGCAGAAGGTGGAAAAGGAGAAGGGGGACGTGCGCCAGGCGGGGGTTCAGACGGCCCTCAATTTGGGGGCCACGCTGCTGGGCGCCTTCATGGGGCGGAAGAAATTATCGACCGGCACGATCGGGCGGGCCTCGACCACCATGCGTTCGGGGATGCGCACGGCCAAGGAGAAGGCCGATATCGCGGCGGCCGAGGAGAACCTGGAGGCGCTGCGGCTGCAGAAGGAGTCTCTCGAGGCGGAATTTGCCGCGGAGCTGGAGGCGCTGGAGGGTTCGGCAGACCCGATGCGGCAGGAGGTGCAGAGCGCGCCGCTCCGGCCGCGCAAGGCCGACATCCGGGTCCGGCTGGTGGCCCTGGTCTGGTTTCCCGGCTGGAAGGGGCGCGACGGGCGGTTGGTGCCCGCCGGCGGGCTGGAGCGGCCCTGAAAGGGGAAAACGGCGCCAACATTATTTGCATGTTGCGACCCGAATGGTTACCTTTGTAGGCGATTTTCCGGGGTTCCGGGGCGCGGTCGACCCGACCTGGCCCCCTCCGGGGATTCCGGATTTTAACCGTTATCAGAAGCGGCCGAATGCGGCAGGGGAGAACCGGGATGACGTCGACCGACCCTAGAGACGACCTTACAGCCATCGCCACTGCCGCCGATCTGCGCGACGTGTGGCCCCTGCTTTCGGCCGAGGAGCGGCATCCCGTCTTCGACCAGCTGCCGCGCACCGAACGGGAGGACTTCTTCATCAGCCTCTCGGCGCGCGAGCAGGCCCGGATGCTGCTGGAATTCCCCCCCCACCGCCGCCGGGTATGGATGCGGCTGCTCGCCCCGGACGACGCGGTCGATCTGATCCAGGAAGCCCCCCCCGAGGACCGGGAAGGGCTGCTGGAGCTCCTGGACGATTTCACCCGGAAGGAGATCCGCGCCCTGCTGGCCTACGCCGAGGACGAGGCGGGCGGATTGATGAACCCCCGTTACGCCCGCGTGCGGGCGGGAATGACGGCCGACGAGGCGATCAGCTACCTGCGGCGCCAGACGCGCGAGCACGCCGAGACGGTGCAGTACGTCTACGTGACCGACCCGGACCGGCGCCTGCTGGGGGTCCTTTCTTTCCGCGACCTGTTCGCGGCGCTGCCGGGCACGCCGGTGCGGGACATCATGAACACCGACCTGGTGACCGTGGGGGAAACCGACGACCAGGAGTCGGTCAGCCGGCTCTTTGCCGAATACAACCTGGCGGCCATCCCGGTGGTGGACGCCGAGGGGCGCATGAAGGGGATCGTCACCCTCGACGACATCGTCGACGTGGTCCAGGAAGAGGCGACGGAGGATATCCAGAAATACGGCGGGATGGAGGCCCTCGACGCCCCCTACCTGGACACCGGCTTTTTCAGCATGATCAAGAAGCGGGCCGGGTGGCTGGCCGCCCTCTTCGTCGGGGAGACCTTCACGGCCTCGGCCATGGGGCGCTTCGAGGAGGAGATCGCCCGGGCCGTCGTGCTGGCGCTCTTCATCCCCCTGATCATCTCGAGCGGGGGCAATTCCGGTTCCCAGGCGTCCACCCTGGTGGTGCGCGCCATGGCGCTCGGGGAAATCAGGCTGCGCGACTGGTTCCGGGTGGTGCGGCGGGAGATCGCTTCGGGCCTGACGCTGGGGATGATCCTGGCCGTGGTCGGTTTCGTCCTGATCGTGATCTGGCAGCGCCTGTTCCAGACCTACGGCGAACACTACATGCTGGTGGCGCTGGTGGTGGCCGTCAGCCTGGTGGGGGTGGTGATGTTCGGGACCGTGATCGGCTCCCTCCTCCCGTTCGTGATGCGGCGGATGGGGTTCGATCCGGCCAGCGCCTCCGCTCCCCTGGTGGCGACGCTGGTGGATGTCACGGGGCTGGTGATCTACTTCACCACGGCCGCCGTCATCCTGGGGGGGACGCTGCTGTAGGCGCCCGCCTCACCCGCGCCAGTCCGGCGGCAGCGTGCGGACATGGATGTCCCTCTGCGGGAAGGGGAACTCGATGCCGTGCGCCGCGAACTTTTCGTGGATGCCGAAATTCAGGTCGCTGATCAGTTTCCCCTTCTTGTGCAGGAGCGAGGTGCTCCACGCGCGCAGTTCGAAATGGAGCCCGTTGTCGCCGAACTCGAGAAAGCGGACCCCCGGTTCCGGCTCCCCGAGGACGTCGGGGTTCTCCCCGGCCACCTCGAGCAGCAGGCGCTCCACCAGGCGCGGGTCGCTGCCGTAGGCCACGCTCAATCCTATCTTGAAGCGCACCTTGCGGTCGGTGTAGCTCCAGTTGACGACATCCTGGGAGATGAAGCTGGAGTTGGGTACGATCACCGAGATGTTGTCGTTGGTCACCACGGTCGTGGCGCGCGCCCCGATCGAGATCACCTCCCCCTCCACCTTGCCCACCTCGATCCGGTCCCCCGCCTTGATCGGGCGCTCGAACAGGATGATCAGGCCGCTGATGAAATTGTTGGCGATGTTCTGCAGCCCGAAACCGACGCCGATGCCGACGGCGCCGGCCAGGATGCTGAGCGCCGTGAGGTCGATCCCGGCGGTCTGGAGGATGACGAAGAAACCGATGACGATGATGAGGTAGCGGGCGATCGACCCCACCGATTCGCGCACCCCGGGGTCGAGGTTGCTGCGCACCAGGATCCGGTTGGCGAGCCAGAAGCGGACCTTCTTCGCGACGAAGAGGAGGATAAAGAAGAGGACGATCAGGTAGAGGATCGACCAGAGCGTCAGCTGCGTCGAGCCGGTTTTGACCAGGGGAGTGTTGAGGACGTCCCGGGCGATGGTGATGAAGCGCTGCACGCTTTCCATGAAAGGGTCTCCGTCAGAAGGGCCAGAACCTGGGGATGAAGATCGTGGCCAGGATCCAGAACAGGATGTTCAGCGGGG
>JAFGSS010000211.1 GCA_016934555.1 Acidobacteriota bacterium | reverse complement strand
GCCCGACTCGTCGATGAAGGCGATGATGTCGCCCAGGTCCAGCTCCCCCTCGACGATGAAATAGTCCTCCCGGAGGGTCCGGAGGGCGACGGCGTCGTCGAGAAATCGGTCGTCGGGCCGGGACGAGAAGAAGTTGAGCGCCGTCCAGAGGCAGTTGGCGACCGTGGGGCGGTCGAGATCCGCCACCGACTGTTGCGGATAGTTGTAGAGGTGGTCGCGGGCGAACGGGGGGAGGAGGTGGATCACGTCCACCCTCTCGGTCTCCCCGCGGGCGATCGATTCCAGCAGCGGCCTGATTACGGTGCGCCGCCCCCCGCGCCCCCAGTACTCCACGAGCGCGTCGAGGTCGCCCGGCGCCCCCACCGAGAGGCCCGCCAGGAACGTCCGCTGCTGGAACAGCGCCTTGCCGAGCCGCCGCAACTCCGCTTCACCGATCTCCGCGCGCACCAGTTCGATGTCGGAAAAGAGCATGTAGCCGCCGTCGCGGTAGATCAGGGGCTCCACCAGGCTCAGGGTGCGCTCCTCGATCATCCCGCGCCCGAGCCACTCCTCCGGGCTCGTCCCCCGGAACCGGAACGCCTGCGCCTGGTCGCGGTTGGCGCCGTTGGCCGCCAGCAGGTGGTAGATGCTCCCACGCAGTTCGGGCCCGAGTCCCTGCACCCAGGCCGGGTCGGGCAGGACGAGGGTACCGCCGATGCGCGGCTCCGCCCGCATCCCTCCGCGCAGCCGGTCGGCATCCCCGGCGGAAACGCCCGCCGCCCGCAGCATCGCAAGGGCCCCCTCGGCGTCCGTCCCGGGGAAGAACCAGGCGGGGCGCGGCGAAAATCCCCAGTCGGTAAACACCAGTTCCATGGGAGGCGCGATGACGATGGGGAGCAGGGTCAGTTTCCCCCATCGCCCCACGCGCTTTTCCACCGCCGGGTCCGGTGCATGGGCGTCGGGCGGCTCCTCCGGCTTGAGCAGGAAGGCGGCTACCGCGAGCCAGGGCGCGACCAGGATGACGAGCAGGGAGATGAACCACGGCCTCGGGATGGCCAGGAACGTCACCGGGGCCTTCCCGGGCATGGAGCCTTCGGTCGGCTGCGGGCCCGGATAGAGAGCGCCGCGCGCATGGCCTGTTGGTTTTTTGATCTTCACGTTCATTAGATACTGTGCCCGCCGGGGTATGTTACCAAATTTGATCAAATACTACGGGGGTAGTTGTCGCACCCGGCCACCGGGCCGTCCGGCGCGGGAGGACGGCCGATCGGGGATGAACCTATTGCCTATCCGCGGCATCAGGGATATAAACAGATAAGGGGATCTGGTTGCCCCGCGGACCGGCGGGGCGAATGCCTGGAAAGCGCCTGATGACGGATCTTGCCATATACGGGTTTGGAGCGTTCGGCCGCGAATTGGCGGCCATCATCCGCTCTATCAACGAGGCGGCGCCTCGTTGGAACGTCATCGGCTATTTCGACGACGGCGTGCCCGAGGGCCGATCCAACCGCTACGGCGGCGTCATCGGCGGCCTCGGGGCCCTGAACCGTCACGACCGGCCGCTGGCGGTGGTCATGGCCATCGCCTCCCCGGACACGGTGCGCGCCCTGGTTCCGAAGATCACCAACCCCCTGGTCCATTTCCCCAACCTGGTCGCCCCCACCGTGCTCTTTTTCGACCGGGGGAGCGTCACGATGGGCAAAGGCAACATCCTGTGCCACAACTGCCGCATCAGCTGCGACGTCGTGCTCGGCGACTTCAACCTCCTCAACGGGGAGGTTTCGCTCGGCCACGACGTACGACTCGGCAGCTTCAACGTGATGCAGCCCGAGGTGCGCCTTTCGGGCGCGGTCACGGTAGGGGAGGGCAATTTTTTCGGCGCCCGCGCGCTGGTGCTCCAGGGAATCGACATCGGCCGGCACACCCGGATCGGCGCCGGGAGCGTGGTGATACGGAAAACGCGCGACGGGGTGACTTATTTCGGAAACCCGGCAAGAATCATGAAGGCTATTTGACTTTTCTGGATGGAGTCCCATGAAGCAGAAGTTTATCGAACGGTTCAAGGAAAGCCTGCAGCTCGAGGACCGCGACATCCACATGGACGACGAATTCCGCGAATACGAGGAATGGGATTCGCTCGCCTACCTGTCGCTGATCGCGATGCTGGACGAGGATTACGACATGCGGCTCGAGGAGGCCGACTTCCAGGAGCTGCGCACGGTAGGGCAGGTGTACGACGCGGCGACCGGGACATAATGGCGTACCTGGACTTCAAGGGGGCGGGCATCACGGCGCTGGCGGCGGCGGTCCCGCGCACCGTCATCGACAATTACCGGTACACCGGGCACTTTCCGGCTGCCGACGTCCAGGAGATCGTGAACAAAATCGGGGTCTACGAGCGGCGGTTCGCGGATGATGCGACGACATCGTCCGACCTCTGTCTCGCCGCCGCCGAAAAGCTGCTGGCCGACAACCGGGTCGACCGGGAGGAGATCGACCTGCTGATCTTCATCTCCCAGACGCCCGATTACCGCATGCCCGCCACCTCCGTCCTCCTCCAGCACCGCCTGGGCCTCCCCCCGTCAACCCTCGCCTTCGACATCAACCTGGGGTGCTCCGCCTTCCTGTACGGCATGGTGGTGGCCTACTCCCTGATGCTCGCATCCGGGCTGCGCAAGGGCCTGGTCCTCGACGGGGAGACCCGTTCCAAGGTCTATTCCCCCAGGGACCGCACCACCGCTTTCCTGTTCGGGGACGCGGGCGCGGCCGCCCTCGTCGAGCGGGACGCGAAGTTCGGAGCCTCCCACTTCTCGCTCCATTCGGACGGATCGCGCGGCGACCTCATCAGGATCGACGCGGGGGGCTACCGCCGACCGAGTTCGGCCGAGACCGTCAGGGAGCGGGTGGTGGACGAGTACGGGAACATCCGCAGCGAGGAACAGGGGTACATGCACGGGGCGGACGTGTTCACCTTCGTCAACCGCGAGGTGCCGCGCGACATCCGCGCCCTCCTCGCACGCACGGGGCGCGACCTGGACCGGCTCGATTACATCGTGCTGCACCAGGCCAACAGCTTCATCAACGGGCACGTCGCCCGCAAGCTCGGGCTCGACCCGGAAAAGGTCCCGTCCACCATCGGGAAGTACGGCAACACTTCCTCGGTTTCGCTCCCGCTGACCATCGTCAGCGAGCTCGCGGGCCGGATGGAGGGACGCCGGGAACTGCTGCTGGGCGCGTTCGGGGTGGGGATGACCTGGGGGTCGGCCATCGTCCCCTTCGTGGACTGCCGGATCAGCGCAATGGTGGAAGTATGAACCCCTTCAGCCTCGAGCGGAAGCTCGTCGTCGTCAGCGGGGCGTCCTCCGGGATCGGCCGGCAGTGCGCCGTCGCCTGCGCCGCCATGGGGGCCTCGGTCGCCCTCCTCGGCCGCGACCTCGAACGGCTCGGCCGGACGCTCGCCTCGATGGACCCCGCGGGCGGCCACCACCTCTTCGCGGCCGACCTGGCCGACGAAGCCGCGGTCATCGCCCTCGCGCGCACCCTCGGCGAAAAGTGCGGCCGGGTGCACAGCCTGGTCCATTGCGCCGGCGTCTCCGCCACCCTCCCCTTGCGCTCGATGACGCGAGCGCGGATCGACGCGCTGTTTCACGCCAACGTCTACTCGGCCCTCTATCTCACCCGGGAGATCGCGAGGACCGGCTCCTTCGCCGCGGAGGGGGGGAGCGTCCTGTTCATCTCCTCGGTGATGGGCAGCCGCGGAGAATCGGGCAAGGCGCTCTACTCCATGACCAAGGGGGCGCTTCTGGCCGGGGCGCGCTCCCTCGCCTGCGAGCTGGCCCCCAGGAAGATCCGGGTCAACACCGTTTCCCCGGGCGCCGTCATCACCCCCATCAACGAAGCCCTCCCCCACATCGCCGATCCGGAAAAACGGAGAAAGCTCGAGGAGCGGCACCCGCTTGGGCTGGGAACCCCCGACGACGTCGCGCACGCCTGCGTCTACCTCCTCTCGGACGCCGCGCGCTGGGTGACGGGCGCCGACCTGGTCGTCGACGGCGGCTATTCGGCCAGGTAGGGCCGCCGTGGGGAAGGCCCCGGCCGCCCGATGCTGCGCCAGCCCTACTCCTCCATGATCGCCGAAATCTTCAAGATCGAGGAGGGCCGGATCCGCCAGATCGAGGCGCTGCTGACCACGGTCCCTTACGGAATGGAATCGGGCTGGCAGGCTCCCCCCTTTTTCGTTGAATTCAGTCCGGCGGAAGGATATACTCTCTAATCAGGATTCAATTCCTAACTAGGATTTCCTCGTGAAAGTCACCCAGGACGACGTGCAGCGGCGTATCGAGAGTTTCGAGCAGGTGTGCCACAGCCGGGGGGCGAAGCTGACGCACCAGCGCCTCGAGATTTTCCGGGAAGTCCTCGAATCGGGCGACCACCCCGACGCTGAGCGGGTGTTTCACGGGGTGAGGCGCCGGATACCGACCGTGTCGCTCGACACCGTCTACCGGACCCTCTGGTGGCTCGAGGATCTCGGGCTCGTCACGACCCTCGGGCTCTCGCGGGAGCGGGCGCGCTTCGACGCCAACCTCGGCCGTCATCATCATTTTGTCTGCACCCGGTGCGGGCTGACGCGCGACATCCACAGCGACGCGTTCGACAGTCTCGACCTGCCGGATTCGGTAAAAACCCTCGGCCACGCCGAAAGCATCCAGGTGGAGGTCCGGGGACTCTGCATTCAATGCGCCGCATGCGACGATCCGGGCGCGAAAAAACAAGGGAGGGGAAAAGATCTATGAGCGAGGAAAGCAAATGCCCGGTAACGGGCCATAAGCAAAAACCGATGACGGGCAGAGGCAAATCGGTCCGCGACTGGTGGCCCGACCAGCCGAACCTCCGGATCCTGCACCAGCACTCCCCGATGGCCAACCCGATGGGGGCCGACTTCAACTACGCCGAGGAGTTCAAGACCCTCGACCTCGGGGCCGTAAAGAAAGACCTTTTCGCGCTGATGCGCGACTCGCAGGAGTGGTGGCCCGCCGACTGGGGTCATTACGGGCCGCTCTTCATCCGCATGGCGTGGCACAGCGCCGGCACCTACCGCACCCACGACGGGCGCGGCGGCGCCGGTTCGGGCAGTCAGCGCCTGGCGCCGCTGGGCAGCTGGCCCGACAACGTCGGCCTCGACAAGGCGCGCCGCCTCCTCTGGCCCGTCAAGCGCAAATACGGCCGGAAGATCTCCTGGGCCGACCTGATGGTCCTGGCCGGAAACTGCGCCCTCGAGTCGATGGGGTTTGAGACCTTCGGCTTCGCCGGGGGGCGCGTGGACGTCTGGGAGCCTGAAGAAGACATCTACTGGGGAGCCGAGGAGGAGTGGCTGGCCACGAGCGACAAGCCCAAGAGCCGCTACAGCGGTGACCGGGACCTGGAAAACCCCCTGGCCGCCGTGCAGATGGGGCTGATCTACGTCAACCCGGAAGGGCCCGACGGTCAGCCGATCCCCGCGGCTTCCGCCAAGGACGTCCGCGAGACCTTCGCCCGCATGGCCATGAACGACGAGGAGACCGTCGCCCTGGTCGCCGGCGGGCACACCTTCGGCAAGTGCCACGGCGCCGGTCCCGCGACCCACGTGGGGCCGGAGCCCGAAGCCGCCCCGGTCGAGCAGCAGGGGCTGGGCTGGAAGAGCACCTATAAGAGCGGTAAGGGGGGGGACGCGATCGGCAGCGGTCTGGAGGGCGCCTGGAAGCCGAACCCGACGACGTGGGACATGGGCTACCTGAAGGTCCTCTTCAAATACGAGTGGGAGCTCCTCAAGAGCCCCGCGGGGGCCTACATCTGGCTGGCCAAGGATGTCGACGAGGAGGACATGGTCGTCGACGCCCACGATCCTTCCAAAAAAAACCGCCCCATGATGACCACGGCGGACCTTTCGCTCAAATTCGACCCGGTCTATGAAAAGATCGCGCGCCGCTACCTGGCCAACCCCGCGGAGTTCGCCGACGCCTTCGCCCGCGCGTGGTTCAAGCTGACCCACCGCGACATGGGCCCCCGCTCCCGCTACCTCGGCCCGGAAGCGCCGGCCGAGGAACTGATCTGGCAGGACCCGGTCCCCGACGTCGACCACCCGCTGGTCGACGCGAAGGATATCGCCGCCCTCAAGGCCAAAATCCTGGCCTCGGGCCTTTCCGTTGCGGAACTGGTCTCGACCGCCTGGGCGTCTGCCTTCACCTTCCGCGGCTCCGACTACCGCGGCGGGGCCAACGGCGCCCGCATCCGGCTCGCCCCCCAGGAGGACTGGGAAGTGAACGAGCCCGAGCGGCTGGCCGGAACGCTCAAGACGTACGAGAAGATCCGCGGGGAGTTCAACGCCTCCGCCTCCGGCGGCAAAAAGGTCTCCCTGGCCGACCTGATCGTCCTGGGCGGGTGCGCGGCCGTCGAGCAGGCGGCCAGGAAGGCGGGACAGGACCTCACCGTCCCCTTCACCCCGGGGCGCACCGACGCCTCCCAGGAGCAGACCGACGTGGAAGCCTTCGACGTGCTCGAGCCGAAAGCGGACGGGTTCCGCAACTACCAGAAGAAGCGCTACGCCGTTTCGGCCGAGGAGATGCTGGTGGACAAGGCCCAGCTCCTCCGGTTGACGGCGCCCGAGATGACGGTCCTGGTGGGCGGTTTGCGGGTGCTGGGCGCCAACTACAAGCAGTCGAAGCACGGGGTCTTCACCCGCCGGCCGGAAACCCTGACCAACGACTTCTTCGTGAACCTCGTCGACATGGGGACCGAGTGGAAACCGGTCGGGGAGGACGTCTACGAGGGGCGGGACCGCAAGACGGGCGACCTGCGCTGGACCGCCACCCGGGTCGACCTGATCTTCGGCTCGAACTCCCAGCTCCGGGCGATCGCCGAGGTCTACGCCTGCGACGACGCCGGGGAAAAGTTCGTCCGCGACTTCGTGGCCGCCTGGACCAAGGTGATGAACCTGGACCGGTTCGACCTCGCCTGATCCAGCCCACCCGAACGGGGGGCGTTTCAGAGGATTCTGAAACGCCCCCTACCGGGCTCCTTCCGCCTCCCGCCGCAACCGGGAGCGCAACCGCTCGAGCGCCGGCTCGAACTCCCGCCGCACCCCCTCGAGTGCCCTCCGATATTCTTCGTCCCGCTCCATCACCGGCACCACCGCCGAACCCGAAATCCCGAGCTTCGCAAGCCGTTTGCGTGCCCCCGCAGCCTGCTCCTCCGCCAGGGCGGCCCGCCTCTCTTCGTATTCTCCCAGCAACCGCGCCCACTCGGCGGCCGCCTCCCCGTCCTCATCCTTCCCCGCCAGGGCGAGGAGCCCCGCCAGCGCCCGTTCGGCCGCCGCCCGGTTCTCAGGCCCGATCGCCCCGGAGAGGGAGTCGACGAGCCCCCGGCGCACGATGCGCCCGGCGTCCCCCTCGTGCCGCCCTGCTTCGGGCGCCAGTTCCTGCGCCGCGAGGATCCCCTCGAGGTACCTGTGCCCGATCGCCTCCCCGAGCGGGCGGAACTCCTTCTCCCGCTGCCGGGCGATCTCCTCCGCGGAGAGTCCGGGCAGTTTCGATACCCGCTCCATGGCGAGTTCCAGCGCGCTCTTGATCCCTTCGTCCTCCAAAACGATCTCCCTAAAGATATCTGAGGATGTACTCGAAGTTCTCCCGGACCTCCTCGCGGCCGCGGAGGAAGCCCGAATGCCCGTAAGGATGCCCGCACAGCAGCTCCTCGACGTCGAGCGCCGCCATCCGCCCGATGCTGGAAAAGAGCTGGTCCGGGCTCCCGCCGGGAAAGTCGGTCCTCCCGGTGCTGCGGTAGAAAACGCAGTCCCCGGCAACGAGGACCTTCCGTTCGGGCCAGTAGAGGGTGACGTGCCCCGGGGAGTGCCCGGGCGAATGGAGCACCTCGAGCCGGCATTCGGCGCCCAGTTCGAGTGTCCCGTCCTGGAGGTAGAGGTCCACCTCCCCACCCAGCCGCCGGAAGATCGCTTCGTCCTCCCGGTGCATGGCCACCTTCGCCCCCAGCCGCCGGAGTTCCACGGCCCCCTCGACATGGTCGGGGTGCCCGTGGGTGAGGATCACCAGGTCTATGGCCGATGGGTCCAGGCCGTCGCGCCCGATCTCCGCGAGGAGCCGCTCGAGCGCCGGCTCCCCCGTCGAGGGAGTGAGGATGTGCCCGGGGTCGACCAGCACATGCCGCCCGCCCGGAAGCACGCCGGCAAACAGGCAGCTGTTGCAGTTGTTGTCCCGCCCGTTCCAGAGATAGACGTGAAATCGATCGAATACCTTCATATTGTCTCCGCCGGCCTTCGCTGCCGGCTTGAATGTCCGGGCTGGATTTTACTACAGTTGACGGACGGGCCAAGGCCAAAAGCCGGAACCGGAAAGCCGGAACGATCGCGACCATGACGAGAAACAGCGTGGACAATTCGCTTTACCGCAACCGGGCCGGTTCCTGGTGGGACGAGGACGACGGCGCCTTCAGCACCATCCGCCATTTCATCAACCCCGCCCGCTCCGCCTGGTTTCGCCGCATCCTCGAGGCCCGCCCTCCGGCCGGCCAGGGGGCGCCGACCCTTCTCGACGTCGGCTGCGGCGGCGGATACCTGTCCGAGGAGTTCGCCCGCTCGGGCTGCCGCGTCACCGGGCTCGACGCCGCCCCCGAATCGCTCGCGGCCGCGCGCCGGCACGCCGCCGCGTCGAAACTCGCGATCGATTACGTTACCGGCCGGGCCGAGCGCCTCCCCTTCCCGCCAGCCTCCTTCGATCTGGCCGCCTGCTGCGACGTCCTCGAGCACGTCGACGGCCCCGACGCCGTCATCGCCGAAATCGCGCGCGTCCTCCGCCCCGGCGGCCTCTTCTTTTTCGACACCATCAACCGCACCCTCCGGAGCCACATCGCCGTCATCGGCGCCATGCAGCGCTGGCGCGCTACGGCGTTCGTGCCCCCCGGCACCCACGCCTACCGGAACTTCATCAAGCCCCGGGAACTGAAACGGATGCTCGCAAGGAACCATTTTCTGCCGGGGGAGATGCGGGGCCTCTCCCCCCACTGCCATCCGCTGTGGGCCCTCCTCGCCCTGCACCGGCGCGCCCGCGGCAAAATCTCCTTCCAGGAACTGGGCCGCCGCCTCGCCTTCGGCCCGAGCCGCGACCTCTCGATCTCCTACATCGGGTACGCGATTCGGCGCGATCCGGCGGGCGCTAGGCCCACTCCTTCCACCTCTCCGGCCGGTACCCCACCGTCGCCGCGCGGCCGTTTCGCACGATGGGGGTCTTCAGGAGACGCGGGTCTCCCAGCAGCTGCTCGGCGACGTCGTGGACGACGTACTTGAGGTTCCGTTCCTCGTAGGCCCGCCCCTCCCGGTCGATGAGGTTGTCGAACCCCACCGCCGAGCCGATGGCGCCGAGCTCCCCCTTGCTCAGTCCCTTGCGCGCGAGGTCGACGAACTGGAACGGAATGCGCCTTTCCTGGAAATAGCGCTGCGCCTTCTTCGTGTCGCGGCACTTCATGGTGCCGAAAATCTGGACGTTCATTCGTTTCTCCCGTCCGGCGCGCCCGGGGGCGTCTAGAAGCCGGGGATGATCGAAAACTCCCACCCCCAGCGCCGCTGGGGACGGTCGTTGGCGTGGACGTAGCTGAGCTGGGCGATGAAGAAACCCAGGGCGTTGAACCGGAGGGAGCCGCCCCAGCTCGAGACGGGGCGGCGCGGGATCCCGAGCGCGCTCGAGATCTTCTTCGAGCGCCAGGCCAGGCCCGCGTCGTAGAAGACGGCGGTCTCGACCGGCGGGAAGGCGCGGCTGGGGATGATGCCGAGCGGCCCCAGCGTCTGCAGGCGCGCCTCCACGTTCCCCACCAGCATCCGGCTCCCGAAGATGCGGTCGAAAGTGGGGCAGGAGAGCTCCCCGCCCGTCCCCTGGGTGCACTCCTTCGGCGAGAAGGACCCCGGTTCGTAGCCCCGGACGAGCGACGGATAGCCGAGCGAGAGTTCGCTGAGGCGCCCGTCCTCCGAATCGCCGCCGTACCGCCCGTAGTGGAGGACGCGCCCGGCCAGGCTCAGAGGCCCCGCGATCCGCGCGTACCTGCGGTAATCCACCAGGAGGGTCGAGAAATTTAGCGAGCCCCCCGATATCCCCGCCTCCAGGCGGTAGCGCTCCCCCATGACGGGGCTGGTGCCGCCGAACACGGAGGTGTCGTAGACCATCGCCGCGCTCCCGATCCCCAGGTTGAGGGAGTCGGGGGTGTCGATATCGTACCGATCCTCACCCAGAAACTCCCCGGTCACCCCCGAGTAGGCCTCGATCGTCCCTTCCGCGTCGTAGGAGATGTTCTGGAACCCGCCGGAGAATTCGAAGCGCCGGGCGCGGCTCACGGGGCGCGCGAGTGTCAAGGCGGCCTGGCGCGAGATCTCCCAATAGCGCACCGTCCGGTCGAGCACGTAAGGCTCCCCCCCGATCGTTTCGAAGGTGCGGCCGTACGCTCCGGTCAGGTAAGGCACCTGCCCGCCGCTCAGGCCCCAGTTCCACCTCGATTTCTGGTTCTCGTAGGCGACGATGCCCGAGAGGCTGTTCAGAAAATTGCCGCCGTCGATGGTCGTGGCGGTCTGCAACGCCGTCATCAGGTTGTGGTGCCCGAGCAGGTCGCTCCAGTAGAACCCGATCCCCCCGCCGACCATCGACCCGAAGTTGCTGAACCCGACGCTGACGGAGGGGGGGGCCACGTAGTCGAGCCCCAGGCTGGGCTCGTAATCGGTCTTCTCGAACCCGGCCGGGGGCGCAAGCCCAGCCGTGGGCTGGGCCAGGTAGGGCCGGATCACTTCCCTGCCGCGCTCCCGGGGGGGAAGGACCCCCGCCCCCAGCGCGGCCACGGCTTCATCCACCGGGCCCCCCGCCAGCGCCTCCTCCCCCTCGAGGCGGTATAGGGCGTAGTCCCCGCCGGTGTAGGCGCTGTAGACCAGCCGCCCGGCCCGCGTCGCCACCGAGAAGGCGGGGCTCCACTTCGATATGCCGCTCACCCCCGTCTGCAGGCGCGTCAACTGGCGGATGTCGCCGCTCTGGAGGTTCAGCCGGTACACGTTGGAGATCCCGTCCCGGTCGGAGAGGAAAAAGAGCTCGCCGCCGTCCGCGCTCCACTGCGCCCCCAGGTGCTTTCCGGACGGGAAGGCGTCCACCGGCCGGATCTCCCCGCTCGCGACGTCGATCAGGCCGAGGCACAGGTCGCCGAAGGAGAGGAGGGAGAGGTCGGAGCTGAAGCGGTCGGTCGAGAACACGATGGAGCGGCCGTCGGGCGACCAGGCCGGGTGCAGCGCCGAGTACGCGTCGTCCGTCAGCCGCCGGGTGGTCCCCCGCCCCAGGTCGAGCACGAACAGGTCGGTATACCCGTTCTCCATGCCCGAGAACACGATCGAGCCCCCGTCGGGCGCCCAGGAGAGGCTGAAAAGATCGGAGACGTCGGCCAGCCGATGCCGGCGGGTGACCTTGTCCGCGGCCAGGTTGTAGATCGAGACCTCCGGCCGGCCGGAGCGCACGCTCCCGAAGGCGAACTCCCGCCCGTCGGGGCTCCAGGCGCCGGCCGCGTTGACGAACTGCAGGCTGTCGAAGTGGGGGTCGAGCACCGTCCGGGTCAGGGTGCGCCGGATCCGGCCCGTCCGGGCGTCGGCGAGAAAGAGGTCGATCGAGAACAGGTTTTTTTCCGAAAAGAAGGCCACCCAGGCGCCGTCCGGGCTCAGTGAGGGGCTCACGTTGATCGCACCCCCCCGCTCTTTTCCGATCAGTTCGCGCGCCGGGTCGAGCGGGATCGTCGCCTGGAGCACGGGGCGGCAGGCCGATTCCAGCGCGGCGTGCCAGTCCCGGCCGAGCTCTTCGATGCCGATCCCGAGCACCGCGGCGATGGCCCCTTGCGCGTTCCCGTCGCTCGCGGCCGCCTTCAGGACCTCACCAATCACCTGGTCGCCGTACCGACCCGCCACGTAGCTCCAGAAAGCCTGCCCCCAGCGGTAGGGGAAGTATTCGGGATCGTCCAGTTCGGAGACCGCGGGGAGTTCCCCCCGCAGGACCGCGTCCCTCATCCACATGGCCGTGTGCGGGTCCGCCGCCCCGATCGTCAGGTATTCGGCCATCCCCTCCACGAACCAGAGGGGGAGCATCAGCGCGGTGGGGATGCCGCTGCCGCCGAGGGTGCTCGTGCGCGAGGAGATGTCGAACTGGAAGGCGTGCACCAGCTCGTGGCCGAGCACGTGGTCGGTGTCCCCGAGCGGGCCCGCGAGCGGCATCACGATCCGGCGCCGCAGCCCTTCCGTCACGCCCCCCGTCGTCTCCCCGATCTCGTTGCCGATCACGGTGGTCCCCCGGAAATCGGTGTGGCTGGCGTAGAGGATGATGGGCTGCCGCGAGGAGAGCTCGTGGTTCAGGACGGCACCCAGGCGCGCGTACCAGCGCTCGGCCATCCGGCCGAAGTCGACGGCGGCCGCCTCGTGGTCGTCGTAGTAGTGGATATCGAAGTGATCGGTCTTCAGGACCTTGAAATCGGGGGTCCGGTACCGGACCCGGTTCTGCCCGAAATACTGCGCCTGGGCCGTAGTGGCGACGAGACCTATCCAGAACAGAATCGAAACGATGCGGGTCATGGCGATCAGCTCCCGGTTGAGGTTTCGGTCCGGAATCCAGCTTTTCTCCATGTATAAGTCAAACCCGGCCCTTTGTCAAAGGAGGGGGGCCCCGCCCGCCGCTACCGGGTCGGCAGCTCGATCCGGCGCTTCCGCTCGTCGTCCTGGCGCCGGTAGAGGAGGAGCGTGTGCCCCACCATCCCGACCCGCTCCGCCCCCGTCTCCTCCAGGAGCCGGGCGGCCAGTGCCTCCTTCTGCTCCTTCTCCTTGCAGCTGACGAACCGGACCTTGACGAGTTCGTGGCGCGCGAGGCCGTCCTTCACCGATTCGACGACCCCCGGGACGAGCCCCTCCTTTCCGATCATGACGATCGGCTTGCGCTCGTGGGCCAGCCCCCTGAGGTACGTCTTCTGAAATCCCTTCAATGCCGCCATGGTTTCCTTCCTCGGGACCGGTTCTCCCGGATGCTCCCCGGCCGTCAGATTACCGCACGGGGCCCCGGCGCACAAACCCCGATTTTCGCCGCGTCCCGCGGTATACTGTGTTCGTAGGATCCAACCGACGGAGGAAAACCATGAGCACCCAAGACACCAAAACAAGAAATGGAGCCGCCCGGACCG
>JAFGSS010000210.1 GCA_016934555.1 Acidobacteriota bacterium | reverse complement strand
CGGATCGGGGCGACGAAGACGGCCAGGCCCATCAGCATCCCGATCGTGGCCAGCCCGAAGCCGTAATGCCATCCGTAGGTTTCCCCGATGTAGCCGCAGAGCAGCGGCGACATCGCGGCGCCGAGGTTGATGCCCATGTAGAAGATGGTGAAGCCGCCGTCCCGCTTGTGGCTCTTGATGTCGTACAGGGAGCCGACGATGGTGGAGATGTTGGGCTTGAAGAAGCCGTTGCCGCAGATAAGGAGGGCCAGGGCGAAGAAAAACGCCAGTTCGTGCTCCACCGTCATCATCAGGTGGCCCATCGCCATGAGCAGGCCGCCGATCACGACCGCGCGCCGCGCCCCCAGGAGCCGGTCCGCCAGCATGCCGCCGATGAAGGGGGTGGCGTAAACCAGCGCCGTATAGGCCCCGTAAATGGCATAGGCGCGGCCGTCGGTGAAGTTGAGGAACCCCTTGATCATGTAAAAGACCAGCAGCGCCCGCATGCCGTAATAGGAGAAGCGCTCCCACATTTCGGCGAAGAACAGCGTGTACAGCCCCACGGGATGCCCGAAGAGAATTTTCTGCTCGCGACTTGTCGTCATAGCGCCCGCCATCAAATGGGTTTCCTGAAGGTATCGGTTTCTTTCCGGAAGCAGGGCAAGGGGTTACTCCTCCCGGTCCGCCTGGACGCGCCGGTAGCCGGCGGGAATCTCGAAAACGGCGGCGGGGATCGCCCCCTTCTCGATCGAGGTGACCACCCTGGTCGTCTTCATCTCCATGTTCATCATTTTCATGGTCGTCACGGTCTTGAGGGGGAAGCCTTCGATCCTCTTCATCTCATCGATCAGCTTCTTCATGTCGAGTACCGGGTTGTCCGGCGCCCGGAGCTTCATCATGTCGTAATAAGCAGGGGGGATCCGCAGATCCGTGGCCGCGTGGATTTCGATCTCCATCGGCCCGCGGAGGAGGTATTTCGCGGTCGGGTATCCCGCGATCGTTTCGCCCGGTCCCGCTTCGGTGACCGTGATGGACATGTCCGCGAGCCCCATCATCTTCTTGACCGTCTCCATCTCCTCCCCGTGTTCCTCCAGCGCCTCCCCCGCCCGGTCGAGCATCGTTTGGAGCTGATCGAAGGTCACCTCGGAGTAGGTTTTCGTGCGGTGATCGAGCGTGAGGATCTTCTTTTCATCGAAGCGGATGATGCTGTCGTCACCCCCCTCGGTGCGGGTGCGCATGGCGCTCCTGCCGAAATACTCGGTGGCGGTGGAGTCGGAAGCCCCCATCCCGGATCCGGTGGTCCGGGAATGCATCGTGAAGTCGCCCGAAAGATCTTGGGCTGCGGCACCTCTTCCCAACCCGGCGGATAGGAAAACGGCAAAAAGACATAACAGGACCGGGCGGTGATCGATGCGACACCTCATGGGGATGCTCCTCCGGCTGATTCCGTCTCCGGGCCCGAAACCGTTGCGACACCCGGAATTTTGCATAGTATCCTCTAAAAGCCCCGTCCTCCGCAAGCGCTCCCTTTGTCGGAAATGCCCCCCGAGCCTGTCGCTTTTTTGACCCCGATCCGGTTATGATAGCTTCACCTTTCTGTGCGGAGACGCGACATGAACCAGACACCGCTCCATGAATGCTACGCCCACCTCCCCGGCGCCAGGATCGTCGATTTCGCCGGCTGGCGGCTCCCGCTCCACTTCGACCGGGGAATCGTGGCGGAACACCACGCGGTCCGGCGCGCCGCCGGGCTGTTCGACGTCTCGCACATGGGACGGATCCGGGTCCGGGGCCCGCACGCCGCGGCCTATGTCGACTGGCTGGCCACCAACTCCCTGCCGGGGGCCGATTCCGGCCGGTGCCGCTATTCGCTTCTGTGCGCCGGGGACGGGGGTTGCATCGACGACATCGTTGCCTGCAGGCTGGGGGAGCGCTCGTTCGACCTGGTGGTCAACGCCGCCAACCGCGCGCGCGTCCTCGAGTGGTTCGCCGGGCCGAACCCCTGGACCCGCTCCGGCCGCGCCCTCCCCGAAATCGAGGACGCGACTCTCCGGACCGCGCAGCTCGCGCTGCAGGGGCCGGCTTCGCTCGAGATCCTGGCCGCGCGCTGCGACGCGGACCTCGCGGGCCTTGGAAAGTATCATTTTCTCCCCGAAACCCGCATCGCGGGGATCCCCGCCCTGGTCTCGCGCACGGGGTACACCGGGGAGGACGGGTTCGAGCTGTTCGTGGACGCCCCCGACGCCCCCGCCCTCTGGGGCGCGCTTTTGGAGGCCGGGGCCCCCCTCGGCCTGATTCCGTGCGGGCTCGGGGCCCGCGACACCCTCCGCTTCGAAGCCGGGATGCCGCTTTATGGACAGGAACTGGGCCCGGACATCAACCCCCTCGAAGCCGGGCTCGGACGCTTCGTCGACCTGGACAAGGGGGATTTTTCCGGAAGGGGGGCGCTCGAGGCCGTGGCCCGGGACGGGGCGGCCCGAAAGCGGATCGGGCTCGAAATGATCGACGCCGCGGTGGCGCGGACGCTGCATGCCGTCCGGCTGGGGGGGGACGAAATCGGACGGGTCACGAGCGGGGGGAAATGCCCCACCGTCGGCATCTTCGGCGCCATGGCGCTGGTGCGCCGGGACGCATCGGAAGAGCCGGAGTACGAGATCGACATCCGCGGCCGGTGGAAACGGGCCGGGGCGCGCCCCCTCCCCTTCTACCGCCGGGGAACGGGACCCCGGACCGACGGGGCGGCGGTCTCCACCCGGGGAAAGGGACAACGCCCATGAACATCTTCTCCTATCTCCCCCACACCCCCGAGGATGTCGCGCGCATGCTCGGCGTCATCGGCGTGGAGAGTCTCGAGGACCTCTTTGCGGACATCCCTCAGGAACTGCGCGCCTCCGGCGTGCCCGACCTCCCCCCGGGGCTCTGCGAAACCGGGGTCTACCGGGAGTTCGAGCGCCTCAGGAAAGCCGACCGGACCTGCGTGTCGTTCCTCGGCGCCGGGTGCTACGACCACCTGATCCCCTCGATCGTCCCCTTCGTGACGGGGAGAACCGAGTTCGCCACCTCCTACACCCCCTACCAGGCCGAGGCCTCGCAGGGGATGCTGCAGGCGATCTACGAGTACCAGACCATGATCACGCTCCTCGCCGGCCTGCCGGTGGCGAACGCCTCGCTCTACGACGGGGCCACGGCCGCGGCGGAAGCCTGCGCCATGGCGCGCAACGCGAACAAAGGGGCGGGCGTCATCGGGGTCTCCCCCCTCGTGCACCCCCACGCGCTCGCGGTCCTCGAAACCTTTTTCTCCGGTTCCGGGGCCGAGATCGCGCGCCTGCCCGAATCGGAAGGGACGACAGACTGGAGCGGACTCGCGAGGATCGAGGGGGGGGACCTGGCGTGCCTGCTGGTACAGAGTCCGAACCGGTACGGCATCGTGGAGGATCTGACCGGCCTCGCAGCCCGCCTCGGCAGGACCGGCGCGCTCCTGATCGTTTCGGCGAACCCGATGTCGCTCGGGATCCTGAAAAGCCCGGGGGAATGGGGAGCCGACATCGCCGTGGGGGACGGACAGCCCTTCGGCCTCGGGCAGAATTTCGGCGGGCCGGGGGTCGGATACATCGCCGCGGCCAGGAGCCTGATGCGCCTCATGCCCGGAAGGATCGTGGGCGAAACGGTGGACAGCGAAGGGGCGAGGGCGTTCGTGCTGACCCTGCAGGCGCGCGAGCAGCACATCCGGCGCGAGCGCGCGACCTCCAACATCTGCACCAACCAGGCGCTGGCGGCCCTGGCCGTCGCCGCCTACCTGACCGTGGTCGGGCGGGAAGGAGTGCGCCGGATAGCCGGCCAGAACGTGCACAAGGCGCACTACCTCGCCGGGCGCATCGCCGCCGAAACCCCGGCCCGCCTCGCCTACGAGCGCCCCTATTTCAACGAGTTCGTCCTCGACCTCCCCTGCCCCGCGCGGAAGGCGGCCGATGCCCTGCTCGGGGAGGGGGTCCTGGCCGGGGTCCCGCTCGACGAATTCGGCGGCGGGGACCCGAACCGGATGCTGGTGGCCGTGACCGAAAAGAGGACGCGGGCCGAAATGGACCGCTACGTGGACCTGATCCGAAAGGTGATCGCATGACCGAACCGCTGATTTTCGAGCAGTCCCGCCCGGGCAGAACGGGTTACCGGGCACCCGAATGCGACGTCCCCGAGACGGACCTCGAGACGATTTTCGGGCAGCGGCTGCTGCGGGAAACACCCGCCCCCCTCCCCGAGGTCTCCGAGCCCGCCGCCGTCCGCCACTATACCCGGCTCTCGCACCGCAACCACGCGGTCGACCTCGGCTTCTATCCCCTGGGGTCGTGCACGATGAAGTACAATCCCAAGATCAACGATGAGGTCGCCTCCTGGTTCCGGGACATCCACCCGCTGCAGCCGGTCTGCACGATCCAGGGGATTCTCGAAATCCTCCACCGAACGGT
>JAFGSS010000038.1 GCA_016934555.1 Acidobacteriota bacterium | reverse complement strand
TCCGGAACGATCTGCACGTAGCCCCGCAGCCGGGTCGGCGGCAGGTCCGAGTGCAGCTGTTCCTCGTACTCGACCAGCGCGATTTCGTAGTAGTCGGCCATCTGGCCGCTGAACCGGTCTGTGGTTTCCGGAACCCCGACCGGGATGAACTGCCCGAGGTCGTTCGCCGCGCCGGATCCGAGTCCGGGCAGGCGGTTGATGAACTTGCGGATGCCGCCGGAAACATTGGCGAGGATGGGGGTCGCTTCCGCCCCCGTCCCGGTGGCGTCGGCGATCACGACGATCGGGGCGGTGTACCCGCTCCCCGCGCTGTCGACGGTGATGCTTTCAATGGCCCCCCCATTCAATACAGCCGACGCGGTGGCGCCGGAGCCGGTGCCGTACACATCCTTAATCTCCACGGTGGGGGCGCCGTAGCCGCTCCCGCCGCTGTCGACCGTGATCGACCCGATCTCTCCTTTCGGCAGCGGGCTGAAGGCCCAGTTGCCGTAGGGGCCGAAATAGTGGGGAACCCCGCCGGGGCCTTCGATCCCTTCGGGCGCCGCGGCGCTTTCCAGGGCGGCGGCGCCCGGTAACAGGCCGATCTCGGCCGCACGTTCCGCGGCCGCCTTCTGCTCCTGGGTCGTCAGTTTCCCGCCTCTATAGGTGACTTTCTTTTCTTTTTGGGCCGTCGGCTGCGCATACGCCTGGCTTGCACCCAGCGCGAGCGCCAGCAGCGCCAAAAAGAGGAGGCGCACAGATATCCACTCCTTGTGCCTCTTCATTCGGTTTCTCCTTTCATCCACGCCTGTGAATGCCAAATCCACTCCGTGTTGCCTGGGTATGGAAGCCGCGGCAACCCTTGGCTTCATGTTTGAGGACCCTATCCGCTGTTTCATTCAGGAACCCATGTCCCGGTACCACCGGCCCGATGCCGGTGTTGTCGTGAGGCTAATGTATGATTTGCGTGACGTCGGTCACAATCAGGGGTTCCCCTATACGGGGCTTCCAAAATCCCTAACCCGGGGGTGACAGGGTGCGGGGTCCGTTGCGGCTTTGCGGGGGAATGCGGGAGGTATTATAATCAATCAGCCGTAAACGCCGTTCTGAACCAGGAAGACACAGGCCCTATGACCGGCACCATGCAATCGGACGAGCGGAGGGGGACCGGGCGCAAAACGGTCAGGGTCGTGCTCGCCGACGACCACAAGATCCTCCGCTCGGGCATGTGCGGCCTGCTGGAAAGCGAACCCGGCATCGAGGTCGTGGCCCAGGCGGAAGACGGCCGGACCGCGGTCCGGCTCTGCCGCGAACATTCCCCCGATGTCGTCCTCATGGACATCTCCATGCACGACATGAACGGCATCGAGGCCACGCGGCAGATCATCGGCCATTCCCCCGGGGCGAAGGTCATCATCCTCTCGATGTATTCGGGGCAGAAATTCGTCGCCGACGTGTTCAAGGCGGGGGCTTCGGGCTACCTGCTGAAGGACTGCGACTTCGACGAAGTACTCTCCGCCATCCGGGCGGTACTCTCGGGCGAGACCTACCTCTGCCCCCAGGTCGCCACCGTCCTGCGCAACGATTACGTGCAGAAGATCTTCCAGACCGAAACGCCCGCCACCCCCCTCTCCCCCCGGGAGCGCGAGGTGCTGCAGCTCCTGGCCGAGGGGAAGTCGACCAAGGAGATCGCCTATTCCTTCAACCTGAGCGTGAAGACGATCGAGGTCCACCGCCAGAAGATCATGGAGAAGCTCGATATTCACAGCGTCGCCGAACTGACGAAGTACGCGGTCCGCGAAGGCCTGACCCCGCTCGAACCCTGAGTCCCCGGGCACGCTTCCGGCCCGCCCCTCAGGGTTTTATACCCCCCTGATAGGAAAAACCCCGATACCCCCCGGCACCCCCTGCGGACATAATGAGGCTGCCGCTCACGCTCATGGACAATTTCGGGGCTCGAAAAAATGGGCAGACCTATCCGGATTCTACTGGCTGACGATCACCCGGCCCTGAGAGAAAGCCTCGCCCGCGTCCTGGAACGGGAGGAGAGCCTGGAGGTGGTGGGGGAGGCCTCCGACGGGCGGATGGCGGTGGACCTTGCCCGCGAACTCCGCCCGGACGTGATCGTCATGGACGTGCAGATGCCGGTGCTCGACGGCATCGAGGCGACCCGGCGGATCGCCCTGGCTCAGCCCGGAACCCGGGTGATCGGTTATACCCTCAATCCGTCCGGAAACCTCGCCGAGGCCATGCGCCGGGCCGGCGCGGCCTCATGCCTCGGCAAAAACGAGCCGGTCGCCGCCCTGATCCGGGTCATCCGCGCCTCCCGGCCGGGGGAGGTTTAAGCATCGGGAACGGGCCAGGAGGCCCAGACCTCGGTCCCCGATCCGGGGGCGGACCTGAACTGGAGCATGCCGCCGCTCAGTTCGGCCCTTTCCCTCATGCTGAATAGCCCCAGGTTCCTTCCCTGCCCGCCGGGGGAGGACGTTTCCCCGGGGTCGCACCCGGCCCCGTTATCCGAGATCCTCAGTTCGATCCGTTCCCCCTTGGCGATCCCGACGGCGATCCGGTCGGCACGACTGTGCTTGGCGGCGTTGTTCATCGCTTCCTGGAGAATGCGGAAGATCGGCACCTTCAGGGCGTCGGGAATCTCCGGCTCGGTGATGCCGACGTTCAGGGAGACCTCCGCCCCCTTGTAGGTCGCGCGGAAATTTTCGCAGAAATCGGCCATCGTTTCGAGCAGCCCCATCACGTCCAGGTACGCAGGGCGCAGGTCGTTCTGGATCCTGCGCACCTCGTCGATCGCGTCCCGGATCATCCCGACCAGGGCATTCAGCTCCCCCGCAGTCGCGGGCAGGGCGCCCCCGGCCATCCGGACGCACCCCTCCGCGCGGTATTTCATGGCGGCCAGCGACTGACCGATGCCGTCGTGAATCTCGTAGGCCAGCCACTTCCGCTCCTTCTCCTGCGCGTCGATGACCTGGCGCGACAGCAGCCGGCACGCCCGCTCCGAATCGCGCAGCGCGCTTTCCATCCTGCGTTGCTCGATGATGAGCTGGACGCCGGAGGCGAACGCCTCCAGCTGCCGGACATCCTCGTCGTCGTAATCGGTCTCCTTGTTCGCCGCCACGACGATGGCGACGATCCGGTTGTGGCCGAAGACGGGCACCATCAAGACCCGGGTGAGGGGGACATGCCCCTCCGGCAGCCCCTTCTTGCCCGGGTGGTCCGCCGCGTAGTCGTTCACGATCACCACCCGCCGCTGTCGGACCGCCTCGGCCCAGATTCCGGCGCCGGCGAGCTCGAATTCCCCCGGGCGGGGGGAAATCCCGCAGTCGGAGAGCGCGTCCCGGGACCAGGAATACATCGTCATCCGGCTTTCCTCCGGATTCAGGAAGCCGTAAAAGGCATAGCGGCTGCGCGTCATCCGGAGGGTGCCCTCAAGGATATGGTCGCAGAGATCGCCCGCTTCCGCGTTCACCTTTTCGGCGATGCTCCAGAGGGCGCGCAGGCGCTCCTCGGCCCGGGCGCGCTCCCTCGCCTCGGTCTCCAGCCGGTCGTTGACCCCGGCCAGTTCGGCCGTCCGCTCCTCGACGCGGCTCTCCAGTTCGTCGCGCGCCCGGCGCAGGTCCTCCTCGTTCCGGCGAAGAGATTCCACCATCTTCGCCAGGCGCCGGGCCTGGGCCTCGAGGCGGGCGACGATGGGATTGGTGACCCGGATGAAGAGCAGGGCCCCGGCCAGCACCACAACGCTGGCGATGATCATGGCGAGGAGCCCCGACCGCGCGAAGGGGACCCTCAGCTCCGAGAGGTCCACCTTGGCGACGATGCCCCAGCCCAGGACGGGGACGGGCTCATAAGCCGCAAGTACCTTCACCCCCCTGTAATCCAGCCCCACCATGCTCCCCGACCGCCCCAGGAGCGCCAGCCTCATCGGCTCGGCCAGCCCGGAATCGAGCGGGACCGGGACCTGTATGTCCTCCCGGTAGCGATGGTCCAGGATGAAGACGATGTCGTCCCCCACCCTCTTGGCCAGCTTGAACTCCCCGGTATGGCCGATCCCCTCGAAGTGCTTGTGCGCTCCGGCCACTTTCTGCAGCAGAGCGTCTTCCAGGTTTCCGGACGGGTCCGGCGCCCCGTCCCCGCCGGTGTCCGTCAGTTCCTCGATGAGGCGGGCGTGGTTCCGGGCGATGGAGACGAGGATATCGCGCTGCTCCTCGAACGCCACGCGATAGAGAAGGAGGATGGCCGTGGCCGAGGCCGCCACGCAGGCGCCCGCCATGATCCCGATCAGCAGCAGCACTCGCTTTTTCCCGCTCACTGGGCAATCTCCCGGACCTGTTTCCAGGCGGATGCCGGCACCGGCCGGCCATTATCACACTATGGACCAGATCCGCCTGGAATGCAAAAACACCCTTTTCGACCCGAACCGATCCCCCCCCTCCCCGGATTTTGCTATGATAAGTTCACTTCCGGCGAAAGGAATGACGAAGCCGATGCCACCTGAAGAAGATCCGAATCGCACCGACCGGTCGGGCGGGGATGCCGGGGAGTCACCCGGCGTCAGCGAAGCCATGTACCGGGAGCTGGTCGAGAACGCCAACAGCGCCATCCTCCGCTGGAGGAGCGACGGCACGCTTACTTTCCTGAACGCCTATGCCCTCGATTTCTTCGGCTACAGCGCCGAGGACATCATCGGCAGGCACGTCGGCGTGCTGGTCCCGGAAACCGACAGCGCGGGCCTCGACATGAGGGCGCTGGTTGAGGACATCCTGACCAGCCCCGAACGCTACGTGCAGAACGTCAATGAGAACGTCTGCCGGGACGGGCGCCGCGTCTGGATGGCCTGGACCAACCGGCCGATCCTCGACGCAAAGGGGGAGGTGGCCGAGATCCTGGCCATCGGCACCGACATCAGCGAGCGCCTCCGGATCGATGAGGCACTGAGGGAGAGCGAGGAGAAATTCCGCAGCGCGTTCGCCAACGCCACCATCGGGTTCGCCATGACCGACCCTTCGGGCCGGTTCCTCGACGCCAATGCGGCCTACTGCCGCATCACGGGGCGTTCCGTCGACGAACTGCGGGCCCTGCGGTTCCAGGACCTGATCCATCCGCAGGATTCGGCCGAAAATCTGAGGCTGATCGACCGCATGCTTTCGGGGCGGATGTCCGACTTCGCGGTGGACAACCGGTACCTTCGCAAAAACGGGGACAGCGTCTGGGTCCACAAGAACGTCTCGTTGGTCAGGGACACGGCGGGAGAGCCGAAATGGATCCTCGCCCTCATCCAGGATATCACCGCTCAGAAGCGGGCCGAGGAGTCGCTCCTGCAGAGCGAAGCGCGGCTGAGGGCGCTGGCGGAAGGACTCCCGCAGATCGTCTGGACCGCGAACACCCGGGGGGAAATCGAGTGGTTCAACCGCCGCTTCTACGAATACACCGGCGAGGATCCCGACCCGGCGGGAGACATCGGCTGGAGCGGGATCGTGCACCCCGAGGACCTCGCCCCCACGGTAGGGAAATGGGAACGATCATTCCGGGAGGGAACGCTCTTTGAAACCGAGGTGCGCACGCGCGGCCGGGATGACCGGTACCGGTGGTTTCTGGTGCGCGCCTGGCCGATGCTGGACCCGGAAGGGAGGATCGTCCGCTGGTTCGGCACAAGCACGGATATTCACGCCCTCAAGGAAACCGAGGCGGCCCTGCGGCTGAGTCGGGAGGATTTCACCCGGGCTCAGGAGGTCGGGCAGATCGGCTGGTGGCGCCTCGACCTGCGCGGGGACACCCTGACCTGGTCGGACGAGAATTACCGGACCTTCGGAATTCCGGTCGGAACCCCCATGAGTTACGAAAAGTTTCTGGCTGCCGTGCACCCCGAGGACCGCGACGGCGTGGACCGCGCATGGCAGGCGGGGATGCGGAACGGGTCGTACAGCATCGAGCACCGCATCCTGGCCGGGGGGGAGACCAAATGGGTGAGGGAAAAGGCGTACCTGGAATTTGACGAAGGACGGAATCTTCTGGGCGGCTTCGGCATCTCCCAGGACATCACGGAACGTAAACGGGCCGAGCAGGAGGTCCACAGGCTGAACGAGACGCTGGAACGGCGGGTGGCGGAGAGGACGGCCGAGGTGAAGCAGCAGGCCGACCAGCTGCGCGCCCTCGCCACCCAGCTCAACCAGGCGGAGCTGCGGGAGCGCAGGCGCCTCGCGGGCATCCTGCACGACCATATCCAGCAGCTCATCGTGGCCGCCCGCATGCAGTTGGGCCGGTTGAAGCGCGACGCCGGCCGGGGGCGGATGGAAGAAACGGCAGGCGACATCGACGCCATCCTGATGGAGGCCCTGGAGGCCTCCCGGTCCCTCACCATGGACCTCAGCCCCCCCGCCCTCCACGAATCGGGCCTTGCCGGGGCCCTGGAATGGCTGGCCGGAAGCATCGGGGAGAAGACGGGCACCCGGGTGACGCTGTGTACCGACAAGACGGCCGAGCCAGCGGGGGAGGAGATGCGGTTCCTGCTGTTTGAATGCGCGCGCGAACTCCTCTTCAACGCCGTCAAGCACGCGGCCGTCGCCGAGGTCGGGCTGGGGCTGTGGCGGACCGACGACGGGCGGATCAAGCTGATGGTGTCCGACCGGGGGAAGGGATTCGACCCCGGCATCCTCCGGAACCGGAAGCCCGGGGAGATCACCTTCGGACTGTTCAGCGTCCAGGAGCGGCTCATGCATATGGGCGGCTGCATGGAGGTGGACTCGGCCCCCGGGAGGGGGACCGTCGTCACCCTCTGGGCCCCGGCCGGCGACCGTCCGGGTTCCTCCGGCGGGGGGCCTCCGCCAGCGGCGGATAGGGGCATCCGTTCCATCTCGCACCGGCGCAGGAGGGTCCGTGTCCTGATCGTGGACGATCACAAGATCATGCGCGACGGCCTGAAGGGGCTGCTGCAGTTCGAATCGGATATCGAGGTCGTGGGCGGAGCCGCCGACGGCGCCGAGGCCCTCGCGCTCACCCGGGAGCTGAGGCCCGATGTCGTCATCATGGACGTCAACCTCGGGGAGATGACGGGGATCGACGTCAGCCGCAGGATCAAAGCCGAAATCCCGACCACGAACATCATCGGGCTGTCGATGCACCTCGACTCCCAGATCGCCGAAGCCATGAAGGAAGCGGGAGCTTCCGCCTATCTCAGCAAGGGGGGGCCCGCCGAGGACCTCATCGCCGCCATCCGCGGCTGCAGCTCCGGAAATGACACGGGGACCGAGGAGGTCTCCCCTCGGTCCCCGTAGGGGAAGGACTTCGCCCCTGCGCTTTTACCGATCCGAAAGGGTCTCCATGAACTTCACCAGCTTCATCTCCTGGTCATGCGAGAGGCCCAGGTTCCCCAGCTCGTCGACGTTCACAGTGTCCGGCACCTCCGGGTCCGGGAAGGACTCGACATCCCGTGCGTTGTAGAAATGGACGATGGACAGCAGGTCTGGGAAGAATCCATTGTGCCCGTAAGGCGGGGTGTCCGCCACGTTCCTGAGGGAGGGCACCTTGAATTTCCCTATTTCGGCCAACGGGTCCGCATCCGCCAGGACCCCCAGGAGTTCGTCGATGCGGGCGCCCAGCCCCAGATCAACAGCCTGGGGACCGGCCAGGATGGCAATTTGCGGGTTTAAGGGAATCCCGAGGTTATCATAGGAGAAATCGGTCAGGACCGGCGCGTAGGACCCGTCCGAACTGAACGGGTTCGGCGGCTGCACGTTGTTCTCCGAGTAGGCTTCCGGGTAATGGCGCGAGGTGAGATGGCAGAGGTAGCACATGCCACCCGCCGCCTGCCCCCTCCCGAGCTGCACCTCGGAATCGGCGTTGAACAGGGCCAGCCCCTCCGCTTCGTCCCGGGTGAAGACCTTCGACCTGAATCCCGCGGGGAGGCCCGTAAAGCGCCTGAACCCGTCCGCCTCGACCGTGACGCCGAAAGTGCCGACATCCCCCCCCTGCTCCCGAACGAAGCGGTCGAATTTGGAATTGAACTTGTTGACGAGGGAGGAGCGTTCGAAGGCCGCGATGGCTTCCGCAATCTTGTTGTAGGCCATCCCGTAGTCCAGCACCCCGCCGCTGTAAATCTGAGGGCCGTACAGGTTCAGGAACAACCGGCCGTAGGGGGCGCCCAGGATGAAATCGATCACCTGTTCCTTGTCCATCAAGGCCATCTCCACCGGGTTCAGGAACGGGCCCTTCGCCTGGTCCGCCAGCGGGTCCCCCGTGGTCGGCGCACCCGGCAGACTGGTGCCCGAAACGTCCTGCCCGGTCGCGCGGCCGTCCCAGAACATCCCGCCGATGAAAAGCTCCCCGTCCCAATGCAGCCTGGGGCTGAAGGAGGCGTAGGCCGCCGTCGGAGCGTTCCTGCCCCCGAACAGGGTCGTGATCGAGCCCCGCGAAACCGGGAAGAGGTCCGGAGCGGCGGTGTTTTCGGGGTCGGCGAATCCCGCTTTCCTGAAATGGCAGCTGCTGCAGGACTGATTCCCGTTGATGGAGAGATTGTCGTCCTCGTAGATCAGCTTCCCGAGCGCCGCGACCGGATCGAAGGGGAGATGCGCCGGCATCATCTCCCACACCGGCGGAGCGTTCGTCACGCGGCTCCTATGGATCAGCTTCCGCTTGCTCTCCTGCTGGCCGGCCACTGTCGAACCCATGGCGCAGAAAGCAAGAACCGCAATACCAACACCTTTCATTGTTCTTCTCAAGATGCCCTCCTTGTGTAGAACCCCGACAGGTCAGTCGATCCTGGAGCGGCAAAGACAGGGCGGGAGGATCCCGACCTTCATTCGCGCCTCCACGCTTTTCTCATGGCTTGATATGGCCCTAAAGTATCCGATCCGCGCTTTCGCGGTCCATTCGTACAACTGCGCAATCAGGCATGGGGGTTATTACGAATAGAACGGGATGGAGACGGGAAAATTTCCCGGCCCAAGCCGAGGAGGAAGGGCGCATCGAGGGCCGAAATGTGTATTTTTCAGGATATTGCACCCTCCCGGGCGCTGCTCGGATTCTGGAACCCGAATTGCTTCCGACAAGACGTCGCCATAACGGCAGACCATTACCAAGGAGCTGAAACCCGATGTTATCGAATCCGACGATCAGGAAGAGAATGGTCCTGTTGATGGGAATGCTGCTGTCTTTCGCCGCGGCCGGCGCGACGGCCGAGACGCGCTTCGGCGTGCGCGCCGGGGCGGGGGTCGATCCCGACCAGTTTCACTTCGGCGGCCACCTGGTCTCCGAACCGCTGCTGGCCAACCTCACCTTCCGGCCCAACCTGGAAATCGGGGTGGGCAGCAACGTCACCGGCGTGGCGGCCAACTTCGAATTCGCCTATGGAATTCCGCTCCCCAAGCGCGATCTCTCGCTCTACATCGGAGCCGGGCCGGCGCTCAACGTCTACCGGTTCGGCGACTCCGACGGCCGCGACGGCCGCACCGACGCCGGCGGCGGCTTCAACGTGCTCGTGGGGCTCGAACAGAGCAAAGGGCTGATGGCGGAAATCAAGGTGGGGATGATCGACAGCCCGGAATTCAAATTCACGGTCGGGTACACCTTCTGAGCGGCGGGATCTCCCCGCCCCGGACGCCGCGGATAGGACCCCGCCCGGCTCAGCCCCGCCTCTCTACCAGGTCGTGCTCGATCTCGAGCATCACCCGGTTTTTGAGCGGGTAGAACAACATGACCAGGCCGCCGATCACCCCGAAGACGGCGGGGTAGAAGCTCATGAGCATCCGGATGCCGTACAGGGCGGACTCGGTCTGCACGGCGTTGGATACGAACCCGTGCCAGTCGAGGATCCACCCCACGAAGGTCCCGCCGAAGGCCAGGCCGAGCTTCAGGGCGAAGAGCGACGCGGCCATGACGAGGCCCGTGGCGCGGCGCCCGAACTTCCACTCCCCGAAGTCGGCGGTGTCGGTGTAGATGGCCCACTGCAGGACCGACACCGCCCCGATGAAGAAGGAGACGACGACGTTGAGGCCGAAGATCAGCAGGACGTTGTGGGGCTGGAGGAAATAAAAGCCGCAGGAGATCACGGCGCTCGCGATCAGGAAGCCCGAGTAGGTGTTCTTCTTGTCCAGCAGTTTCGCGAACAGGATCGCCAGGAGGGCGCCCACCAGGGTGGCCAGGTTCCCGGCCGTGGCGAAGGCCGAGGTGAAGGCGTCGATGCCGAGCGTGATCTTCCAGGAAAAGAGCTCGAGCTCCTGGCCCAGGACATAGTATTTGAAAAAATAGGGGGTGGAGGAGCCCCGCATGACGGCGTACAGGAGCTGGAACACGGTGGCGACGGCGATCAGGATCCAGGGCTTGTTCCGCACCAGGTCCCGCAGGTCCTGCCGGGTATCCGCCTTCTGGCCCCGCGGCGGGAGGACCCTCTCCTTCGTGGCGAAAAAGGTGATGGTGAACAGGACCAGGGCCAGCAGCCCGAAGGCCCCCATCGTCCGCTGCCACCCGACCTGGGCGTCCCCCCCGCCCAGCCGGCTGACCAGGTAGAGGGTGGCCCCCGACACGATCATCTGCCCGACGAAGGCGGCGACGAAGCGATACTGCGAGGCGCTGGTCCGTTCGAGCGAGTTGGGGCTCATGACCCCCATCAGCGCCGAGTAGGGGACGTTGATGGCGGTGTAGAGCATCATCAGCAGGGTGTAGGTCACGTAGGCGTAGAGGATCTTCCCCCCGGTCCCGAAGGCGGGGGTGGTGAAGGTGACGAGCCCCCCCAGCGCGAGCGGCAGCCCCATGATCAGCAGGTAGGGGCGGAACTTCCCCCAGCGGCTGTTCGTGCGGTCGGCGATCGCCCCCATGATCGGGTCGTTGACCGCGTCCCAGATCCGGGTGAGCAGGAACATGGTACCCATGGCCGCGGCCGGCATCCCGAAAATGTCGGTGTAGAAGAAGGGGAGGTAGAGGATGAAGGTCTGGAAAAAGAGATTGGATGCGGCGTCCCCGAGGCTGTAGCCTATCTTTTCCCTGATGGACAGTTTCGGTGCGGGGGAAACGCCCGCGCTGCTCTGGCTCGTCATCGTTCACCTCTG
>JAFGSS010000002.1 GCA_016934555.1 Acidobacteriota bacterium | reverse complement strand
GTCGCCGCGCGCCTGGCCGCCCTGGGCTGCGAGGTGCGCGACCAGGGGAACATTCCCGTTCCGCTCCCCGAGACGATCGGGGCGGCGAGCCGGGAGGCCCGCTATGTCCGGGAAATCGCGGAGGTGTGCGGGGCGCTCTACGCGCAGGTGCAGAGTTCGCTGGCTTCCGGGCGCCTGGCCCTCAGCCTGGGGGGCGATCACAGCCTGGCCGCGGGCTCCGTGGCCGGGTCGGCCGCCGCCATGCGCCGGTGCGGCCGCCCGCTCGCCCTTCTGTGGGTCGATGCCCACGCCGACATGAACACCCCCGAATCGACCCCCAGCGGAAACGTGCACGGGATGCCGCTGGCGTGCGTGCTCGGCAAGGGCCCGGTGGAACTGTCCGGGATCGGAGGGTTCTTCCCCAAGGTGGATCCCTCGCGGTGCGCCGTCATCGGGCTGCGCAACCTGGACGAGCGGGAAAAGGGGATCGTGCGGGATTCGGGCGTCGCCGCCTTCACCATGAACACTATCGACCGGCGCGGGCTGGCGGCCGTGATGGACGAGGCGCTCGGCCGCATCTGCGAGGGGGACGCCGCGGTTCATGTGTCGTTCGACATGGACGGGGTGGACCCGTCCGTTTCTCCAGGGGTGGGGACCCCGGTGCGCGGAGGACTCTCCTACCGCGAGGCCCATCTGGTCATGGAGATGGTGGCCGACACCCGGAGGCTGATCGCGCTCGACATGGTGGAGCTGAACCCCATCCTGGACGACCGGAATTCCACCGCCGTGCTCGGTTGCGAGCTGATCCTGTCGGCGCTGGGGAAGCGGATCCTTTGACCGGAGGGGGCGGTTGGAGGGACTCATGATGCGCGTGATCATCGCGGCGGCCTGCGCCCTTGTCCTGGCGAACCTCGGTTTGCCGATCCTTTACGGAGGCTGCGTTACGAACCGTACCCCGTCGGAAGAGAAGGGGCCGCAGGACCCCGCCGCTTTGCAGGAATTCTCCCGGCTGCGCGCGGAGATGGTGCGGGTGCAGCTCGAGGGGAGGGACATCAGGGACGCGCGCGTCCTCGACGCCATGCTCCGCGTCCCCCGCCACGAGTTCGTCCCGGAGGCGCCCCCCCGTTCGGCCTACGGCGACTTCCCCCTTGCGCTCTCACTGGGGCAAACCATCTCCCAGCCCTACATCGTCGCCTTCATGACCCAGGCGCTCGGGCTTGAGGGGGACGAGAAGATCCTGGAGATCGGCACCGGGTCGGGATACCAGGCCGCCGTGCTGGCCGAAATCGTGCGCGAGGTGTACACCATCGAGATCCTGCCCGACCTCCAGGAGCGGGCGCTCTCCGTGCTCGGGCGCCTGGGCTACCGCAACATCCGCGGCAGGGTGGGGGACGGGTACCTGGGGTGGCCCGAGGAGGCCCCCTTCGACGGCATCATCGTCACGGCGGCGCCGCGCGAGGTGCCCCAGCCCCTCCTCGACCAGCTCAAGACGGGAGGGCGGCTGGTCATTCCCGTCGGCGACCTGGTCCAGGACCTGGTGGTTTTCGAAAAGGGGCCCGAGGGGATCTCGCGCCGCACCCTGATCCCGGTGAGGTTCGTCCCGATGACGGGCAGGGCGGCGGGCGAAAAATGAGGGCGTGGGTGCGTCAGGGTGCGCCCTCCTCCCTGTCCGCGCCCCGGTCCGTCCCCCGGCCATTATCCCGGTCGTTCCCCCGGCCGTTTCCAATAATGTCCGCGATCATCCGCTCCTTCCGCCGCCAGAGTCCCAGGCTGAGCCCCACCTTGTATTCATGAGGGTTGTGAAGGCGCTTGTAGCTTTCGTGCAGATGAGCCAGCTGCTCCCTGCGCCGGTTACGGATTTCTTCCAAGGGGGGGAATGCGCGGACCGGGGCGCCCGACCCCACGACCGGTTCGAGCAGTTCCACGCGGTGGGGGGAAGTGAGCTTCTTGCGGCGCAGCGGGTTGGTCGGGTCCACGATCCACACCCCCCCTCCGGAGAGGTCCTCGTCCTCTGCGGCCACGGCGTCCGCCTCCATGAGCCCTTCCCGGTCGTAGAAGCGCACGATCTTCTTGAGGCCGGGGTTGGTCGTTTTCTCGGGATTGGAGCTCAGCTTGATCGTGGGCTCCCCGTTGTGCTCCACCATCTTGTATATTCCCCCCAGCGCCCCGCCCCCCGCTCCCGCCCCCGTCATCAGGTTCGTTCCCACCCCCTAGATGTCGATTCTCCCCCCCTGGGCCAGGATGTCGGCGATCAGCGTCTCGTCCAGTTCGTTGGAGGCGACGATCTTGACGTACCCCAGCCCCGCCCGGTCGAGCATCTCCCGCGCCCCGATGCTCAGGAAGGCGAGGTCGCCGCTGTCGATGCGGATGCCGGCGAGGGTGTGCCCGGCGGCCTCGAGTTCCTTCGCGACCCGGATGGCGTTCGGCACCCCGCTCCGGAGCGTATCGTAGGTGTCCACGAGCAGGGTGCACTCGTCGGGAAAACTCCGGGCGTAGGCGCGGAAGGCCTCGAGTTCGTCGGGGAAGGCCTGGATCCAGCTGTGCGCGTGCGTCCCCCTGGCGGGGACTCCGAGGCGGGCGGCCGCGAGGACGTTGGAGGTGGCGTCGGCCCCCCCGATCATGGCGGCGCGGCAGGCGCTCTCGGCGCCGTCGGGCCCCTGGGCGCGGCGCAGGCCGAATTCGAGGACGGGGCCGTGCTGCGCCGCTTCCCAGATCCGGGCCGCCTTGGTCGCCACCAGGGTCTGGAAATTCAGGTGGCACAGCAGGATGGTCTCGGCCAGCTGGCACTCGATGAGGCCCCCGCCGACCTGCACCAGCGGCTCGTTGGGGAAGACCACGGTCCCTTCGGCCACGGCGCGGATGTCGCCGCGGAAGCGGTATTGCGAAAGAAAATCGAGGAACCGGTCGGAAAAGGTCCGGGCGCCCCCGGGGGAGCGGCGCGCCCGCAGGTAACGGAGGTCCTCATCGCCGAAGCGCGTGTCGAGGACGGCGCGGACTCCGTCCTCGAGTCCCGCGGCGATCGCGTAGCCGCCCCGGAAGGGGTTGCGCCGGAAGTAGAGGTCGAAGGCGGCCCGGTCGTTCCCCTTCCCCTCGGCGAGGTAGCCCGCGGCCATGGTCAGTTCGTACAGGTCGGTCAGCAGAGCTTCGGTGTACACCCCTCCCTCCTCTCCGGCCGCGGTCTGCCCGGTTAAAGGTCGAGTTTCATAGCGATCGGCATGCGGCGGCCGGGGCCGAAGGCGCGGCTGGTCACCTTCAGCCCGGGTGCCGCCTGCCGGCGCTTGTATTCGTTGGCGTAGATCATGCGGAGGACCTTCCGGACCGTCTCCCGGTCGTACCCCCGCGCCACGATCTCCTCGAACCCCATCCGCTCCTCGATCCGGGCTTTCAGGATGCCGTCCAGGATGTCGTATTCGGGCAGGGTGTCCTGGTCGGTCTGGTCGGGGCGCAGCTCCGCAGTCGGGGGCCTCACGAGGGTGTTCTGCGGGATCCGTTCCCCCTGCCGGTTGATGTGGCGGGCCAGGGCGTACACCATCGTTTTCGGCACGTCGGAGATCACCGCCAGCCCCCCTGCCATGTCGCCGTAGAGGGTGCAGTAGCCGACCCCCAGTTCCGACTTGTTTCCCGTGCTCAGGACGAGGTGGCCGGACTTGTTGGACAGCGCCATCAGGATCGTGCCCCGGATCCGGGCCTGCAGGTTCTCCTCGGTGACATCGGGCTCGAGACCGGCGAAGCTCGGCTCCAGCGCGCCGCGGAAGGCGTCGTAGACGGAACGGATCGGGAGGACCTCGCACCGTATTCCCAGGTTGCGGGCCAGCGCCGCAGCGTCGGACTCGCTCTCGGGGGCGGAATAGATCGACGGCATGGCGACCCCCAGGACGTTGTCCGGCCCGAGCGCTTCGGCCGCGATGCAGGCGACCACGGCGGAATCGATCCCGCCGCTGAGCCCCAGGACGGCCGATCGGAAGCCGCACTTGCGGGCATAGTCCCTCGTTCCCAGGGTGAGCGCGCCAAGCAGGAGCTCGATGTCGGCGGTCTCCTGAAACCCCTCGTCCCGCTCCGAATCGGGATCCACGACGAGGATATCCTCCTCGAAACCCCGTCCCGCGGCGATGAGGTTGCCCCCCCTCCCCAGGGCCAGGCTGTGGCCGTCGAAGACGAGGTCGTCGTTCCCCCCGACCAGGTTGGTGTAGATCAGCGGCACCCGGTGCTGGCGCGCCTGTTCGCGCAGCAGCCGGTGCCGGAAGCGGGGCTTTCCCGTCTCGAAGGGGGAGGCGGAGATGTTGATGAGGATGTCCGCCCCCCGCTCCACCAGGTTGCGGATCGGGTCGATGGAGTACAGGGGCCTCGGCCACAGGTCCCGGGCGCTCCACGCGTCTTCGCAGATGGAGAGGCCGAGAGTCCTGCCGCGGAAGGGGATCACGGGGACCTCCCCGGCCCGTTCGAAATAGCGGTCCTCGTCGAACACGTCGTAGGTCGGCAGCAGCGTCTTGTGGACGACTCCCTGCACCCGGCCTTCGGCAAGCAGGGCCGCGGCGTTATGAAAATCGCGCCCCTGGTGCCCGGCGTTGCGGTCCACGAACCCGACCACGACGGCCGTGCGCCCCGAGCGCGCGGCGATCTCCCCGAGCGCCCCGAGGTTGGCCCCCACGAACCCGTCGAGCGTCAGCAGGTCCCTGGGGGGATACCCCGTGAGGCAGAGCTCGGGGAAGACGGCGATGTCGGCGCCGAGGGACTCGGCCTTTTCCAGGGCCCGGAGCACCCGGTCGCGGTTTCCCGCGATGTCTCCGACGGTCGTGTTGATCTGTGCCAGCGCAATTTTCATCAAACACCTGTCCTTCACCGGTGCCGCCCCCCCGCGGGGGTCAGGCTCCGGCAGGGTCGGGGGGGAACCGTTCGTGCCACGCCGTGGCGGTTTCGTAGGCGCAGGCGGCGCGCAGGAGCGTGGGCTCGTCGCGCCGCCGCGCCATGAGCTGCAGCCCCACGGGCAGCCCGCCGGGCGTCGACCCGCACGGGAGGCTGATCGCCGGCAATCCCGACAGGTTCGCGGGGCGCGTCAGGCGCAGCAGCGCCGCCCGGACGTCTTCGCGCCTCCTCCCCGAGCGGAATTCCGTCTGGTCGAGGGCCGGGGCCGCGAGCGGCAGGGTCGGCGCGGCCAGCACGTCGACCGATTCCAGCACCCGATCGAGCTTTTCCCCGTAGGCCCGCATCTCTTCGAGCGCCCGGAGATAGGCGACGGCGGTCGATCGCCTCCCGGGGGCGAGCCTCCGGCGGACGTCGCGACCGTAGGCCGCCCCCCTCCGGGCCAGCCACCGGTCGTGATAGGCCGCGGCCTCGTCCCCCGTGATCTCCTCGGCGAGCCGGGCCGTAGGCTCCATCCCCTCCAGCCTGACCTCCTTCACTTCCGCCCCCAGCTGGCGGAAAACCTCCACGGCGTCGAGCACCGCATGGCGGACCGCCGGCTGGATATGGTCGAAAAAGTAGTCCCGGGGTACGCCGACCCGGAGCCCCTTCACCCCGCGCCGCATCGCCCGGAGCATCCGGCGCCATTGCTCCGATTCGAAACGCGGTTCGGACAGGGCCAGCAGCAGGGCCGCGGCGTCGGCCACCGAGCGGCAGAGCGGGCCGACATGGTCCAGGGTGAACGAAAGGGGGATGACGCCGTCGAGCGGGACGAGGCCGCGCGTGGGTTTGAGCCCCACGCAGCCGCAGGCCGAGGCGGGGATGCGGATGGAGCCCCCGGTGTCGGTCCCCAGCGAGGCGATCGCGAGCGCCGCGGCGACGCCGGCCGCGCTGCCGCCGCTCGAGCCCCCGGAGATGCGGCCGTGGTCCCAGGGGTTGCGCACCGGTCCGTAATGGGGGTTCACGCTGGTCGGGCCGAAGGCGAACTCGTGCATGTTGGTCTTGCCCAGCAGCAGGCACCCGGCGCCGAGCAGGCGGTCGACTGCGAGGGCGTTCCGTTCGGGCACGAAGTCCCGCAGGATCCTGGACCCCGCGGTGGTGGCCACGCCCCGGGTGTAGAAGAGGTCCTTGAGGCTGACGGGGATGCCGTGGAGCGCCCCCCGGTATCGCCCCCGGGAGATCTCCCGCTCCGCGCGGCGCGCGGCGGCCAGGGCGCTTTCGGCGGTGACGGTGATATAGGTGTTGAGCGCGGGATCGAGCCGCCCTATGCGGTCGAGCAGGAACCGGGTGAGCTCCACCGGGGAGATCTTCCTCCGCTCGATCAGCGGGGCCAGTTTCTCGATGGTCAGGTCGCGGTCGTTGTCCATGGGTTCCGCCGACGGCTCCGGGCCGTCGATTATTCGGGTGCCAGCCCTCTGGCGATTTCCGTAACGATGGCGTCGGCCGCCCGGGCGGGATCCGCGGACCTGAGGATCGGCCGGCCGACCACGATGAAGCTGGCACCGGCGCGGATGGCCTCCCCGGGCGTCGCCGCCCGGACCTGGTCCCCCGCATCGGCGCCCGCGGGCCGGATCCCCGGGATCACCAGCCGCATTTCCGGCCCGAACCGCTTCCGGAGCATGGGCAGCTCTTTGCTCGAGGCTACGATCCCCCGGATGCCCGAGCGCCCGGCCAGCTTCGCGAGCGTCTCCACCCAGGCCTCGACCGTGCCGCCGACCCCGAGCGCGGCCACGTCGGCGGCCGAGAGGCTGGTCAGGGCGGTGACGGCCAGCAGGAGCGGGGGAGCGTCCGAGTCCCGGGCTTCCTCGCAGGCGGCCGTCAGCATGGGGGCGCCGCCGCTCGCGTGCAGCGTCAGCATGTCCACCCCGAGCCGGCACGCCGACCGGACGGCCCCGCGCACGGTGTTCGGGATGTCGTGGAGCTTCAGGTCCAGAAACACTCGCTCGCCGCGCCCGCGGATCTCCTCCACCAGGCGGGGGCCCTCGGCCGTGAAGAGCTCCAGGCCGATCTTGAAGACCCCGACCCGGCCCGAAAGCCGGTCGATGGCCTCAAGCGCGGCCGCGCGGTCGGGGACGTCCAGCGCTACGATCAGGCGCGACCGGGCATCATTCATAGTCTTTCAGGCTCCCGATGATTTCGTGAATGTCGTCGATGCGGTGCGAACGGCAGTATTCCGCGAGCCCCAGGGCGATGCGCTCGGAGGCGGCCGGCTCGTAGAAATTGGCGGTTCCCACCTGCACCGCGCGCGCCCCGGCTATGAGAAATTCCAGGGCGTCCTCGGTGGTGGAGATGCCGCCTATGCCGATCACCGGGATGCGGACGGCCTGGCATGTTTCCCAGACCATGCGCAGTGCCACCGGCTTGATGGCGGGGCCGGAGAGGCCGCCGGTCCGGAAGCGGAGCCGGGGCCGGCGGGAGCGCACGTCGATGGCCATGCCCACCAGGGTGTTGATGACCGAGAGCGCGTCCGCCCCTGCCTCCTCCGCCGCCCGCGCGAATTCGCGGATGTCGGTGACGTTGGGGGAGAGTTTCACCCAGAGGGGGAGCCGGGGGGACGCCTTGCGGACCTCGGCCGTGATCCTGTGGGTGTCCCGGGGGTCCTTGTTGAAATGGAATCCCCCCTTGCCGACATTGGGGCACGAGATGTTGAGTTCCAGGGCGTGGATCCCCGGGTGGTCGTTGAGGAAACGGGCCACCTCCAGGTACTCCTCGAGCTCGAAACCGACGATGTTGACGATGACGTTGGTGTCGTAGTCCCGGAGCCCGGGGAGCTTCTCCTCGACAAATTCGGCGGCGCCGATGTTCTGCCAGCCGATGGCGTTCAGCATCCCTGAAGCCGTCTCGTACACCCGCGGGGGGGGGTTGCCCGGGATGGGTTTCATCGACAGGCCCTTGACCACGATGCCGCCGATGGCATTGAGGTCCATGTACCTGGCGAATTCCAGCCCGTAACCGAAGGTGCCGCTGGCGGTCATGACGGGGTTCTTGAAGTGCACGCCGGCGATTTCCACCCCCAGACGGGGGCCTTTGAGCGGCGCTCGATCGTTCGGATTCGGTTTCATATGCGCGTCGTGTCGCTCCCATGGCCTGTACCGGCGCGATATCCCACCGGGCGAGGCGGCCTGGCCTATACCGGTTCGATATCCCACCGGACGAGGCGGCTGTTCATGACGGGGCCGTCCTGGCACACCCGCAGGTAGGGCCGCCCCTCGGCGGCGGGGCTCGCGACCACGCAGCCGAGGCAGGCGCCCAGGCCGCACCCCATGCGCGCCTCCAGGCTCACCTCGCACTGGAGGTCGTGACCGACCGCGAGCTCGTGCACCGCCCTCATCATCCCCCACGGGCCGCAGGCGTAGAGCCGGATGTCCTTCCGGGGGTGGATCCGGAGAAACTGCGCCAGCGGTTCGGTGACGAGCCCGCGCTCCCCGTGCGAGCCGTCCTCGGTCGAGGTGATGATGTCGATCCCCAGCCTTTCGAACGGCTCCCGGAGCACCAGGTCGGCCACGGTGCCCCCCCCGTAGAACAGGATGGGCTTGACCCGCAGCGCCAGGAGGCTTTCGGCCAGCAGCAGCAGGGGGGCGATCCCCACCCCGCCGGCCACCAGGCAGGCCGTGGTCACGCGGCTCGGCAGGTCGGAGGGGAGCTGGAACCCGTGCCCCTGCGGGCCCAGGCAATCGAGCGTCTGGCCCGGGCGCGCGGAGACCAGCCTGCGGGTCCCCACCCCCACCTCCTTTACCAGCAGCTCGACCCCCGCCGGTTTCCCGCTGCGGGCGTTGCGATGGATGTTGAAGATGGTGAAGGGGCGGCGCAGGAGCGGGTTCTCCCCCGTGTTTTCCACGCATTTCAGCATGACGAACTGGCCGGGGCGCACCAGGCGCGCCTGTTCGGGCGAGGCGATGACGATCAGGTGGTTGCCCGCGCCGAGGTCCCGGACGGCCTTGATTTTTACCTTTTTATCGAGCATGTCAAATCAGTCTGCGGGCGTTTACACCGCTTTTGCCGTGTGCTATGATCGCCGCGAAAATACAAACATATACTGTACAGCCCGAATCTCAAATGAGAAAGATCAAAGGCAAATCCCTGATGACGGCGGCCGAAATCGACCTTGTCCTGACAAGGATGGCGGCCGAGATCGTGGAGAAGCTGGGGCCGGAGGAGGCGTTCGCCGTCATCGGCATCCGCCGCCGCGGGGTGCCCCTGGCCCGGCGCCTCTGCCGCCGGATCGAAGCCGCGGTGAAGCGGCCGGTGCCGCTCGGGATCCTGGACATCACCCTCTACCGCGACGACCTGACCGCGATCGGCAACCGGCCGATGTTGCGCGAGACCCTGATCGATTTCGACATCGACAACCGGAGCCTGGTCCTGGTCGATGACGTCCTGTACACGGGCCGGACGATCCGCTCCGCCCTGGACGGCCTCGTGGACCTCGGCCGGCCCCGGAGGGTGCAGCTTGCGGTCCTCGTCGACCGCGGCCATCGCGAGCTTCCGATCCAGGCCGATTACGTGGGGAAGACGGTCCAGACGGAGGAGGACGAGACGGTCGAGGTCCGGCTCGAGGAGGAGGACGGGGAGGAGCGCGTCGTGCTCCTGGGCAAAACGCAGCCGGCCGCCGGCACCCGGAAGGCGCGGGGCGCGAAAAGTCCCGGACGGGGCGGGGGCGCGTAACATTTATCCTGCGGCCCGCAGGCCGAACGGCCGTGGCCGGGCCGCGAAGGCGAGCACGATGGCATCTCTCAGCCAGAAGGACCTTCTCAGCATCGAACAGCTTTCCGTGGACGACATCGGGCTCGTGCTGGATACGGCCGAGGCCCTCAGGGAGGTTTCCGCGCGGGCGGTCAAGAAGGTCCCGGCGCTGCGGGGAAAGACCGTCATCAACCTCTTTTTCGAGCCCTCCACCCGGACCCGGTCCTCCTTCGAACTGGCCGAGAAGAGGCTCAGCGCCGACATCCTGAATTTTTCCGCCTCCTCGAGCAGCGTGACCAAGGGGGAGACGCTGCTCGACACCGCCCGCAACCTGGAGGCTATGGCGCCCGACATCATCGTGATCCGCCACGCGTCCGCGGGCGCACCGCACCTGCTCGGGACCGAATGCCGCTCCTCGGTGGTCAACGCCGGCGACGGGATGCACGAACACCCGACGCAGGCGCTGCTGGACGCCCTGACCGTGCGCTCCATGAAGGGGCGCCTGGAAGGCCTGAAGCTCGCCATCATCGGGGACATCTCCCACAGCCGCGTCGCCCGCTCCGACACCCTCCTGTTCCACAAGATGGGGGCCGAGGTCTGGGTGTGCGGCCCCCCGACCCTGATCCCCGCCGACTTCCACCTCCTCGGCGCCCGCGTCACGGGCTTCATGGAGGAGGCGATCGAGGGGGCGGACGTCGTCATGATGCTCCGGCTGCAGAACGAGCGGCAGAATGAGGCCTTCATCCCCTCCACGAGGGAGTACTTCAACCTCTACGGGCTTTCGCGCGAGAGGATGCGGGGTGCCCGCAAAAACGCCATCGTCATGCACCCGGGGCCGATGAACCGCGGGGTCGAGATCGAGTCGGAGGTGGCCGACGCGGACTATTCGGTCATCCTGGACCAGGTCGCCAACGGGGTCGCCACCCGCATGGCTGTCTTATATCTGCTTTCCGGAAATTCCGGGTTGAAGCCCGGGAGGGAGTCCCGCTGAGGGCCTATGCAACTGATACTGCGTCAAGGAAGAGTCGTGGACCCGTCCCGGAAGTTCGACCGGGTCGCCGATGTCGCCATCGATGACGGGCGCATCGTCGAGATCGCCCCCCGGATCGCCCAGAAGGGGCGCCGGGAGGTCGATGCCCGGGGCCTGGCGGTCCTCCCCGGCTTCATCGACATGCACGTGCACCTGCGCGAGCCGGGGCGCGAGGACGCCGAGACCATCGAAACCGGGACCGCGGCGGCGGCGCGCGGCGGTTTCACCGCCGTCGCCTGCATGCCGAACACCCAGCCGGTCAACGATTCCGAGGCCGTCACCACCTATATCCTGAAGCGGGCGCGCGAGGTTTCCAAGATCGCCGTCTACCCCATCGGCGCCATAACCCGGGGGAGCCGGGGGGAGACCCTGGCGGAGATCGGTGAAATGGTCCGGGCGGGGATCGTGGCCATCAGCGACGACGGTCACCCGGTGTCGGACGGGCAGGTCATGCGCCGGGCCCTGGAGTATTCGCGCCTCTTCAACCTGCCCGTCATCGATCACTGCGAGGACGAGGCGCTCGCCGCCGGCGGCGTCGTGCACGAGGGGTACTGGTCCACGAAGCTGGGGTTGAGGGGGATCAGTCCCGCAGCCGAGGAAGTCCAGGTGGCGCGCGACGCCATCCTGGCGCGGCAGACCGGGGCCCGCATCCACATCGCCCACCTCTCCACCCGGAAATCGCTCGAGACGGTGACGCGGGCCAGGCGGGAAGGGGGGGTGAACCTCACCTGCGAGGTCACGCCCCATCACCTGCTGCTGACGGACGAACGGGTGGCCGCCTACGACACCCACGCCAAGATGAACCCCCCGCTGCGGGGCAGGGACGACGTGGACGCCCTGGTCGAGGGGATCGCCTCGGGCGCCGTCGACGTCATCGCCACCGATCACGCGCCGCACACCCTGGGGGACAAGATGCTCGAATTCGACCGCGCCCCCTTCGGGGTCGTGGGGCTGGAGACCGCCGTCAGTCTCGTCTGCGACCGGTTCGTGCGCCCGGGCGTCATCGGCCTGGGGCGCCTGGCCGAGCTGTTTTCCCTCAACCCCGCGCGGATCCTCAACCTGGAGAGGGGGACACTGACCCCCGGGGCCTGGGCCGACATCACGGTCCTGGATCTCGGGCGGCAGACCGAGGTGCGCGCCGCAACCTTCGCTTCCCGGGGCCGGAACACCCCCTTTGAGGGGTGGAGCCTCTGCGGCGGGCCGGCGATGACGGTGGTCAGGGGCAAAGTGGTGTGGAGCGCCTGAAGGCTTCCGTTACTGCCCGGGCAAGTGGTGGATGATCTCCCCCTCTTTCCCGTACCCTTTCTGGCGCGCGTAGCTTTCGAGCGCCTCCCTGTCCGAGCGCAGCGCCTCGATCGATTGCATCCGTTGTTGGTTGCCGCGCTCGAGCTCCTCCACGCGCGCCCTCTGCAGCTCGAGCTCGAACCGCGCCCGGCGCAGGTCGCGATACCCTCCCGGACCGAAGAGACTGAAGGACAGGACGAGAGTCACGGCAACGATGCAGAGGATGTAGTAGAGTTCTTTTTTATGCGATTGCCGGTGCTTAGCGTAGGCCATCGGGCGCCAGGGTCAGACCAGGGTTTATGAGATTTTGCGCAACAGCTGCATAATACAGGGGAGGTGGGGGCCGATGCAACACTCAAGGAAGCCGGATATGGGCGAAATCGTCGTCTTGTGCGCCACCGGCGGCGCGGAATCGGCGGAAGGAATCGCGCGCGCCCTCGTCGAGGCACGCCTGGCCGCCTGCGTCAACATCGTCCCCGGCGTCG
>JAFGSS010000209.1 GCA_016934555.1 Acidobacteriota bacterium | reverse complement strand
GGCGCGCCATTTCGCCTACAAGGCCGCCTGGAGGAAATGCGAGCCCCTCTGGGACCTCGTGATCAGGCTCCGGTGCCTCTCCGTGCTCACCCCGGCGCTGGAAAAGATCCTTTCCATGGCCCCTATTTCAGCGTCCTCGAGGAGAAAAAGAGCAGCAGGCCGAATATCTCCAGCCTTCCCAGCAGCATGACGAAAGTCAGGATCCACTTTGCCGCATCGGGGAGCGCGCCGTAGTTGGCGAGCGAACTCACGGACCCGAATCCCGGTCCGACGTTGCCCATGGCGGCGGCGGACGCGCTGAAACCGCTCAGGAGGTCGATCCCGCAGGCGGCCAGGAGGACCGTCGACAGGAAGACGACGACCAGATAGCAGCACACGAAGAGCAGACTCGCCGTGAGGACCTCGTCGTTCACGAAGGAGTCTTCCATCTTGAGCGAGACCACGGCCCGGGGGTGCTTGAGTTTCATCATTTTCACCCGGACGGCCTTCACCAGCAGGACGACGCGTTCCACCTTGATCCCCCCGGAGGTCGAACCGGAACAGGCGCACTGGAGCGTGAAGTAGATCAGGATGATCATGGCGAAGGGGGGCCACCCCGCCGAGTCGGCCGAGGCGAAACCGGAACTCGTGCCCAGGGAAACGACCTGGAAGGATGCGTAACGGAAGGCCTCGGCCCATCCAGCGTAGATGGCGCCGTGCAGGCTGAGGGTGACCAGCAGGGAACCGGCGGCCAGGGCCGCGAGGTAGCAGCGGACTGCCGTGGACTTCCAGATCGTCCGGACCTTTCCCCCGGCCGCGAGAAAGAGCAGGCCGAAATGGATTCCGGACAGGATCATGAAGAGGCCGATGACCGATTCCACGGCCACGCTTCCGTAATGGGCGACGCTCAGGTTCCTGGTCCCGAACCCCCCGGTGGCGATGGTGGCGAAGGAGTGGGCCACGGCGTCGAAAAGGTTCATGCCGCAGGCAACCAGGGAAACGGTCTCGAGCAGGGTGAGTCCGACGTAGACGGCCAGGAGGATGTGGAGGGTCTCCCGGGTCCGGTACTGAAAGTTGTTCCGGGCCAGGGGGGAGATCTCGGTGCGGGAGAGGACCATGGCCGCCTGGCTGATGGCGGGGAGCACCGAGAGGACAAAGACGATGATGCCGATGCCGCCGATCCAGTGGGTGGAGGCGCGCCAGAACAGCAGGCCCAGGGGAAGGGCTTCGACGTCCGTCAGGATCGAAGACCCCGTGGTTGTGAACCCGGACACGCTCTCGAACCAGGCGTTGGTGAAGGTGAACTCCCCCCCGTACAGGACATAGGGCAGGACCCCCAACAGGCAGGACAGGAGCCAGCTGGAGACCACGATGAACAGTCCCTCATCGTTCCGGATCTGGTCCGCCGGGGGGACGAAGAGGAGGGGGAAAACACCGAACAGGATGGAGATCAGGGCGCTGTAGAGCAGCGGCAGAAACGCCGGTTCGTGGTTCCAGGCCGATATGGCGGCCGATGCGGCCAGGAAGGCCCCGTTCGCCAGCGCCACGACGCCGATGTAGCGGAGAATGACGTGAGATCTCATGGCCTGTTCGGGCGCCCGATCGAGAGGTCCCTGACGGCGGCTGCCAGGTCGCGGAGTTCATCCCTGCTTTCAATCTTCATCGTGAGGGGTGACCCCGACCGGGTGCTGCTGCGGACCTCCCGGGTGAGGGCGACGATCGGCCGGATCACGTAGTGGTTGATGAAGCTGTTGAAAATGAGTACGAACACCAGCGAGGAGACGATCGCCACGATCCCGGGCATGATGGCGCGCCCTGCCCGGCCATGCAGGCCGGATGCGGTGACATACAGGCTTTCCTCGTTCAGCTTCATGAGCACGTCCACCGACGCGCGTGCCGCCGTGTACGGTTCGTGGAACCGGTCGAAGTACCGGTCCAGGGGAGGCTCCCCGCCCCGCTCTTCAAGCGCCCGCGTCCAGAGCCGCTTGTACTCCCCATAGGCGGAGGCGATCGCCCCGACGCATTCGCCTTCACCGGGGACCGTCAGGTTGTTCCTGGCCGTCTCGAACGCCTGCTGGAACATGCGGTCGCCCGCGGAAATCGAGTCGTGTCCCCGCTGCCATTTTCCCGAGAGCGCCAGCAGCACTCCGCTGTTTTCCATCTCCAGCGCCTCGAGCATCGTTTTGGCCGCGTTGACGCTCCGGTAATTGTCGTTGAGCAGCCGGTTGACCGAGGACCCGATGGAGCGGAGCTCATTGATCGACAGCATGCCGGCACAGGCGAGCATCGCCGCCAGGATCAGGAAGCCCGACAATATCTTGGCTTGGAGTTTCATAGCGCATTTTCTCCTGCGCGGGTACGATCCGCGCCGGGACGGACCATGAGGGCGAACAGCCCGAGCCCCACGGCCATGCAGACGGCGGCGGAGTAAAAGACCGACGCCAGCCCGAACCGGTCCGCGATCCCCCCCAGGGCCACCGGCCCGAGCCCCGTGCCGAGGTGCATGGCCAGCATGAAGAGCGTCACCGAGGTCCCCATGCCGTAGATGCGCCCCTCGTGGACCACGTAGGCGTTGGCCGCCGGGACGCCCACCGCCTGGCCGAGCGTGACCGCGATGTAGGCGGCGAGCAGGGGCCAGAAGCCCGCGGACCGGGGAAGGAGGGCCAGGGCCGCCATCGAGAGGAGGCCGCCCCAGAGGACCATGCTGCGGCGGTTCCATTTGTCGGCCATGCGGCCGGTGTACGACTGCAGGATGGAGACGGGTGAGCGGGCGGCGAGGAGGATGCCGATGAGGCTGGCGCTGAGGCCGACGGTAAGGTCGGCGAACAGCGGGACGAAGGCCATGAGCCCGGCGATCGTCACCCCGTTGGCGATGTTGTAGCTGAGGGCCCCCCGCAGGTTGCGGCTCCGGAGCGGGGCGAGAAAGGAGAGGCGCGACGCCCGCGAGGTCTTCCGCCGCATCTCCTTCAGGAAAAGGATGGTGGCGACCAGGGCGAGGGCGTTCAGGACGGCCATGAAGAGAAAAGTGGTCCGGATGCTGAACGCGTCCGAGATCAACCCCCCGGCCAGCGGGCCCGCCCCCATCCCGGCGAAGAGAACGGCGTTGAAATACCCCATCCATTTCCCCTCGTGTCCCTCGGGCGTGATATCCCCGAGATAGGCTTGGGCGATCGGCATGTGGGCCGAGGCCCCCAGGCCCTGGAAAAAGCGCCAGAGGATGAGGTGAAGCGGGCGGGCGGCGTACATCAGCCCCACCGAGGAGAGGGCGATGATGCCCAGTCCCGTGCCGAGGAACAGTTTGCGCCCGAACCGGTCCGAAAGCCGGCCGATGAAGAGCAGGGTCCCGATGCCGGTGATGCTGAAGCCCGCCTGTACCAGCCCCACTTCGAGCTTGGACGCCCCGAGGGTGTTGGCGTAGATGGGGAGGAAGGGGCTGACAATGCCCATGCCCAGCATGGAGATGAACATGCTTCCCACCAGCACGACGAAGGCCCTCTTGTTCATGGCTGTCTTCTCGATTCCGTCGAATGGTCCGGCTCGGCGACGCGGAACCCGGCTTGGGAATGCACCCGCTCCAGCCTTGCGCGCGGTGGTCCGGCCGCCTCATTATACACGTTTTCCTCCCCGCCGGAATCCGCTGGAACGGGCCGCCTGAGGCGCGAGGGAAGGTCTCAGCGGCGGCTGCGGCGGATTTCGGCGAACAGGGGAAGGTGGTCGGACCCCACGTCCATCCCCACCCAGCACTTTTCCGCGACCAGGTCGCCCCGGGTGAGGATGTGATCGATGCGGACGCGGTACTCGAATCCCCGGATCGCGATCTTCTCGGTGAACCCGTAGCCGAACCCCGCCTTCGAAAAGGAGTTCGCGTAGGCGGGCCAGAAGCGGCGGTACCAGGCGCTCTCGACCGGCATGTTGAAGTCCCCGGCGACGACGGCGGGGAGCGCGTCGGTGCGCAGGAGGGCTTCGATTTCCTCGGCCGTCCGGCGGCGCAGCCCGGTTTCTTTCTTCAGGATATGGATCCGTGCGAGGGTGAGCAGCCGATCCCGGTCCAGCATGTTCGACAGGCCCTGCCGGGGGCTCGGCAGGTGGATGGAACTGAACGACAGGTCCCCTTCGGGGAGGTGGACCACGCACTGCAGCGCGCTCGCCCGGGGCCACTGGCTGGGGGGATGCATGATCCGGCGCCCCCTGGCGCGCGTTACGGCCGTGCGGGCCGCGACCACGAGGCGCTCCTCGGTGACCAGGGTCCATCCGGGGAGCGCCTCGAGCGCGGTCTCCCGCGGGCATTCCTGCAGCGCGACGATGTCGGCTCCCGAATCCCGGATGAGCCGGGCGAGAGTCTCCCGGTCCATGCCGGGCCCGCCGACGTTGCAGGTCAGGACCCGGATCGGGGGACCGTCCGCCGGCTCCCGGAAGAGGGGGAGGCGCAATCCCATGAAGGGGCCGAAGAGGACGGCGGCGGCGGCGGCGAGCCAGGGCAGCTGGCGGCGTTCAAATCCGAGCGCCAGGGGGACGAAGAGCAGGAGCGGGAGGGTGAAGACCCAGCGGGGACCGAACAGGAGCAGGGTGGCCGGCCACCAGCGGTCGGCTCCCAGGTGGAGGAGGAGCCAGAGCGCGAGGGCGAGGAGAAGGTAAGCCTTGACGGAGATGCCAAACAGCCGTCCGAAACATCCGTGCATCCTGTGAGAAGCGCCCGCGGCTTTCCCGTCCCCCCGCCCGTTCATGGTGCATAGAGTGCCACAACCGCGGGGAGATTGAACAGGGGGGAGGGAACGGATTCTGCCCTAATCGACATACCTCGTTTCGTGGTTGGGGCCGAGCGACATCAGCAGGAAACCGAAGGGGTGGTCGATCCAGCGGGTGACGACGGGGCCGTGGGCCAGGCCCGCGGGGCAGACGACGGCCGTCGGCCGGTCGATGATGTGGCGCTCGTGCTCGGGTCCCAGGTCGATCTGGATTTCGGCTCCCAGGGAATCGATGTCGGCCGGGTCGGTGCCGGCGAACATCAGGACCTCGTCCACGGGATGCACGTGCGCCCCGCGCCCCGGTCCGCGCATCCACGCCCCGGGATCGGTCTGGATACCCCAACAGAAATTGAGCTTCATCCCTTCCAGGTCCCGGCCGAACATCCACACGGCGTTTTTCGTCATCCCCGGCCCCGGCCGGCGCTCCGGGTCGGCCGTCTCCCCGTACTGCTCCCGGTCTCCGTCCGCCAGCGTGCGGGACCCGAGGGAATTCGGCACCAGCGGTTTGATGAAGCGGGCGTTGACGTCTCCGTGGGTCACGGTCTCCTCCGAGACCTGCACCCTCTTGGCGCCGAAGGACGAATTCATCGGCGGCTTCAGCCCCCCCGCGGTCGACAGTTCCTGCATGCGTGCGATCTGCTCGTCCGTTATGCCGTCCCCCAGCCAGCGCGTGGTCGGGTCGGCCCCCAGGGAGATGATGAAGAAGCTGTAGCCGATCGGGCTCGTTACGTCGAGCGTCACCGAGGGGCAGTGCCAGAAGCCGGCGGGGGCGACGACGACCGAGGGGCGGTCGAAAGTGTGGATCTCCAGTTCCTTGCCGAGGCAGTACTGGATCTTCGCGCCCAGGTATTCGGGCCGGTGGGGGTCCAGGCCCACGAACACGAGGCACTCCGGGTAGGGGTGCACGTGCGGGTCCATCCCGGGGTGCCAGTCCCCCAACCCGGTGTAGAACCCCCAGGAGAAATTCAATTCGACCCCCTCGAGATGGTCGCGGCCGTTCAGCCAGCGGTTGACGTCGGCGTTCCCCGTGTTTTTGAAGATCTGCTCCTGGCCCGGCCTCTCGGCCATTTTCAGGGGCTTGAGCAGGTGGGCGTATTTTCCGGTCGCCATTAATTTTCTCCTCCCGGGTTCTACTCGAAAGACATCGACACGTTTCGGGCCAGGTTGACCAGGAGAAACGCGAAGGGACGGTCCACCCACCGGGTGACGATCGGCCCGTGCGGCATCCCGGCGGGGCAGGCGATGAAGGTCGACCGGTTGAAGGTGTGGCGTTCGTGCTCCTCCCCCAGGTCGATTTCGATTTCGGCCCCCAGGTCGTCGGGGCGGTCCGGGTCGGTGCCCAGGTAGACCAGGATTTCGTCCTCGGGGTGGGAGTGCGCGTCGACCCCCCGCTGGGAGATGCCGGCGCCGCTCGAGAAGCCCCAGGCCACGTTGAGGTCCAGGTTCTCGAGGTCGCGGCCGTACATCCAGGTCATGTGATCGGGGCTGCCGGGCCCCGGCCGGAAGCCCGTCCGCTTCTGGAACTCCCCGCGCGCGGCCAGCTCCTCGGGGGTGAAGCGCGCCGTCACCGGCCGCCCGCGCTCGGTGATGAGCCCCGTCCTGAGCGATCTGACCAGGCGGCCGTATTCTCCATCCCCGGCAGGCGCTCCCTCGGGGGCGGATTCGTCGTCCTCTTTTTCCAGCCAGCTGATCTCCCGGGTCGCGTGCAGGCCCAGGGCCAGGAACCCGAATCCGCGCGGGCTGTACACCCTCCTGGTCGTGATGGGGCCGTGGGGGATTCCCGCCGGGAGGATGACGACGGTGGGCTCGTTGAAAACGTGGACCTCCCGTTCCTTCCCCAGGCTGATTTCGACTTCGGCGCCCAGGTAATGGATGTTGGCCGTGTCGAGGCCCACGAAGAAGAGGCACTCCGGGTAGGGGTGCCGGTGGGCGCGCGAGTGGGCGTGCCAGTCGCCGAGGGTCCGGTGCACGCCCCAGGAGAGGTGCACCTCCATTCCGCCGAAATGGTCCCGGCCGTTGAGCCAAACCTCCTTCGGGGCGCTCCCCGGCCCGGTCACCGAGGCGTTCTTGAGCGAACGGTTCTTTTCTTCCCAGTCGATCAGCCCGGTGGTCAGGGGCTGGATGCGGTGCGCGTGTCGGTCTGGCGTCATGGCGGTTTCCCCTCCAGCGTTCTGCCGTTTGGCCCGATGGTAGCGCAGTTTGTACGGGAGCGCGATTGATTTCTAGGCGGATATTTTCGAATTCGGAACCCTCGTCTTCTTTGGCGCCCCAGTCCGGTGCATAATGGGGGCGTCATCGGACAGCGGGTTCGACGCTTTTCAGCGAGGGGAGGAGGAGTCATGGGCCAGATCGAACTGAAGGGGACCGACCCGTGTCCCTGCGGCAGCGGCAATGTCCTGGACGGGTGCTGCGGCCCCTATCTCGCCGGAGCGCCCGCGCCCACGGCGGAGGCGCTGATGCGCGCGCGCTACACGGCCTATACGGCGGCCGACATCGATTTCATCGAGCGGAGCACGCACTCGCGCACACGGGCCGCGTTCAACCGCGAGAGCGCGCTCGAGTGGGCCGAGCAGTCGGAATGGCGGGGGCTGGAGATCCTCGGTGCCGCCGGCGGCGGGGAGGGGGACTCCGAGGGGACCGTGGAGTTCATCGCGACCTATGTCCGCGAAGGGGAGACGGTCGACCACCACGAGATCGCCTCCTTCCGCAGGGAGGAGGGGGCCTGGGGGTTTGTCGACGGCCGCATCACGAGCAAGCCCTTCCGCCGCGACCAGCCCAAGACGGGCCGGAACGACCCCTGTCCCTGCGGCAGCGGGAAAAAATACAAGAAGTGCTGCGGGCAGGGACAGGCGTAGGCCCCCGAGGGGGGCCTATTTCGACTTCTTTTCCAGCTTCTCCTTGCGCTTTTCCTTGATCGATTTGGCCGGCTTCTTCTTGACGTCTTTCCTGATGTCTCTCGATTTCGCCATCGGACTCTCCTGTTTTGAGCCGGTATCATAGCCAAAAAAAGCCAAAAAAACCATAATCGTAGAGGATACAATCTGTTTCATGGGGGTGACGTGATGGGGGAACTGAAGAAGATCTTCGCGGTCAGGAGGGCGGAACTCCCCTTCGCGCTGCTGATGTCGGCCTATTTCTTCCTCGTGATCTCGAGCTTCTGGGTCCTGAAACCGATCAAGAAGTCGGAGTTCATCGACTTCTACAAGGCGGCGGGCGCCTTCGACCTGTTCGGCTGGCGGATGCTCGGTTCCCAGGCGGAGCTTCTGGCCAAGGTGCTCAACATGTTCGTGGCCGCCGCGGCCGTGGCGGTCTTCACCCTCCTCGCCCGCAGGTATTTCCGGCAGCAGCTCACCTACATCTTCTCGATCTTTTCCATCCTCGTGCTCGCGCTCTTTTTCCACCTGCTCCAGCGGCCGGGCGCGGGGACCGTCTGGAGTTTCTACCTCTTCGGGGACCTCTTCAACACCCTGATGGTGCCCGCCTTCTTCGCCTTCCTCAACGACAGCGTGGAGGGGGACCAGGCCAAGCGGCTGTACGGGCTGGTCGGCTTCGGCGGGGTGGCGGGGGGCGCCTTCGGTTCGGTCGCGCTCCGCGCCTTCATCGGCCGGGTGGCGATCGAAACCTGGATGCTGGTCCTCGTCGGCGCCATGATCGTTGTCATGGTCCTGGCCCGCGCGGCCGCGCGCCGGCTGCCGGCCCGCAAAGCCAGGGCGGCGGCCAGGGCGGAGTCTCCCTCCCCCGGGGGGAGCGCGGCGCTCGAGGGGGCGCGGCTGGTGTTCCGTTCCCGCTACCTCCTGGCGATCGTGGCCATCGTCGGATTTTACGAGATCGTCTCCACCATCATGGATTTCCAGTTCACCGCGAGCGTGGAGCACTTCGTCACCGGCGGGGCCACCGGGGCCTATTTCTCGCAGGTGTTCGCGATCACCAACGTGCTCGCCATGCTCATCCAGCTCCTCTTCACCAGCTTCATCATGACCCGGTTCGGCGTCGGGACGGCGCTGCTGGTCCTGCCGGTCGCCGCCCTCTGCGGCTCGGTGGGGTTCTTCCTCTTTCCCGCCCTGCTGACCGGCAGCATCCTCAACCCGGCCGACAACGCCTTCAGCTATTCGGTCAACCAGTCGGCGAAGGAGGCGCTCTACGTCCCCACCACCCGCGAGGAAAAATACCGCGCCAAGGCCTTCATCGACATGTTCGTCCAGCGTTTCGCCAAGGCCGTCGCCGTCGGGCTCTCGCTTTTGATGACGACGTTCTTCGGCGGGTTTTCCTCGCTCCGCTGGCTGTCGCTCATCGTGGCGGTGATCCTGGTCGTATGGCTCCTGGCCGCGCGCTACGCCGGCTGCAAATTCGACGAACTGAATCAGGCGGAATCCAAAGCCGCCTGATCCCGGGGGCCGCCACCGCAGCTCACACGGTCAGGGCTCCTGAGTTACTCCTGAGCGCCCGCGACGGGGGGCTCGGGAGCGGCCTGGGGCTCAGGCGCGGCCGGATGATCCGGGGCGACGTGCCCCAGGTAGTCGGGCAGCTCCACCCCCGCCATCCGGGCCACTTCGTGCAGCGGCGGGAGCGACTTGATCAGGTTGGAGAGAAAGCCCGCCGTCGACGAACTCCCGTTCGCGCCGCCGCTGTCCCACACCGTGATCTTGTCGATCTTGAGGTTCTTGATCGCCTCGACCTGCCGGGCGACGATTTCCTCGATCTTTTCGATCATCAGCAGGGTGGCCGCCGATTTGGCGTCGTTGGCGCAGCTCTCCACCAGCACGCGGTACCCGGCCGCCTTCGATTCCAGCACCTTCCGGATCCCCGCGGCCTCGGCCGTGTACCGGAGCAGGATCGCGTCGGCCTGCCCGCGCGCCTCGCGCCGGGTCTTCTCGGCCTCGGCTTCGGCCGAGATCTCGATCTTGCGCTTGTCGATCTCCTTCTGCACCACCTCGAGGGCGTTGAGCCGCTCCTGCTCGGCCAGGTACTGGGCTTTCTGGATCTCCACTTCGGCCTGGCGCCTGGCGACCTCCCCCTTCTGCAGGGCGGCGGCCTGTTTCGACACCAGTTCGGCCTCGTAGCCGGCGATGTTGGCCTTGGCCACGTTCTCCCCCATGACCGCCTGGGCCTCCTGCTCCTGGACGAACACGCGCCGGTCGGCCTCGGCCTTCTTCTGCCCCTTGACCGATTCCGCCATGTTTTCGGCCACGCGGATCTCCTTGTCGCGCACGGCCTGGGATTCCCCCATGGCCCCCGACTTGTCCTGCTCCGCCACGTCCACCTTCGCCCGGTTGATGGCCTCCGACGCCGCCTTCTTCCCGATCGAGACGATGTAGGCGGACTCGTCGGTGATGTCGGTGATGTTGACGTTGATCAGGTAAAGGCCGATCTTGTTGAGCTCCGGCTCCACGTTCTTCCGGATCGCCTCCAGGAACGACTCGCGGTCCTGGTTGATCTGTTCGATGGTCAGCGACGCCACGGTCAGACGCAGCTGCCCGAAGATGATCTCCTTCGCCATGGCTTCGATCTGGGGGGGCGGAAGGTTGAGCAACCGCTCGGCCGCGTTGGTCATGATCCCGGGGTCGGTGCTCACGCCCACCGTGAAGGTGCTCGGCACGTTGATCCGGATGTTCTGCAGCGACAGGGCGTTCTGCAGGTCGATCTGGATCGTCATCGGGGTGAGGCTGAGGTAGCGGTAGTCCTGCACCAGCGGCAGCACCAGTACCCCGCCGCCGTGGATGCAGCGGGCCGACTGCCCGGCGCCCACCTTGCCGTAGATGACCAGGATCTTGTCGGACGGGCAGCGCTTGTAGCGCCCGGCCAGGTAGAGGAGGAAGAACACGAGCAGGAAGGCTGCGGCGATCGATGCTACGATCCAGTACGGCATAGGCGTCTCCTTTTACGAAAAGTACGGCGGAACAGCTAGGAAAGGCGCTTCACGACGAGGGTGGGACCCTCGAGCCCGGTGACCTCGACGTGCGCGTCGTTCGGGATCTCGCTCCCGTCGGCGCTCATGGCGTCGCACACCCGGAGCCGCCCCTGGAACGCCACCTCCACCTGCCCCTTGGCGCCGGCCCGGATGCGGAGGTAGACACGGCCGGTCCTGCCCACCGCGTTCTTCATATCGATGGTGCCCGAGGACTGCATGTTGATGAAGAAGCGGAAGAGCTTCGCCACCACCAGCATGCCGAGGAAGCCGGCGGCCGCCGCCGTGAGCACCGAGATCCCGCCGCCGAGGCCGCTCCCCTTGCTCATGGCGAGCCCCACCAGCCCGAACAGCATGAAGAACGCCGTCAGCCCCTGGAAGGAGAGGAGCTTGAAGCCCAGGTCGGAACTCGGGTGGTGCCCGTCGGCCGTCAGGTCCGCGTCCCCCCCCAGCGTCCCGTCCCCGATGGTGCCCCCCACGTCCGTGCCCACGTCGGTTCCGGCGTCTCCGCCCCCCAGGGACAGGAGCACCAGCTGGATGAGAAAGAACACGCCGCCCACGGCGGCGCACACGAAAAAGGTCTGTTCCAGTCGAGTGAGAGTCTGAACCCATTCCACCATAGTCGGCCCCCGGAGGTAGAGAAGTAGAGGCATTCTGTCACTTTTGCCCCGGCGAAGCAAATCCGAAATCTTAAGGCGCGGTAACGCCGGGGGATGGGGCCCCCGCCTCCGGGCGCCGTCACTCCTCCGGCGGTTTTCGATAGGGGTTGACGCGGTGCAGGGCGCCGGGGGGGAGGAGGGCGCGGATCTCATCCAGATCCGCGGCCGTGAGCAGGCCGGGGACGAACGTGGTGCGGAATTCGTGCGCGACGCCGGAGGCGGCCAGCACCCGGACGCTCGCGCGCACCTCGTCCAGAAGCGGTTCGGTCCCTGCCAGGCGGGCATAGAGGCGCCAGGGCGCCTTGACGTCCATGGCGACGTAATCGAGCAGGCCGGCGCCGAGCATCGCCTCGAGGACCTCCGGGCGGCTGCCGTTCGTGTCCAGCTTGATCTCGAGCCCCATCGCGCGCAGTCCGGCGGCGAACGCGGGGAGGTCCGGCTGCAGGGTCGGCTCCCCCCCGCAGAGGACCACGCCGTCGATCAGGCCGCGCCGGCGGCGGAGCTGCTCCAGGACGTCGCCGGCCGGGATCAGGGTGTCCCCCTCGGGCGGGATCAGCCGGCGGTTGTGGCAGAAGGGGCAGCGGAAGTTGCACCCCTGGAAGAACAGGATGGCGGCCACCCGCCCGGGGAAGTCGGCCAGCGTGCAGGACTGGAAGCCGCCGATCTTCACGAGGCTTTTCCCATCCGGAACGGGCGCCGCAGGGCGAATTCGGCCTGTTTCCCCGCGTTCCACTGGCTGACCGGCCGCAGGTAGCCGACGACGCGCGAGTAGACCTCGGTCTCCGCCCCGCAGTCGGGGCACTCGGGCACGGCCCCCTTCAGATAGCCGTGCTCCCGGCAGATGGAAAACGAGGGGGTGAGGGTGAAGTAGGGGAGCCGGTAGCGGCGGCACACCGCGCGCACGAAGCGCTTGACCGCGGTCGTGTCGGGGACTGCCTCGCCGAGAAAGATATGCTGCACGGTGCCGCCGGTATAGCGGGCCTGCAGGTCGTCCTGCAGGTCCAGGGCGGCGAAGATGTCGTCGGTGTAATGGACCGGCAGCTGCGTGGAGTTCGTGTAGAAGGGTTCGCCCCCGCCGCCGGGGTTCGCGAACCGCATCCCGGGATAGCGCGCGGCATCCATGCGCGCCAGGCGGTAGCTGGTCCCCTCCGCCGGGGTGGCTTCCAGGTTGTAGAGGTTGCCCGTCTCCTCCTGGAAGCGGGCGAGGCGCCCGCGCATGAAATCGAGCACCCTGCCGGCAAACTGTTTCCCCTCGGGCGTGCCGATGTCGCCGCCGAGCAGGTTCAGGCAGGCCTCGTTCATCCCCACCAGCCCGATGGTGGAGAAATGGTTCCGCCAGTAGCAGCCGAAGCGCCGTTTCACGTCGCGCAGGTAGTAGCGGGTGTAGGGGTAGAGGCCCCCGTCGGCGAACTGCTCGAGGACCTTGCGCTTGATCTCGAGGCTGGTGCGTGCGGTCTGCATGAGCGCGTCGAGGCGCGCGAGGAAGTCGGGTTCGTCCCCGGCCAGGTGCCCCAGCCGGGGCATGTTCAGGGTGACGACGCCGATGGAGCCGGTGAGCGGGTTGGCGCCGAAGAGCCCCCCGCCGCGCCGCTCCAGGACACGGGTGTCCAGCCTCAGGCGGCAGCACATGGAGCGTGCGTCGTCGGGCGACATGTCGGAGTTCACGAAATTGGCGAAGTAGGGGATGCCGTACTTCGCCGTCGCGGCCCACAGCGGCTCGAGCCCGGGGGCGTCCCAGTCGAAATCGGCCGTGATGTTGTAGGTGGGGATCGGGAAGGTGAACACCCGGCCGTCGGCGTCCCCTTCCGCCATGACCTCCAGGAACGCCCGGTTGAACAGGTCCATCTCCTTCTGAAAGTCGCCGTAGCAGGCGTCGCGTGTCCGGCCCCCGACGATCACCGGCTGCCCGGCAAGCTGCCGCGGCGGCTGCAGGTCGAGGGTCACGTTGGAGAAGGGGGTCTGGAAGCCGACGCGGGTGGGGACGTTCACGTTGAACAGGAATTCCTGCAGCGCCTGTTTCACCTCCCGCTCGTCGAGGCCGTCGAAGCGGATGAAGGGGGCCAGCAGGGTGTCGAAATTCGAAAAGGCCTGCGCCCCGGCCGCCTCCCCCTGCAGCGTGTAGAAGAAATTGACCACCTGGCCGAGGGCGGAGCGGAAATGCCCCGCCGGACGGCTGGTCGCCTTCCCCGGCACCCCCCGGAACCCCGAGCGGAGCAGTTCCGACAGGTCCCAGCCGACGCAGTAGACCGACAGCATCCCCAGGTCATGCAGGTGCAGGCCGCCTTCCAGGTGTGCCTCGCGCACTTCGGCCGGGTAGATCTTGTTGAGCCAGTAGACCTCGCTCACGTGGCTGGCGACGTAGTTGTTCAGCCCCTGGAGCGAATACGCCATGTTGCTGTTTTCCTTGACCTTCCAGTCGGTGTGGTCCAGGTACTGATCGATCAGGTCGAGGTTCGACTGCCGGATCATCTCGCGCAGGCGCGCATGCTGGTCCCGGTAAATGATGTAGGCCTTGGCCGTCTTCTTGAAGGGGGAGGCGAGCAGGGTCTCCTCCACCAGGTCCTGGATTCCCTCCACCGTGGGGGTGGAGGGGCTGAGCGTGCACTGCGCCAGCGCCAGCACCCGGGAGGCCAGCGAGCGGGCCACCGTCCCGGAGAACTCCCCCGTGGCGCTCCCCGCCTTGAGGAGCGCGCGCTCGATTTTGCGGCTGTCGAAAGGGACCAGCCTCCCGTCGCGCTTGAGAATGGTGTCGAACCGAAAAGTTCCGGATTCCGCCGCCGCCAGGTCTCCCGTCTCATGCTGCATGAGAATGCCCCCTCCCCGAAATCGATGTATGGATTGCGGCCGGGCCCGTCGGCCGGCGGCGGTGGGAGGGAAAATCGAACGGATCGATGCCTGGAGACAACGGGGAATCCCCGTTGTCGGAAATGGATGCCGCGCAATCCCCTGGCCGCCCCTCGGCAACCGGTTCTCGATATCCGCAGCCATCGGCAGGTCTTCGGGCTCACGGGCGGGTGAGGCTTCCTACTGACCGTCGCTTCCCGGCGCCAGCGCCAGTGCTTGATGACGGCGGTCGTTCCCGTTTACCGCTGCGGGGCAGCCCTGGAATTTCACCAGGTTCCCTTGAACCGATGGCGGCTACAATATATTGGGGTGGGTTTCAGGCTGTCAACAACTAATTGTGTTTTTGTAAGGGGCGCGGTATCGACCGGCCCCCGTCGCCGGCAGGCGCGGACCGGGCGTGCCCGGCGGCGGTGGGGTGGGGCGGCGCCCAGCAATCGCTTGACGGTGGAACTCCGGATGGAGTTTACTCTTAAGGCTGCCGGTGCCGCCTCTGGCGTCTGCGACAAGGCCCGGAAAGGGAGCGATCATGAGCGGGAACGCGCACTTTGCAAAGTTGTTTTCACCCTGTCATATCGGGACGATGCGGGTCAAGAACCGGATCATCAAGACAGCCGCGGAAATGAACACCCACGACCCCCATGATTCCCACATGAACCAGAGGACCATCGACTACATAGAGGCGATCGCCAGGGGCGGCACCGGCATGATCATCCTCTGGAACGCCTACCTCGATTACCCCCTGGGCGCGAGGATCGCGGACGGGTTGCGCATCGACGCCGACGAGTACATCGAGGGCTTCAGCCGGCTGGCCGATGCCGTTCACAAGCATGACTGCAGGCTGTCGGTGCAGATGATGCACGCCGGACCCTGGTGCCCGTCGTCGCTTTCCGGGCGCCCCCCCATCGCCGCCTCGGTGATGAAGGAAGCGGTTTACGGCAACTGGAGCGACGAGACGGTCGAGGCCTCCATCGCCGAGATCGGGGAGATCCAGGAGAAGTTCGTCAAGGCGGGGGAGCGCTTCAAGAAGGCCGGGATCGACCACCTGGAGGTCCACTGCGGCACCCAGCACCTGGGCAACACCTTCATGTCCCGGCACTGGAACCGGCGGCAGGACCAGTACGGGCCCCAGAGCCTGGAGAACCGGGCGCGCTTCACGGTGGAAATCGTGAAGGAAATGAAGCGGCGCCTGGGGAAGGAGTTTCCCATCGGCGTCCTCTACAACGCCGCCGAATACGGGATCGACGACGGCATCACCCCCGAGGAGGGGCGGGAGTTCGGCCGGATCTTCGAGGCCGCCGGCGCCGACAACCTCCATCCCAAGGCCGACGGTTTCGGCCCGGTCTACAGCCTGATCAACTGGCCGGAAACGGTTTGCTACCCGGAGGTCCCGGACCCCCTGCCGGAAGGGCTCGACGGGAGCCGGAGCGGCGAGGGTTTCTGGGTTCCCCTGTCGGCGATGGTCAAGCGGGCGGTCTCCATCCCGGTGATCGCCACCGCGGGCATCGACGCCGGGATGGGGGAGAGGATCCTCCGGCAGGGGCAGGCGGACTTCATCGGCATGACCCGGCGCCTCCTGGCCGACCCGGAATATCCCCGCAAGGTCGCCGAGGGGAGGATGGAGGATATCGCCCCCTGCACCCGCTGCCTCTCCTGCATCGAGGCCATCCACACCAATCCGGTGGCGGGGAAGTCCTGCTGCCGCGTGAACGCCGCCCTGACGAGGGAGCGGGAATACGAGATCCAGCCCGCGCCCGTGAAGAAAAAGGTGATGGTCGTGGGCGGCGGTCCGGCGGGGATGGAGGCGGCGAGGGTGGCGGCCCTGAGGGGGCATGAAGTCGAGCTGTACGAGAAAGAACATCGGCTCGGGGGATCGGTGCCGGTGGCGGCCACGATCAAGGGGGTCGAAATCGAGGACCTTCCCTCCCTGGTGCGCTATCTCGAGACCCAACTGGCCAGGCTGGGGGTCAAGGTGCATCTTGGCCGGGACGTGGACCGGGCGCTGGTGGAGCGGGTCAGGCCCGATGTGCTCCTGCTGGCCACGGGGGGGCAATACTCCATTCCGCAGATCCCCGGGATCGATTCGCGCAAGGTGGTCCGGGCCGCCGTCCTCAACCGCCGCGTGAAGACCGCCCTGAGGTTCGCGAGCCCCCGGTTCCTCGCGTGGGCCACGAAACTCTGGATGCCGGTCGGCAGGAGGGTCGTCATCATCGGCGGCGGCATCCACGGCCTGCAGCTGGCGGTGTTCCTGGTCAAGCGCGGGAGAAAGGTGACGGTCGTGGACACCGCCGAGGCCATGGGGGAAGGGGTGATCGAAAATTACAAGTTCCGCCTGTTCTGGTGGCTGGAGCGGAAGGAGGTTCCCCTGCTGACGGGCGTCAGGTACGAGGAGATCACCGGACGGGGACTGACGATCACCACCAGGGAAGGGGAGCGGAAAACCCTGGCGGCGGACACCCTGATCCCCGCCCTGGCCATGGCGCCGGACGCCGGGTTCGTCCGGAGCCTGGAGGGGGCGGCGCCCGAAATCCACCCGATCGGCGACTGCGTCAGTCCCGCCCTCATCATCGACGCGATCGGCGATGGTTCCCGCATGGGCCGGGCCGTGTAGGGGGCTCTGCCCGGCCCGGGACGGGTCTGCCGTCCTGTTGCAGCTGTCCAAACATGTTTCGAACCGTGAGGCCCATATGAAGCGTGAGGAATTCGATCTGTACCTGGAAAGATTCAACAGCAGGGATTACGCGGGATTTCTCGACTATTTCGCCGACGCATTCGAGATGGTCCATGTCGCCGGTTCGCTCAAGTCCCGGGAAGCGGTCATGAAGTTCTACGATTTTCTCCACGCCTACATCAAGGAAAGCGTGATCGTGGACCGTTTCGTCTCCGACGAACACACCATCGCGCTCGAAGCCCGGGTGCGGATCGAGGGGGTGAAGGAACTGACGCCCGAGGCGGTGGCCGCCTCGGACTACCCGAGGCTCAAGCCCCTTGCGGTCGGGCAGTCGGCCGTGATCCCGCAGTTCATCCACTACCACCTGGAGAACGGGAAATTCGTCAAGGTCGTCTGCGCCGAACTCTAGCGCGCCGGCGGCCGCGCGATTTCAGGCGTCTTCCTCCGGGTCAGGCTCCGGGGGAGGCGCGTCGGTGCCGTCGAGCAGGGCGCGCGCGCGTTCGGCATCGCGCGGGTGAACCAGAAACTCGGCCGGCCCGGTCAGGATGTTGAAGCCGCCGAGGCGGCCGGCGCCGAAGAGATCGGGAAGACGGTCTCCCCGTACGAGATACTCGATCCCTTCCCCTTCCAGCAGAGACTTCGCGACCGCGATGAGGCCCGCGTCCGCGGTGCGCAGCACGCTCTCGAGCATCACCTCGGGTTCGACCGGCGCGCCGCCGTCCGGGGCTCCGAGCACGTGCAGTATGTCCGGGGGAAACGGCTCCCCGCACCGGGAACAGCGGTCGAGCGAATGGCCGCGGGCGATCGCCCGATTGCAGCGGGAACAGGCCCCTATCGGGGGCTCCGGCTGCGCCAGCCCGCGGCGCGCCAGTTCCACCCGAATGCCGCGTTCGCCTTCCTCCGTATACTCGGAAAACCTTTCCGCAGCCTCGAGAAGCTCCACATCGCTCCTGCCGGCCCAGATTCCTTCCGCATTCTCCATGGATCGCCTCCCGGGTCTCGGCACGCAGATTCGGGTCCAGGTGCTTCAGGCCGTTTGCCGTTTCGGGTGCCGGAATGATTTGGTAGAGCATTATAGCCGGATTCCGGCCCGGATACTTTCCAAATACCTTACTCGCGGGAGGTGGAATATACGTGACGGTCGCTTTGCGGTTTGTTCTGTGGGCTTTCGTGGGCCTGGTGTCGGCCGGCCGGGGGGACTGGAGGTGGCTTGCCATCCGATGCCGGACTGGAAGGGAGGGAGTGCCATCCGAAGCCGGAGGCGAAGGATGGTGCCGGGGGGCGGAATTGAACCGTCGACACACGGATTTTCAGTCCGTTGCTCTACCGACTGAGCTACCCCGGCAT
>JAFGSS010000208.1 GCA_016934555.1 Acidobacteriota bacterium | reverse complement strand
TGCGAGAACCGTCGACGATCTAATACTGTCACCCCGGCGCCGCCCCCGGCAACCTCAAAGTGCGCGCGCCGCGCACGGCGGCGCATTCGCGTCGTGCCCCAGCATGGCAGGATCGCAACCCTGCTGGCAATGCTCTCCATTCAGTTATTTCCGGAAATCTTCAAGGCCCCCGGATCGAATCGCATTGACCCGTCTAAAGCTTCACGGATTACCCTTTTTCAACCGGAAATGGTTTCGGTGAACTTACTGTTGAGGAGACAGCCATGCAGCAGAGATTTCGGGGAATCCGCATAGTCAAGAAGCACCAATGGAATTTCGATCATGACGCGCAAACCATCTTCCTTTTGCTATGTCCAACCAAGGAGCTGGATTGGATCGAGGAATGGGACGCGCTGCACACCTTGATCTATTCCGAATCGGGAATCGCGGAAGACGCCTGCGTGTTCACCTCGGATATCCCCGGGGAGGGGGAGGCGGTGTGGATCGCCGCCAGATACAGTCTTGAAGAGCGACATGTCACATACATCAAGTTCCTGAAAGACAACGATACCGTGATCCGGTGGGAAATGACGGCGATTCCGGGCGGTGCGCACGCCTGCCATGTCGACATCACGTACACGATCACCGGTCTGAGCCTGAAGGGGAACCGGTTTGCAGCCGAGTTTGGACAAAACGGGTTTCCGTACCTCGTGAACCAGATCGAAAAGCTGATCAACCATTACCTTGCCACGGGCGGGAAAATGAAATTCTTCGCCTGAGGAGGCGGATAGGGTCGGCTGCCCCGGTCCCGGGACCTGCTGCGAGCCGCCGGCGCTCCCGGCAGGCCCCCTCCGCGGAGTGGCGCTGCAATGAAATCAGCTGCTCCCACGGGCTGCCGCCCGCAGACAATGCCGCCCCCGACCCGGATGCGAAAAAGGGCGGCTATTCCTGGTACAGGTTGTCGAACTTGGTGAACTGGCGGCTGAAGGCGAGCTGGATGCTGCCGGTGGGGCCGTTGCGCTGCTTGCCGATGATGAGCTCGGCCAGCCCCTGGTTTTCCTCGGTGGGGTTCGCCAGCTCCTCGCGGTAGATGAACATCACGATGTCGGCGTCCTGCTCGATCGAACCCGACTCCCTGAGGTCGGACAGCTGCGGGCGGCGGTCGTCGCCGCGGCGCGATTCCACGGCGCGGCTGAGCTGGCTGACGGCGATCAGGGGGATGTGGAGGTCCTTGGCGATCCCCTTCAGCCCGCGCGAGATCTGGGCGATCTCCTGGGTGCGGTTCTCGTAACGCTGCGTGGAGCCCGTCATCAGCTGCAGGTAGTCGACGATGATCAGATCCAGGCCGTGCTCCAGGCTGAGGCGGCGCGACTTGGAGCGCAGCTCCGAGATGTTGATGCTGGCGGTGTCGTCGATGAAGATCTTCGCCTTCGAGAGGGCGCCGCACACCTGGCCCAGCCGGGTCCAGTCGTCCTTGCTCAGAAACCCGGTGTTGATCCGCTGCTGGTCGATGCGGGCCTCGCTCGACAGGAAGCGCTTGACGAGCTGTTCCTTGCTCATCTCCAGGCTGAAGATCCCCACGGTCTTGTCTTTGCGGAGCGCCAGGTGCTCGGCGATGTTGAGGCAGAGGCTGGTCTTGCCGAGCCCCGGCCGCGCGGCCACGATGATGAGGTCGGAGGGCTGCAGCCCCGCCGTCATCCGGTCCAGGTCCACGAACCCCGTTTCCAGCCCCGTCACCGTCGCCTTGTGGTGGGACAGCTTTTCGATATCCGCGTAGACGTCGCTGACGATCGGGGGGATGGGGCTGAAGCCGGAACGGAACTGGGCGTTGGAGATGTCGTAGATCGCCTTTTCGGCCGACTGCAGGATCTCCTCGGTCGGGTCCTCGTCCCGGTAGCTGCGGGACATGGTCTCGCTCGAGACCTGGATGAGGCGCCGCAGGGTCGACTTTTCCTTGACGATCCGGGCGTAGTGCCCGATGTTCAGGGCCCGCGGCAGGCCGTCGGTGAGGCTGGCGAGGTAGGCGGCCCCCCCGGTGCTCTCCAGTTCGCCCGCCCGCTGCAGCTCCTCCTTGAGCGTGATCAGGTCGATCGGCTTGGAGGTGTCCATCAGCTGGAGCATCTTCTCGAACACCCGGCGGTGCCCCTCGAGATAGAAGTCCTGCGCCTTGACCGTCTCGAACACGGTGTGCAGCGCCTGCTCGTCGAGAAGCACCGCCCCCAGGATCGAGCGCTCGGCCTCGAGGTTGTGCGGGAGCGTTTTTTCCAGACTGATGTCGGCCATGGCGATCGGCAACCTCAACCCGCGATTCACGACGGACGGCCCCGTCGATCGTAAATCGTGAATCGTCCGTTACTGGGCGGTTTCCGGCGCCTCTTCCGGCTCCACGATGACGCGGACGGGGACCGTGACCTCGCGGTGCAGGCGGATGGGCACCTGGTATTCCCCGACCGCCTTGATCGGCTCGTCGAGCTGGATCTTGCGCTTGTCGATGTCGATCTGGCGGGCGGTGAGGAATTCGGCGATGTCGAGCGCCGTCACCGATCCGTACAGCGCCCCCTCCTCGCCGGTCCTGCGCTGGATGGTCACCGTGACCTTGACGATCTCGCGGGCCACGAGCGAGGCCGCTTCCTTCTCGCGGTGGTCGCGCTTGGCCTGGGCCAGCTTCTCCACCTCCACGGCCTTGATGTTGCCGGGAGTGGCGTCGACGGCGAATTTTCTCGGGATGAGGTAGTTGCGTGCGTACCCGGCCGCCACCTTGACGATATCGCCGATCCGGCCCAGGTTTTCAACGTCCTGCTTCAAAATGACCTTCATGTTTCATGCCCTCTGGGGAAAAGAAGCCTAGTCCGAAAGGAACGGGAGGATAGCCATGTGCCTGGCGCGCTTGATGGCTTCCGTGAGCAAACGCTGGTGAGTCGAGCAGACGCCGCTGATTCTCCTGGGGAGGATCTTCCCGCGCTCGGGAATGAAATGGTTCAGGAGCTTCGCGTCCTTGAAATCGATATAGGAGATCTTTTCGGCGCAGAACTTGCACACCCTCTTGCGCCGAACGCTGAACCTTCTTTGAGCTGCCATAATGTATCGCCTTTCTGTTGGGACCCCGGTCGGGATCCCGGAACGGGTCCCTTAAGCCTCTTGCCCTTCGGCCGCCTCGGAGGGTGCCGCCTCCTGCGGGGTGTCCGCCGCCTGCGGGGTTTCGGCCGCCTGCGCCTCCGGCTCCGTCTTGTGGGACTTCCGCCGGCGGGCCGTCTTGATCTTCTCGGAACGCTTGAGGGCCAGGTCGGTGCGGACGGAGATGTAGCGGATGATGGAATCGGTCACCCTGAAGCGGCGCTCCAGCTCCGCGATGGCGGGGCCGTCCCCCTCGATGGTGAGGACGACGTAGTAGCCCTCCCGGAACTTGTTGATCTTGTACGCCAGGGACTTCTTGCCCCAGTTGTCCACCTTGACCACTTTGCCGTTTTTGCCCTCAACCACCGTCTGGGCGTGGTTGATAAAGCCGTCCAGCTCCTCGCTGGTCAAAGTGGGAGCGGCGACAAAGACCACTTCATAATTTCTCACGGTCTTCTCCTTGCTTCGTCATGCGTTATACAGCGCCATAGTTCTGGCAACGCCTTCGCTCAGTATCGATTTGACGGCGTTGCCCGCCTTGCTGATCATCTCTTCCAGCTCCGCCGCCTGCCCCGCGGAAAAGTCCGACAGGACGAACCCGGCCTTGTCCTCCGGCATCCGCTCCTCGGCGATCCCCAGCCGCACCCGCACGATGTCGTCGGTGCCGGCCAGCTCCAGGACCGATTCGAGTCCGTGGTGCCCGCCCGCGCTCCCGCGCGCGCGCACCCGCAACCGGCCGAGCGGCAGGCTGAGGTCGTCCAGGACCACGATGAGGTCCCCGGGCCCGAGCCCCAGCGCCTCGAGCAGCATCCGCGCCGCCCGCCCGCTGCGGTTCATGTAGGTCAGCGGCTCGGCCAGCAGCACCCGCCGCCCCCCGATCTCCGTGCGGCAGGTGCGGGCGACGCCGCGCTCCGACCACCGGGCGCCCGATTTGCGGGCCAGGGCGTCCAGCACCATGAAGCCGACGTTGTGCCGGTTGCGGGCGTAGGATGCGCCCGGGTTCCCCAGTCCGAGAACGATCCGTTCCGGGGTCCCGGCTTGCGTGTCACGGGTCTCCGCCATCCTGCGCGCGGCCCGCGGTTACTTGGACTCGGGCTTCTTGGAATCGGCCTTCTTGCCCTTCGATTCCTCGGCGGCCCCTTCCTCGCCCTTCCCCTTCTTGGCCACTTCCGGTTCGGCCGCTTCCGCCGCCTCGGCCGGGGCTTCCTCGCGCACCGGGGGCGTGACGGTCACGATCACGACGTCGGGTTCGCTCAGGATGGCGACCTTTTCACCCAGGTCGAGGTCCCTGACCCTGACGTAGTCGTTGATCTTCAGCGGGCCGACGTCGATCCTGATCGATTCCGGGATGTCGGTCGGCAGGCATTCGATTTCGACGGCGCGGGTCACGAAGTCCAGGATGCCGCCTTCGAGCTTGACCCCCTGCGCTTCGCCGTGGAGCTCCACGTTGACCGCCAGGACGAGCCGGCGGTCCATGGCGATTTCCATCAGGTCGACGTGCAGGAGGTTCCCCTTGACCGGGTGGCGCTGGAAATCCTTGACCATCGCCGGGTTCTCGGCGGAGCCGTCCACGCTGACGTTGAAAATCGTGTTGCGCCCGGCATCCGAATGGAGAATGTCCCAGACCACAACGGGGTCGACCGAAACGGCCACGGACGCCTTCCCGCGGCCGTAGATGACGGCCGGGATCCGTCCCGACCGCCGTATCCGCCGGTTGGCGTTCTTGCCTTCCGGGGTCCGTGCGTGCGCTTCAATGACTGTTGGCATGAATCCAACTCCTTTGCTAGACGAAAAGATTGCTTACACTGGTTTCTTCATGAATGCTCTGGATGGCGGTGCCCAGAAGGGGCGCGACGCTCAGGACCTTCATGTTCGGGAGGACCTTCTCGGGGGCGATCGGCACCGTGTTGGTGAGGAGGATCTCCTCGAGCGGCGCGCTGCGGAGCCGGTCGATCGCCGGTCCGCTCAGGATCCCGTGGGTCGCGCTGGCGTAGATGCGCTCCGCCTTCTTCTTTTTCAGCGCCAGGACGGTGTTGACCAGGGTCCCGGCGGTGTCGATCATGTCGTCGCAGATGATGATGTTTCGCCCGCTCACGTGCCCGATCACGTGCAGCACCTCGGCCTCGTTCGGCCCCGTCCGCCTCTTGTCCACCACGGCGAGGTCGGCGTCCAGGCGCTTGGCGAAGGCGCGCGCCCGCTCCACCCCCCCCGCGTCGGGGGAGACGACCGTGAGGTCGGGGATGTTCATGTTCCGGAAATACTCGACCAGGACCGGGGCCGCGTACAGGTGGTCGACCGGGATGTTGAAGAAACCCTGGATCTGCCCGGCGTGCAGGTCCATCGAGAGGATGCGGTTCGTCCCGGCGGCCGTCAGCAGGTCGGCGACCAGCTTGGAGGAGATCGGGACACGGGGCTTGTCCTTGCGGTCCTGGCGCGCGTACCCGTAATAGGGTATGACGGCCGTGATCCGGGCGGCCGAGGAGCGCTTGAACGCGTCGATCATGATCAGCAGCTCCATCAGGTTGTTGTTCACCGGGCAGCAGGTGGGCTGGATGATGAACACGTCCTTGCCGCGGACGTTCTCGAGGATCTGGCAGTAGAGCTCCCCGTCGCTGAACCGGGCGAGGCTGATGGCCCCCAGGGGGATCCCGAGGTGGCGGCAGATCTCCTCGGCCAGGGGGGGATTGGAATTACCCGAAAATATTCTCAAATCTCCGTTTGCCCGCATAGTTCCACTGCCTTCCATTCATTTCCTCCCGGAAGCTCCGCGGGGTGGCTGGGGCGGGAGGATTCGAACCTCCGAATGCAGGTGCCAAAGGCCTGTGTCTTACCGCTTGACGACGCCCCAGCAATATCCGCGGCGAAAGGCACACCAACGGCCTTTCGCTCTTGAGCCCCGGCGTCTACCCGAACATGCTTTGGAAATACTCAGCTCGAGAAAGGGTCCTCGCCGGAAACACCCGCCAGGTTCTCCTTGCGGTTTCCCGCGTAGCGGCGAGTGCTGATTCCTCACTTGGGAAGAATCCGAAGACGGATGATCCGCTGCCCGAGAGCAGCACCGCCGCCGCTCCCCGGGCCTCCAGAAACTCTTTGGCTTCCCGGATGGGGGGATGGGCGGACAGGATCGAAGTCTCAAAATCATTAAAGATCTCAGCCGGGAGGGGTTCTCCCTCTTTCACCCGACTGCAGAAACCATTGATTCTAGGGTCGCGGCGGACGGAAGTCAACCCCAATCTCAGGGAGCGATAGGCGTCGCCGGTAGGGACGTGGACCCCGGGGTGCACGACCACCAGGTGTGCGCGCGCGGGGGAGGGGAGGGGGGTGAGGATTTCGCCGCGGCCGGTTCCCAGGGCGGTCCCCCCGTGGAGGAAGAAGGGGACGTCGGAGCCCAGGGCCCCGGCGATCTCTTCGAGCGCGGAGTCGGGTGCGTCCACCTCCCAGAAGCGGCGGAGGCCCAGAAGCACGGCGGCCGCGTTGCCGCTTCCCCCGCCCAGCCCCGCCCCGGTCGGGATCGACTTGCGGAGCGTCAGGGCGACCCCGCGCCCGGGGGCGAAACGGGCCGCGAAGGCGGCGGCCGCCTTCCAGGCGAGGTTCTCCTCCTCCGCCACCCCGGGGAGGTTTTCGGCCCGGAGCCCGATCCGGTCGCTCTCCCGGAACTCGAGGCGGTCGGCGAGGTCGATCGCCTGGAAAACGGTCTCGATGTCGTGATAGCCGTCCGCCCGCCGCCCCAGTACGGCCAGGGCCGGGTTGATCTTGGCGAAGGAACGGATCTCGAGCGGACCGCGCGTCACCGTCCGGACGCCCCCCGGCTCCGGGTCCGTTCGAGCTTCTCGAGCTTCCGGCGCACCTTTTCCACCTCCTCCGGGTCGGTCCCGATCCGGACGGAGCTCCGGTAGAAGTCGCGCGCCTTGTCCAGTTCGCCGGTCCTGTGGTAGAGGTCCCCCAGGTGCTCGTCGATGGTGGGGTCGTTCTGCACCATCCGCTTCGCCTCCAGGAGATATTTCTCCGCCTGCTCGAGGTCGTCGAGCTTGAAGAACGCCCAGCCGAGCGAATCGAGGTAGGCGCCGTTGTTGGGCTCGATGGCCAGGGCCTTCCGGACGTACCCGACCGCCTCCTCGAGCCGGACGCCCCGGTCGGCCAGCATGTAGCCCAGGTAGTTCAGGACCATCGCGTTCTCGGGGTTCCGGTCGAGGAGCTCCTTGAAGAGGGATTCCGCGCGATCGTAGTTCTTGCGCCGCTCGTACACCGCCGCCCGCTGGAACTTGAGCCGTTCGTCGGCCTCCGGGTTCCGGCTTTCGGCCCGCATCAGGACCCGCTCGGCCTCGTCGAAGCGCCGGGACTGGAGGTGCAGCTGGCTCAGGTTGACGACGATGTCGAGGTTTTCGGGGTGGGACTCGAGCATCCGGTTGAGGGCCTCGACCGCTTCGGCCGGTTTCCCCGCCTCCCCGAGGGTGAGGGCGTGAAGGATCCCGGCCTGCACGTTGTCCGGGTCCTCGTCGAGGAGCCGCCGCCCCAGTTCGAGCGCCTCGTCGTGGCGCCGGGCCGTGCGGTAGGCGTTCAGGAGCTGGATCCGGACCCTCGGGTCCTCCCCGGCCATTTCACGGTAGAGCCCGATCGCCTTGTCGTGCTCCCCGAGCTCGACGTAGAGGGCGGCCAGGTTCTGCCGGAAGAGGGTGCGGTTGGCCGCTTCCTGCTCGTTCCCCTCCGAATCCCGGACCAGATCGGAAAAATGCCGCACGGCCTCCTCGTAGCCGCCGGTCTCGGCCAGGGCGCGCCCGAGGTAGAAGCGCGCTTCCGTATCCCCGGGGACCGCGTCGAGGAGGGCCCTGAAGGTCCGGATGGCGTCGGCATGCGCGCCCGATTCCAGCCGGGCGCGCCCGAGGAGGAGGCGGGAGGCACGGTCGAGCTGCGTCTTCTCCCCGAGGTCCTCGAGGATGCGGATCGTCTCCGCGTAATCCCCGTCGTTGAAGAGGGATTCGGCCAGGCTGCGGATCACCTCCGGGTTGTGGCCCGTGAGCTCCAGCAGCGACTGGAAGGCCTCGGCCGCCTTCCGGTTTTCGCCGGTCCTGGAGTAGAGGCTCCCCATCTGCATGAGGGCCTCGGGGGATTCGGGCTCGGCCTCCAGGGCCCGGGCCAGGTACTCGAGCGCCTTTCCGGGCTCCCCGGCCTCTTCGTAATGCTTGGCGATGGCCCGGTAGCCGAGGCCGCCGACCCCGGGGAGGCGCTGGTACTGCTCGTAGGCCGCGATCCCCTTTTCCGGCTCGTTGAGCTGGAAGTAGAGAGAACCCAGCAGGTAGTGGACCCGTTCGTCCTCGGGCGTCAGCCCCTTCAGCGCTTCCAGCTCCGCCACCGCCTTGAGGAGCCACTCCCGCGCGCCGGGCGACCGCTCCGAGGGCCTCAGGTAGATATTGGCCAGCAGCCAGCGGGGCTCGGGGTTCTCGGGGTCGAGGCGCGCTGCCTTTTCGGCGTAGGCGATCGCCTCCCCGAGGTTGCCCGTCTTCCCCAGCAGCAGGGCCGTTTCCATGTGGACGGCGCTGCTCTGCGGGTTGTACCCGAGCGCCTGCTTCATGGCATCCAGCGCCCGGCGCGGGTCCCCGTTGTTGTCGTACCACTGCGCCAGGGCATAGTGGTAGTAGCTCAGCGCCAGGTCCGCGGGGGCCCCGTCCGTCCCCTCCCGGGCCATGGCTTCCTCGGCCAGGGCGGTGTCCAGGTTGATGGGCTGCGCGGCCCGGGCCTCCGGCCCGGCCCAGGAGCCCGCTGCCAGGAGACACCCCAGGGCGAAAGGGCGTAACATTTGAAAGAGCCCGGAATTCATAGACAGAAGTTCCCTTTCCGACAGAATCCAGCTCCCATTATGGCACAGGCGCCGGGCGCTTTCCAGCACGGCCCCCGGCGGGCGCATCGCGCGCGGGCGCCCGCCCCCCGGCCGATTTTTTTTGGCTCAAAAGCCGCCGCGTTCATTAGATACGCGAAGGAAGAATCGGATCTCTCAAAAACCGCAAGGAGGAGGTTGTATGAAGTCTCACCGGACTGGCATTGCCTGCATACTGGTGCTCTCGCTCGGCATGGTCTTCGGCTCGGTTTCGGTCCTGGCCCAGAAGGCCCCCGCGTCCACGGGCCAGGCGGCCGCAGCGGCCGCAAAGATCAACATCAATTCGGCGACGGCCGAACAGCTCGCGTCGCTGCCCGGCATCGGGCCCTCGATGGCCAGAAGCATCATCGAGCACCGGAGCAAGGTCGGCCGCTTCCAGCGCATCGAGGAGCTGATGAACGTCAAGGGGGTCGGGGAAAAGAAGTTCCTGAAGATCAAGGACAGGCTGACGGTCTAGCCGGATCGATCGGCGCCCGGCCG
>JAFGSS010000207.1 GCA_016934555.1 Acidobacteriota bacterium | reverse complement strand
GACCTGGATCTCGAGGCGGACCTCGGCATCGACACGGTCAAGCAGGCGGAGATGTTCGCCGCCATCCGCGCGGCCTATGACATCCCGCGCGAGGACAACCTGAAGCTGAGGGATTTCCCGACGCTCGGGCACGTGATCGGGTTCGCCTACGACCGGCGCCCCGATCTGGCGACCGGGCGACCGGCCGCCCGGTCGGCTGCTCCGGCCGAGGTATCGGCTCCGGCTGAGATATCGGCTCCGGCCGAGGCGGCGGCTCCGGCGGGACTCCAGGCGGATCCGGTCAGGGACACGGTGCTTCGGATCATCGCCGAAAAGACCGGCTACCCGATCGACATGCTCGACCTCGACCTGGATCTCGAGGCCGACCTGGGCGTTGACACGGTCAAGCAGGCGGAGATGTTCGCCGCCATCCGGGCCGCCTACGACATAGAGCGCGAGGATAACCTCAAGTTGCGCGAATTCCCGACGCTGGCTCACGTGATCGGGTTCGTCTACGACCGCAAGCCCGGGCTCCGACAGGGGACGGGGGTTGCGGCCGCCGGCCTGCCGGCACCTGACGCGGTGCCGGTCGCGGGCGCGGGGGTGAAGAGGGTCGCGGGGAGCATGGAAGCGGCCAACGCGGTCGCGCGCCGGGTGCCGGTGCCGCAGCTGCGGCCGGCACTCGCACTGTGCAAGCCCACGGGGGTGACGCTCGGGGCCGGGAGCCGGGTGGTCGTCATGCCCGACCAGGGCGGTGTCGCCCGGGCGCTCGTCGCCAGGCTGGAAAAGATGGGGGTGGAGACGCTCGTGATCGAGGGGGCGCCCGGGGTCGAGGAGCTCGGAGCGCAGCTCGGGCTCTGGGCGGCCGAAGGTCCCGTTCAGGGGGTATACTGGCTTGCCGCCCTCGACAGCCCGAAATCGATCCGGGAACTGAGCGCCGCGGAGTGGAACGAGGCGATGCGCGTCCGGGCCAAGCTCCTGTTTGCCGCCATGAAGGCGCTCTACGCCCAGGTCGGCGCCCCGGGGACTTTCCTGGTTACGGCCACGCGCCTCGGGGGGATGCACGGCTACGACGAGGCGGGCGCCTTCGACCCGCTCGGAGGCGCGGTGACGGGATTTGCCAAGGCCTTCAAGCGGGAGAAGGGGGATGCGACGGTCAAGGCCGTCGACTTCGAGCCGAGCCGCAAGACGAGCGCGCTGGCCGACCTGCTGATCGAGGAGACCCTCGTCGATCCGGGGGCCGTGGAAATCGGCTACCGCGACGGCAGGCGCTGGACGGTGGGGCTGGCCGAACGCCCCGCCGGGGAAGGCGGAGGGCTCACTCTCGACAAGGACACCCTATTCGTAGTGTCGGGGGCCGCGGGCAGCATCGTTTCGGCCATTACGGCCGACCTGGCCGCCGCGTCGGGCGGGACCTTCTACCTGCTCGACATGACTCCCGAGCCGGATCCGGCCGACGGCGACCTCGCGCGCATCGAGTCGGACCGGGACAACCTGAAGCGCGACATCTTCGAGCGCCTCAAGGCCAAAGGGGAACGGGCTACCCCGGTGACCGTCGATCGTGAAATGGCGGCGATCGAGCGCCGCGCGGCGGCGCTGGCCGCCATCGAGGCGGTCCGGGCCGCCGGGGGCCAGGCCCACTACCGGAGCCTCAACCTGATGGACGGGGAGGCGGTCGGCAGGGTGATGGGCGAAATCCGCGAGCGCCACGGCCGGGTCGACGTGCTCCTGCACGCGGCGGGGCTCGAGATCAGCCGCGCCATCCCGGACAAGGCCCAGGCGGAATTCGACCGGGTCTTCGACGTGAAGGGCGCCGGCTGGTTCCATCTCCTTTCCGGCATCGGGGAGATGCCGCTGGGGGCGGCCGTGGTCTTCAGTTCCGTGGCCGGAAGGTTCGGGAACGCGGGACAGACCGATTACGGTTCCGCCAACGACCTGCTCTGCAAATGCGTGTCCCATTTCCGCTCCTCCCGCCCCGATTCGCTGGGGATCGCCATCGACTGGACCGCCTGGAGCGGCATCGGGATGGCGTCCAGGGGGTCGATTCCGACCATCATGAAGCAGGCGGGGATCGACATGCTGGCGCCGGAAGCCGGAATCCCGGTCGTGCGCCGGGAGCTGACCGGCGGGACGCGCGGGGAAGTCGTCATCGGGCAGCGCCTGGGGATCATGGTAGGGGAGTTCGATCCCGAAGGGGGGCTCGATGTCGGCGGCGGGGGGGCGGTGACGCCCCTGCTCGAGGGACGCGGAATCATGATCGGGGAAGTGAAGGGGATGGGCCTTTACGGCGGGCTCACGGTGGAAACGGAGCTCGATCCCGCGAAACAGCCCTTCCTGTACGATCATCAGATCGACGGCACCCCTGTTCTTCCGGGGGTCATGGGGATCGAGGGGATGGCCGAAACGGCGCGCCTCCTCTTCCCCGACCTGTTCATCGGGGGGGTGGAGGATGTCCGGTTCCTGGCCCCGTTCAAGTTCTATCGAAACCAGCCGCGTGCGCTGACGATCAGCGCCCGGTTCGGGATCGACGGCGGGGACATCGTCGCCGATTGCGCCCTCACCGGCGCGCGCCGGCTTCACGCTCAGACGGAGCCGGAGGTCACCACCCACTTCACCGGGAGGGTACGGCTGCTCGCCAAGGCCCCCGCCGGGAAAAGGAAGCAGGAGGCGCCCGCCGCGGAGAGCGGGTCGAAAGCCGAGGCCTCGAGCATTTACCGCGTCTATTTCCACGGTCCCGCCTACCAGGTGATCGACACCGCCTGGAAAGCGGGGGAGCAGGTCGTGGGCCGTTTTGCCGGCTCGCTGCCGCCCAACCACGTGCCGGCGGACCTTCCGCTGCTGGTCGCACCCCGGTTCGTGGAACTCTGCTTCCAGACGGCGAGCCTCGTGGGTCTGGCCGGAGACGCCCGCCTGGGGCTCCCCCACGGTTTCGAAAAGCTCGAGATCGTCTCCGCGCTTGAAAACGCCCCCGGGGCGGCATTGCTGGCCGTCGTCCGCCGCAATCCGGAAGGCGCCTACGATGCCGAGGTGGTCGATGACAAGGGAAAGGTCTATATGGTCCTTCGGGGCTACCGGACGATGGATCTTCCGGATACGGTGAAGGAGGAAGACCTCCTGCCGATCCGGAAGGCGTTGAAATCGGGAAAGTAGCTCCCGGTGGACTCCGGCGGAGGCGCCCTGCGCCCGCCGGAGCCCGCCCCGCGGTCCTATGAAAGAAAGCCTGGGCTGGCTCCTGCAGCATCTCGAGGACGTGCCGGAAGGGGACGACTGGCTCGGCGCGGGGGAACGCCGCGTTTTGGCCGCGCTGCGCTTCGCCAAGCGGCGGCGGGACTGGCGCCTGGGGCGCTGGACGGCCAAGAGGGCGGTGATGGAGTTCCTTGCAACCCCCGGCCTGGAGCCCGCATCGCTGGAGATCCGGGCCGCCGCCGACGGCGCGCCCGAAGTGATTCAGAACGGCGTGCCGCTGCCGGTGGCGCTCTCGATCAGCCACAGCGGCGGGTGCGGTTTGTGCGCGGTCGCCGCGGCGCCGCTCCTCCTCGGGTGCGACATCGAGCGGCTGGAGGAGCGCGGGGAATCGCTTGTCCGGGACTATTTCACGCCCGGGGAAGTCGATTATTGCTTCGGGGCTTCGGGCGAAATCGGGGTTCTGAGGGCCAACCTGGTCTGGAGCGCCAAGGAGAGTGTGCTGAAGGCGCTGCGCGAAGGGCTGCGGCGGGATACGCGCAGCGTGGAGGTGGTCGCCGGACCGGATGCGGTCGGCGGGTACCGGGGCTGGAAGCGCTGGACGGGGAGCTGTCTGGAATCGGGGCGCCGTTTCCACGGATGGTGGCGCGCCCGTGAAGGCTACGTCCTGACGCTCGCGTCGGACCGCGAAACCTTCCCGGAAGAGGAGGCCGCATGACGCCCAAAATCGCCGCCCCCTACCCGCGCTCGGCGATCCGGTTCGCGGCCGAGTACCTCGATTTCGAGCGCGGCATCCGGGTGGGGAACCTCGAGGACCACGAGCGGATCACCCGCATCCTCAAGCTTGCGCTCGAGGCACGGTACCGGGAGGGCTTCGTGACCGAGCGCTTCGGCCGGGGCGTCTACTGGCAGTGGATCGGCTCTGTTTCCCGCTCCAACCGCAGCGCCAAGACGGTTTCCTCGAAGGTGAGTTTCGGCTGCTCGAAGTTCTTTCTCACCATCGACGGCGCCGACCGCCTCTTCAAATGCGGGTTTTCGGTGGAGCGGGGGATGATGCGCCCGCCCGCGGACAACCCGCAGATCCGGCTCGGGCCGGACTGGGACTGGCACCGGCTGCTCGCGGCGCTCGTGCCGGGGGGTGAGATGCAGCGGCAGCTCGGCCGCCTGGTGCGCCGGGAAGGGTTCCGGATCGACGCCGGGGACTGGGAAAACCGCATCACCTTCGGCCGGGCGGAGTTTCCCGATATGGATCTGCTCCAGAGGACGCTCGCCGGGGCCGACCCCTCGTCCTGGGCGGGATTTCAGGTATACTACCCGATGTCCCGAAAAGAGGTCGCCGGCAGTTCCGGCGTCGACCTGGTCGAGGCCATGACGGCCGTCTTCGGGGAGGTGACCCCGGCGATGAACCTGTGCATGCAGGTACCGCTGGTTCCTCAGGCATAAACGGTCCCCCAAGGGGGACGCACATCACAAAGGACAGGGGATTTATTGATGAGGTCACGGCTATCGACGGAATCGTCCGCGGGAGAGGCTTCCGCCATCCTGCTCCTCGAAAACATCCACCCGGTCGCCGCGGAGAGTTTCCGGGCCGGCGGCGATTTCCGGGTGGAGACGACGGCGGGCTCCCCCCGCGAGGACGAACTGGTCGGGATGCTGGGCGGGGTGCAGGTTCTCGGCATCCGCTCCAAGACGCGGATTACGGACAGGGTGCTCGAAGCGGCGCCGCAGCTGATCGCCGTGGGCTGTTTCTGCATCGGGACGGACCAGGTGGATATCGAAGCCGCCACGCGCCGCGGGGTCGCCGTCTTCAACGCCCCGTTCAGCAACACCCGCAGCGTGGCCGAGCTGACCATCGCCGAAGTCGTCATGCTGGCCCGGCGCGCGGCGCAGCGCTCGATGGAACTGCACCTCGGGCGCTGGCAGAAATCAGCCGCGGGCTGCATGGAGGTGCGGCGCAAGACGATCGGGATCGTCGGGTACGGCCACATCGGCCCCCAGGTGGGGCTTCTCGGCGAGGCGCTCGGCATGAAGGTGGTGTTTCACGACATCGTCAGGAAGCTCGCCCTCGGCAACGCCCGGCAGGTCGCGAACCTGGACGAACTGCTCGAGCTCTCGGATTTCGTCACGATGCACGTGCCCGACACCGTGCTGACGCGGGGGATGATGGGTCGGGAGCAGCTGGCCCGGATGCGCCCGGGGAGCTACCTGCTCAACCTCAGCCGCGGGTCGGTGGTGGACATCGTCGCGCTCTGCGAGGCGCTGCGGAACGGGCACCTGGCCGGGGCGGCGCTCGACGTGTTCCCCGAGGAACCGAACTCGAGCCGCGATCCCTTCCAGTCCGACCTCTGCGGGCTGGACAACGTGATCCTGACCCCCCATATCGGCGGGAGCACCGAGGAGGCGCAGCGCAACATCGGGCTGGAAGTCTCCGGGGCGCTCCTCGACTATGTCCAGACCGGCAGTTCCACCGGCTGCGCCAACCTTCCCGAGGTGCAGATGCCGGAGATCGCCGACAGCCTGCGCGTGCTCAACATCCACAAGGACGTCCCGGGCGTCCTCAGCCGCGTCAACGGCCTGGTGGCGGGGATGGGGGTCAACATCAAGGCCCAGTCCTACCACACCCGGGAGGGGATCGGGTATTTGATCATGGACGCCGAGCGCACCCTGTCGCGCGCCATCGCCGGTGAGATCGCGGCGCTCGAGAGCAACATCCGCACCCGCATCCTGAACGGCTGACGCTTGAGACCGCCGCGCCGCATCTGATATACTGCGACTCATTCCGTGGGCGCCCATAGCTCAGTTGGATAGAGCATCTGCCTTCTAAGCAGAGGGTCGCAGGTTCGAATCCTGCTGGGCGTACCATCCATTTTCCAACAGGTCGGGAGCGGACCGTCCCGCCGCAGGGCGGGGGCCTCCGCCAGGAGGAAGGATGAAGATCTTCGTTCCGGGGCGCGTCTGCCTGTTCGGGGAGCATTCCGACTGGGCGGGCGGCCACAGGCGCGTCAACTCCAAAATCGAAAAGGGCTACACGCTGCTTGCGGGGACGGACCAGGGGCTCTACGCCGAGGTCCGGCCGCACCCGACGGCCCTCGTGCTGACGTCGACGACGCCGCAGGGGGAGCAGGCGGGCCCCTGTGAGATCGCGATGGAGCCGGCGGCGCTGCTGGAGGAGGCGCGGCGGGGGGGATTCTGGAGCTATGTCGCCGGGGTCGCCTACCAGGTGCGGACCCACTACCACGTCCAGGGCCTCGAGATCGACAACTACCACACCGACCTGCCGATGAAGAAGGGGCTCTCCTCGAGCGCCGCCGTCTGCGTCCTCGCCGCGCGGGCGTTCAACCGCGTCTACGACCTGAAGCTGACCACCCGCGGGGAGATGGAACTGGCCTACCAGGGGGAGATCACCACCCCCTCGCGCTGCGGACGGATGGACCAGGGGTGTGCCTTCGGCAACCGCCCCATCCTCATGACTTACGACGGCGACCGGGTCGAGGTGGAGGAGTTGCGGGTGCCCGAGGACCTGTACCTGGTGCTGGTGGACCTCGGCGGGAAGAAGGACACCATGGAGATCCTCGCCCGGCTCAACCGCGCCTATCCCTTCGCCGACAACGAGGTCGAACGCGGCATCCAGAGGCTCCTCGGCCCGATGAACCGGGACATCGTGCACCGGGCGGTCCGTAAGCTGGAGACGGCCGATGCGCGGGGGCTCGGGGCGCTGATGCGGGAGGCCCAGGAGGCGTTCGACCGCTACGCCGTCCCCGCCTGCCCGACGGAACTGACGGCGCCGCGTCTGCACCGGGTGCTCGGCCTGGAAAAGCTCGCGCCCCATATCTGGGGGGGGAAGGGGGTCGGGTCCCAGGGGGACGGCACGGCCCAGCTCCTGGCCCGGAGCGCCGCGGGCCAGCAGGCGGTGATCGAAATCGTCGGACGCGAACTCGGGATGTCGTGCCTGCCGCTGACCCTGCGGGCGGGACAGAAGGTGCGCAAGGCCGTGATCCCGGCGGCCGGTTTCGGGACGCGCCTCTTTCCGGCTTCCAAGGCGACCAAGAAGGAGCTCTTCCCCGTCGTCGACCGGGACGGCATCGCCAAGCCAGTGATCCTGCTGCTGGTGGAGGAGGCGCTCGGGGCCGGGATGGAGGAGGTCATCATCGTGGTTCAGAAGGAGGACCTGCCGGAATTCCGCTCCTTCTTCGGCGAACAGATTACGATCGAAAACTACAACAAGCTGCCGCCCCACTTCCAGGAGTACGCCCGCAGCATCCTCGAAATGGGGCGGAGGGTGAAGTTCGCCCTGCAGACGGCGCAGGAGGGCTTCGGGCACGCCGTCTACGCGGCGCGCGAGGAGGTGGGGGACGAGCCCTTCCTCCTCATGCTGGGAGACCACCTGTACCGGTCGAACCGGGAGGAGAGCTGCGCACGGCAGCTGGTGGACGCCTACAACGGGCACGGGGCGAGCGTCCTGGGGCTCCGGCGCACCGCGGAGCGCCACCTCGGCAACTTCGGCGTGGCCACCGGGGTCTGGATCGAGCCGGAGCGCCTCCTCGGCGTGAGCGAGTTCGCCGAAAAGCCCACGGTCGAATACGCGCGCGGAAAGCTGCGCGTACCGGGCCTTCCCGACGGGGAATACCTGACCGTCTTCGGGCAGTACGTCATCAAGCCGAAGCTCTTCGAGCTGCTCGAGGAAAACATCCGGAACAACGTGCGGGAGCGGGGGGAGTTCCAGCTGACGTCGGCGCTCGACCGGCTGCGGCGCGAGGACGGCTTTTTAGGGCTCATGATCGACGGCCAGCGCTACGACATCGGAGTGCCGGAGTACTACCTCGACACGCTGGCGAGCTACAGCCGGCCATAGGGGGCGAATTCCGGAGAGATTCCATGGCATCCCCCTCGGTTCCATGCTATCATTCCGCCTGATTTTTCAAGGGTGGTGAGCGTAGCTCAGTCGGTAGAGCTCTGGATTGTGGCTCCAGCGGCCGGGGGTTCGAATCCCCTCGCTCACCCCACCCCCCCTGCATCGATCCGGCCCGGCCCCTACGGTTCGATTCCCATGTCGCGCAACTGCTGCTTGTCTTCCTCCGAGATCTCCCTGTCCGTCTCCAGCCGGAATTTCTCGTAGGCCGCCTTCATGTCCCGGTGCAGGTTCACGAACAGCAGAGCCTGCGCCGCCTCCTCGAGCGCCTCGTACTGGGCCGAGCTCTTGTCGAAACCGTTGGAGATGGATGACAGCACTGTCAGGTGGTCTTCCCATCGCTTCATGATGTCTCCCCCATGCCATCGCCGCGCGATCGCGGAAAAAGATTGCGGAATCCCCAACCCATAAGATCACAAATCGGGGGGGATTGCCTCAGAAAAGGGGCGGTGCCGGATTGAGGATTGGTGCACCCGGCCCGACTCGAACGGGCGACCTGCGGATTCGAAGTCCGACGCTCTATCCAACTGAGCTACGGGTGCATGGCATGGATAGTACTATAAAAACCGGGGACGTCCCACACGTTT
>JAFGSS010000206.1 GCA_016934555.1 Acidobacteriota bacterium | reverse complement strand
GTGGCGCCGATCATCCCGAACGACCCATCCTTGACGGCCGCGACCGCAAGGGCGGACCCCGCGGCGGGCTCCCGGGCATCCATCTTCAAGACCGGCTTGCCGAAAACCTTGATGCGCACCAGGGCGACATTGCGCTTCTCATCCCGGTCTATGATGCCCGAGCACTCGTATTCCTCGCCGCTCGAAAACCGGGCCACCACCGACCGGGCGTCCCTCACGACGTGCCACGGCACCGCCAGAACGCCGTCCTTGACAGCGAGGAAGCCGTTGGCCGACGCCGTGCCCCCGTCGGACTTCTGAATGCTGAGCCGCACCAGCGAGGGGAGGACGCGGGCCCCGAGGTCCGGGGTTGCGGGAGACTGGGCCGCCGCGTTCTGCAGGATCAGGAAAAGGGAGAGAATGGCCGTTTTGGGTAACATATCCGCCTCCGAACCTCGCTTATCGGCAGGTCAGGCGCATGGATATAGAGGCGTTTGACCGCCAACCCCGCCTCCAAGGCTGGACAACGATAAGCGATTACGCAATAGGGATTTGTGCATAAAACAGCCCCCGCCGGAAGGTTGGACAGCCTCTGACGGGGGCCTTTTTGCGTGGCTGGCGATGTCGCTAACACTCTCCGCAGTCGGCGATCATGATCTTCGCCCGGGGGGCGCCGGAGCCGGAGCCGTAGCTTTCCATCTTTTCCACGACCTCCATCCCTTCGACCACCGATCCGAACACCACGTGCTTGCCGTCGAGCCAGGGGGTCTTCACGGTGCAGATGAAGAACTGCGAACCGTTGGTATTCGGGCCCGCGTTGGCCATGCTGAGGATGCCGGGGCCGGTGTGTTTCAGGGTGAAGTTCTCGTCGGCAAATTTCTCCCCGTAGATCGATTTCCCCCCGGTGCCGTTGTGCCGGGTGAAATCGCCCCCCTGGCACATGAATTCCGGGATGATGCGGTGGAACCCGGATCCTTTGAACCCGAACCCCTTCTCCCCGGTGCAGAGGGCCCGGAAGTTGTCGGCGGTTTTGGGAACGACGTCGGAACGTAACTCGAACACGACGCGCCCGATGGGGGCGTCATCGGCGGTGATATCCATGAAACATCTGGGAAGCTTGGGATTTTCGGCTGCGCTCATGCGAAAGACTCCAGTAAAGGTATGTTTTAAAATCGGGGACGTCCCACACGTACCCCATTTTCAAGATAAACCGGGGAGGGACCCGATTAAAACAGGAAACGTGTGGGACGTCCCGCATTTATGCTATGCGGGAGCGGACGAGTCGATGGGACCGATGAAGTCCACGTTCATCCGCATCATTTCCTCGCGGAGCGCCTTCGTGTAGACCCCGGCCACCATCACGTGGTGGATCCCCATGATTTTCTGCAGGAACACGTCGGCATCCCGGATCTTGAGTTCCGCCCGGTTGGAGCAGTAGCGCCGCATCTTTTCCATCCCGGCGGGAGGATTCTCGAACGAGGGATGGTTCGTGTCGTCGATCCCCTCCTGGATCCTTCCGGGCCATGCCACGAACTTCTTGAGGTCCTTGCTGAATCCCCCCAGGGTCACTTCCAGTCCGACCGGGAAGGAGACCTGGGGCGTGACGCCCCCCATCCCGTGGTAGTCCCGGAGCTTGTAGGGCAGGGCCGGGGCCTCCCGTCCCAGCAACCGGAGCGGGGCGACGCAGTGGCGCAGCACCGTACTCGATTTTTCGAGGTCCACGGAGGAAACATTGCAGAAATAGGAGGGCTTGCGGCTGATCTCCTGGAGAACGATGGTGGTCAGCATGCCGCACACGTCCGCCTCGCACGGGAAGGCGTACCCTTCGTCACGCAACCGGGTGAAGGCCAGGCAGGGGACCGGCAGCGCTCGCTTGGCGTCGAAGGAAAAACTCAGGCAGTCGATCGACAGTCCCGCCAGGCCTTCTTTCTCAACGATGGAGCGCAGGAGCACGTACATCCTGGAGGCTTCCAGAAGCGCATCGTCCGTGGGCTCGACGATAGAGGTCGCTTCCCTCTTCCAGCGCTCCATCTCCCCCCTGGCGTCCGCCGCGCTCACGCCGCGCAGCAGGTCCGCCAGCTGCTCCACCGGCCGGTGTTCCAGGCGGACACCGGTTCGATTGTAAATCATTTCCGCCGTCATGTCCCGCGACGGCACGCTCGAGGAATCGAACGGCCGCCCGTAGATGACGGCCCGCTTCCCTTCCAGCAGTCTGGGAGCGGCCAGGATCTTCATCAGCTCGACCGCGTGCGCCTCCGAGTTGGCCAGGAGGGCGTTGGCGCCCTTGACCCGGAACCCCGCGGCGGCATTGGCCTCCATCATGATCAGCTCCGGGACCGGGGGGAGGAGGATCATCGGAACGTCGATGGGATCGAGCGCCACGGGAAGGTTCCCGGCATTGAGCATCGTGCGCGGCAGGCCGAAGAAGAGGATGTCCGGGTCCTCCGCCCGGATGGTCCGGGTGACTTCCTGCGGCTTCTGGTAATCGGCCCTGGCCGTGACCACGGAAAACTCGAACTCCCTGACGGCCTTCACCGCCTGGATCAGCCGCTCGTAGGACTGGGGGGCGTCGCTCATCAGGAGCAGTTTGCGCTTGTTCCCCGCGTAGGTCCGCCTCTGCACGCCTGCAGAAGGTCGGGCCATCGCCTCCGGAAGGGCGGTGGCCATGCCCGCCAGGGCCGTCGTCCTGATGAAATCGCGCCTTCCCACGTGAATGCAGCCGCAGTGCCCGTTCGCCATCGCTCTCTCCCTTTATGGAAACCTTGGATGTCCTGAGAAAGTATCCGTATCGATCCTCTACAGCCGGAGCGCCCGGCAGGTGGGGCCGATTATGATCGACCGCGCCGCGCCCGGCGGCACCGGGACGTCCCTGGTTCCCAGGGACGTCCCGGTTTTCTTACGATTTCTTGGCCGGTTGCGCGGCGGCGGCGTTTCCGCCGGCGATCCGGCCGGTGCAGAGGGCCTCGGAGTTGTTCCCGCCGCCGTTGTACATCCAGCCCCAGAAGGAGCCGAGCTCCCCCGCGCTGTACAGGCGCGGGATCGACCGGCCGTCGGGATCGACCACCTCGCAGTTCGCGTTCCTCCTGGGCCCTCCCTGGGTATTGTAGGTCGCCGGGTACATCTTGACGCAATAGAAGGGGGGTTTTTCGATGGACACGAGACTCCGCGCCGGCCGGGAGAATTCCGCGTCGATCTTGTTCG
>JAFGSS010000037.1 GCA_016934555.1 Acidobacteriota bacterium | reverse complement strand
CTCAAGAAGGTGTCGCTCGAGCTGGGGGGGAAATCTCCCAACATCGTCTTCGCCGACGCCGACCTGGACGCCGCGGCCCGGGGGGCGTCGAATGGCATCTTTTACGGCAAGGGGGAGGTGTGTAACGCCGGCTCCCGCCTCCTGGTCGAAAAAAGCGTCCACGACGAGCTGATGGAGCGGCTGCTCGCGCGGGCGCGCCGGCTCGAACCGGGGGACCCGCTCGACCCGAAGACGCGCCTGGGGGCGCTGGTGTCGGCGGCGCAGATGGAGCGGGTGCTCGGCTATTGCGAGATCGGGCGCCGGGAGGGGGCCGTCCCCGTCCTCCCCGGGGGGAGGGTGGGCGACAGGGGGTGCTTCGTCCGCCCGGCCATCTTCGACGCGGCGACGCCGTCGATGAGGATCGCCCAGGAGGAGATCTTCGGCCCCGTCCTCACGGTGTTGACCTTCGAAGGGGAGGAGGAGTGCGTCCGGCTGGCCAACTCCACCATTTACGGGCTGGCGGCGGCGGTGTGGACGCGCGATATCGGCCGGGCCCACCGGGTGGCGCGCCGCCTCCAGGCGGGGACAATCTGGATCAACGCCTACGGGGCGGTCGAGCCGGAGTCCCCCTTCGGGGGGTACCGGCAGTCGGGCTACGGCCGGGAGCTGGGGCGGGAGGGGATCGAACTCTACACCCAGGTCAAATCGGTCTGGGTCGCCCTGGACTGATTCACACGACCCCGAGACTCCGCCCGACCTCGACGAAACTCGCGACGCCGAAATCGAGGTCCTCGCGACCGTGGGTGGCCGAGATCATGACGCGGATGCGGGCCTTTCCCAGCGGGACCGTGGGGAAGGCGATGGCCATGGCGAACACCCCCCGCTCGAACAGCCGCCGGCTGAATTCCTGCGCCCGCCCGGCCTCTCCCAGCATGACGGGGGTGATGGGGGTCTCGCTCGCGCCGGTGTCGAACCCCGCCCCGTTCATTCTTTCCTTGAAATAGCGCGCGTTGTCCCAGAGCTTCCGGACGAGCGTGTCCGATTCCTCCAGGATCTCCACGGCGGCGGCGGCGGCGGCGGTGTCGGCCGCGGGGAGGGCGCTCGAGAAGAGGAAGGGGCGCCCCTTCTGGCGCAGGTGGTCGATGACGACCCCTCGGCCCGCCACGAAGCCGCCGACGACGCCGAAGGCCTTCGACAGGGTCCCGACTTCGACGTCCACCCGGCCGTGGAGCCCGAAATGGTCGACGACCCCCCGCCCCCCGCGCCCGAGGACCCCCTCCCCGTGCGCGTCGTCCACCATGAGGAGGGCGCCGTGGCGCCGGGCCAGGTCGGCGATCGCCCCCAGCGGGGCAATGTCCCCGTCCATGGAAAAGACCCCGTCGGTCACGATCAGCGCGCGCCCGCCTGGGCCGGGGGGGTTTTCGGCGAGCTTCCGCTCGAGGGAGGCGCAGTCGCCGTGCGCGTAGCGGACGACGGGGGCGCCCGAGAGCCGGCAGCCGTCGATGATCGAGGCGTGGTTCAGCTCGTCGGAAAAGATCAGGTCGTCCCTGCCGACCAGGGCGGGGATGGCGGCCAGGTTAGCGCAAAACCCCGACTGGAACGAAAGGGTGGCCTCCACCCCCTTGAAGCGGGCGAGCGTCTCCTCGAGTTCGGTGTGCAGCCGCAGCGTCCCGGCGATGGAACGGACGGCCGCCGGCCCCACCCCGTATTGACCGATCGCCTCCCGGGCCGCCTCCGCGAGGCGCGGGTGGTTGGCCAGTCCGAGGTAGTTGTTGGAGGAGAAGTTGAGTACCCGCCGCCCGTCGACCCGGAGCCACGCCCCCTGGGCCGACTCCACGGTCCGCACCCCGACCCGGAGCCCCGCCTGTTCCAGCCGCTCCCGCTCGTCCAGGATGAACTGCAGCGTGTCCATGACCGATTTCCTCCGCTACCGGGAGCGCGAGCGCATCAGGGGGCGCAACCCGCGGGTGGAGGCGAGCAGCTCCTCCCGCTCCGCGGGGGAGAGGGGCTCGAGCTCCGGCGCCATCCCGAGCGCCATCCGGAAGAGGCGCTCGTCCCCCGGGGGGATGAGGGCCGTCACCCCCTCGGAAAGGGTGAAGCGCAGGGCTTTCCGTGCCAGGACCGGGTCGTCGATCGGCCGGTACCAGCAGTTGGGGTACCGGCGCTCGTCCGACCCGCGCCACGGCCCGTGAGCCATCGCCTTGATGGCCAGCCGGGCCACCCCCTGCCGGGCCGCCTTCTCCACGACCTGCGGCCCGAAGTCGCCGCGCGCGTAGCAGATGTAGTTGACCGGGAAGAGGATCGAGTCGAACGGGTGGCGGTCGAGCATGGCGAGCGCCGCCTCGACCGAGTGCGCGGAAAAACCGATATGGCGGATCACCCCCCGGCGCCGCGCCTCGGCAAACGCTTCCATCGCCCCGCCGGGGGCGAAGATCTCCTCGACATCCCCCATCCCGGCGACGGCGTGAAACTGGTAGAGGTCGAGGTGGTCCGTCCTGAGGCGCCGCAGCGAGCGCTCGAGTTCCGCCCGCGCCCCGGCGGCCGAACGCTCCAGGGTCTTGCAGGCGAGAAACACCCGCTCCCGGCGCCCCGGGAGGGCCCGGCCCATCTTGCGCTCCGCCTCGCCGTCACCGTAGAAGGGGGCGACGTCGAAGTAGTTCACCCCGCCCGCGGCCGCCTCCTCCACCAGGGCGTCCACCCCCTTCTGCGTCATGCCTAGGAGCGTCATCCCCCCCAGCCCGAGGATCGACAGCTCGACGCCGTCGCGGAAAGGTCGTCTGGGAATCCCGGGATGATTCATGGCGCCCCCCTAACGGTGGACGGCCCGGGCGATCAGGCCTCGAGTTTCACGACATCCTGTGCCTGGGCCCCCTTGGGCCCCTGGGTCACGGTGAACTCCACGCGATCCCCTTCGTCCAGCGACTTGAACCCGGCCGCCTGGATCGCGGAATGGTGCACGAAGACATCGTCCCCCGAGTCGCGCCGGATGAAGCCGTACCCTTTTTCGTTGTTGAACCACTTGACCACGCCTTGTTCTTTCATAATTCTCTCATGCTCCTGGGGTGACCCCCGCGAAATGCTCGGGAACGCGGCACGGGCCGCATTCCCTGTTAACGACGAATATACACGCGCCCCCCGCAAAAAGCAATGTTCGCCGGGGGGCGGGCGCTATCCGGGAAGGCGAAGGATCAAACTTCGAAGGAGCCGGGCTTCGGAACCCGTTCCGGGGGCTCGTCCAGGCCGCCGGGGAGGCATTCGGGGCAGGGGCAGAGCGCGCGCAGGTATTCGAAGGGGTAGATCCCGGTGGAGTGCCCGTCGCTCCAGCTGAAACCGAGGGCGTAGTTGCCGATCGGGAACACCGTCGTGCGCTCGAGCGAGGCCGGGATCTCCCCGTGGCGCACCTTCCGCTCCCCCGTGAACTCCTCCACGCAGGAGGCGCACATGCACTTCTCCCGCAGGTACCAGGAAGGGTAGGAGCTCCGGTGCCCGTCGCTCCAGGTGATGTCCGTTTGTCTCGGGCTGACGCGTTTCACCAGCCTCGGCGTGATGTGGGTCAAATCGGTCCCTCCCTGCGCGGTTTATTCAGCGGCCCCCGTTTGCGCACCGGCGGGGTCGGCGCCGGCCGGCAGCGCCCGCTTCATCCTCTCCAGGAATTTGTCCCCGGACTCGAACCCTGTCCCCCGGAGTCCCGCGATCTCCTCCCCCCGCGGGTCGAGGAAGACGTAGGTCGGGACCCCCTGGATATCGTAGCGGTTTCTCACTCTCTCCGCCAGCGGGTCCCCGGCCTCGGTCAGGTCCACCTTCAGCATGACGAAGCGGCGCGAGAGTGTGATCACCTCCGGCAGCGCGAAGGTCTTGGCGTCCATTTCATGGCAGGGGGCGCACCAGTCGGCGAAGAAATCGATCAGGACGGGCTTCCCCTCCCGCCGGGCCTGCCCGAGCGCCTCTTCGGAGTAAGGGCTCCAGGCGATGCCGGCGGCGCGCTCCGCGCCCCCCGTCCCCGCGCGTCCCAGTCCGGTCTCGATCCCGGTGGCGGCGAAGACGAGGGCGGCGGCGAAGAAGAGGGCGCCGACGAGGTTGCGCACGACGGTGAACGTCTTCCCCGCTCCGGGGACCGCGTCGATCCACGCCAGGTAGATCCCGCCCAGAAGGAATACCAGCGAGAGCGCCATCGGGTAGAGGAACGGGCCGGGAAGGAGGTTCTTCAGAAACCAGACGGCCATCGCCAGGAGGATGAAGCCGAAGATCTTCCGGACCCACACCATCCAGGCACCGGAACGGGGCAGCCGGTGGAGGCTCCCCGAAAAGATCCCCAGCAGGAGGAAGGGGACGCCGAGCCCGAGGGCGAGGGTGAAGAAGAGGGAAAACCCGAGCAGGGCGCTGCCGCGGTTGCCGACGTAGGTCAAGAGCCCCAGGACGAAGGGGCCGATGCAGGGGGCCGCGACGACGCCCACCGTCAGCCCCATCAGGAGCGACCCGGCAAATCCCCCGCGCGACCCGCCGGCCAGGCGCATGAGGGACGCGGGCATGCGCAGTTCGTACAGGTCGAACAGGCCGAGCGCCAGCAGCACCATCACCAGCGCCATCGCCAGGAGCACCGGCGGGTAGCTGAGCGCCGCCCCGAACAGCCCCCCCGTCAGGGCGGCGAAAACCCCCAGGATGGAGTAGGTGACGGCCATCCCGAGCACGTACAGGAGGGCGTGCAGCGCCACGCTCCCCTTCCTCCCCCCCGACTGCCCGCCGAAATAGGTGATCGTGATCGGGATCATCGGGTAGATGCAGGGGGTAAGCGCGAGCCCCAGCCCCCCCAGGAAGACCAGGAGGAACGTCATCGCCGTCCCCCCGGTCCCTAAATCGGCGGAAGCAGGAACGGGAGGGACCGCCGCGGGCCCCTTCCCGGGCGCCAGGGCGACCGCCACCTCGAACGGGTGCCAGACCGGGGGGTAGCACGATCGCCCGTCGCACGCCTGGGTGCGCACCCTCCCCTTGACGAGGACCCTCTCCCGGCCGGCGGCGTCCGACGGGGTGACGTCGGCCGTGACCAGAACGGTGCCGTCGTAGACCGCCATCGGGCTCTCGGACACCGGGAGCTTCTTCACTTCCGGCTCCGGAAACCGGACCGGGCCGACGACGAGGCCCGGGACCGGCTCGAACTCGACCCGCGTCGGGATGAGGTACGCCTCGAGCGGGCGGTCGCTGTTGATGTGGTAGGGGGGGGTGATCGCGATCTCGATCTCCACCGCGGCGGTCTCCCCCGGCGCCAGCGACCCCGAGGGGGGGAGGGCGCGAACGGAAACCACTTCGGGGGCGCCCGCGGCGGAGGCGGCCGGCACGAGGAAAGCGAGGATGAGGGCAAGGGCTGTTTTCATGCCCCCCCATTATAATGGTTCGGCCCCGCTCCGGACAGAAAAAGGGTTAAAGGAGCAGGAACGAGACGACCATCGCCGCGACGACGACCCCCTGCCCGACCCTCACCGCGCGCGGGCGCTTCTTTTTGAGCGCGTGCCACCCGCGGGCCAGCGGCAGCATCAGGGCGATGATGGCGGCGCTCAGGAGGAAGCAGCCCAGGTAGCCCGCCTCGAGGCCCAGGACGGGCTCCAGCTGGCGCCGCAGGAGCGAGTAGATGACGTAGAGGTGGGCGCCGTAGACCAGGAGCGACTCCTGCCCCGCGAGGCGGACGGGCCCCAGCCACTTCGCCCCGGCCCCGCGTGCCTCGCAGCGGTACAGCAGGGAGACGATCAGCAGGACGCACCCCAGGCGGATCATCAGGTAGAGGGGGCTGGTGGTGTAGAAGTCGACGTGCCCCGGCAGCGTCCAGGGGACGGACCGCAGCAGCACCCCCGCCGCGATCAGAGCCGCCCCGGTGAGCGCCGCCCGTTTCATGGTGCGCGGGACCTCCCCGGCATCCACCGACCGGAGGAAGCAGTGGGCCGCGCACGCCCCCGCCAGCACGAACGAGATCCAGGGGAAGAGGGGGAACAGCGACACCTTGTGCGGGTTGAGGTAGAGCGCCAGAGGCAGCGGCAGGTCCGGACGGAAATCCCGGGCCCAGACCCAGGGGGTGACAAGCGCCGCCGCGATCCCGAGGCCCCCGGCGGCAAACGGCAGGAGGCTCCGCCTCCGCACGATGAGGGCGAGGAGGAGAAGGAGGAGGAGGGAGGCCACGATGCACTGCAGGATGTCGACCTTGAACGTCCGCTCCCACGCGAGGGCGTCGTCCCGGTGTTCCAGGTACCAGCCCAGGCCGTACCCCTGCAGGTGGATGTTGTAGGCGACGAACAGGATGAAACCGAGGCGCCGGAGCTGCCGCCAGAAGGGGAGGCGGAAGCGGAGCCAGTCGTCCCACCGGTAGCGCCCCTGCAGGATGAGGGAAAACCCGGTGGCGAACAGGAACGAGGGGGCGACCAGGCCGTTGACGAAGGCGACCCAGAAAAAAATTTCGGAGCCCTGTTTCAGTGCGGCCGGGAGATAGGCGTTCACCACGTGGGTTTCCACCATCACCAGGATGGCGAAACCGCGCAACAGGTCGACGAATCCGTAGCGTGGGCCTGAGGCCGCGCTTGAGGCCATGTGCGTAAACCCCGGTGCCAGAGACTTTGGCTGCCGCCAAAAGAGAGCGAGGATACCCCGGCCGACGGAATCCGGCAAGGGGCATTTGCGGCAACCGCCTGTACATCAGGCGCTGATGCTCCTATCATGGATTCTTATGCGGAAACAGGGCGCCCGATGGACGGTTGAGGAAGAGGTGCCGCTGGCCCCCCTTACGACCCTCGGGGTGGGGGGGGCCGCGCGCTTCTTCGCCCGGGTGGCGGACGAGGAGGCGCTCATGGACGCCCTCGAGTTCGCCCGCGCCCGCGCCTGCCCCGTTTTCGTCCTCGGGGGGGGGAGCAACATCATCGTCTCCGACCGAGGTTTTGAGGGGCTGGTTCTCAAGATGGAGATCACCGGCATCCGACCGGGCGCCGACGGCGCCACGCTCCATGCCGGCGCGGGGACGGAGTGGGACCTCCTGGTCCGCTCCGCGGTGGAGCGCCGCCTCGCGGGGATCGAATGCCTGGGCGGGATCCCCGGGACCGCGGGCGCGGTCCCGATCCAGAACGTGGGGGCCTACGGGCAGGAAGCGGGGGACGTCGTCGCCGGCGTGCGGGCGTGGGACCAGGAGGAGGGCGCCTTCCGCCTTTTCGACCGGGATGCCTGCACTTTCGGCTACCGTTCGAGCCTTTTCAACCAGCCGGGCGGCCGCCGCTACATCATCGTGGAGGTGAGTTTGCGGTTGCGTCCCGGGGGGGGGGCCCGGATCGACTACCCCGACCTCAGGGAGCGCTTTGCGTCCCCCCCCGCGCTCGCCGAGGTGCGCGACGCGGTGATGGCCATCCGCCGGGCGAAGGGGATGGCGTGGAGCCCCGGGCATCCCGAAAGCCGCAGCGCCGGGTCTTTCTTCAAGAACCCGGTGCTCCCCGCAGCGACGGTCGAGGCGCTGGAAGAAGTCCTCGGGCCGGGGACGGACCGCATCCCCCGCTTCCCCGCCCCCGGAGGCGGGGTCAAGGTTCCGGCGGCCTGGCTCATCACCCATGCCGGGCTCGGCCCGGAAACCTCGAGCGGGGGCGCCGCGATCTCGACCCGGCACGCCCTGGCCATCGTCAACCGGGGGGCAGCCACCTCCGGCGACATCCTCGACCTGATGGCGAAGATTCAGCGCCGGGTCCGGGAGGCCTGGGGCGTCGACCTCGAGCCGGAACCGATCTTTGTGGGATTTGAGCCTTGCATTGGTTAATATGAGGCGGATTCAGCCGGCTGTTCACAGGGGATCCCAGCGATCCGGGAGGAAGCGATGACAAAAGGGGTGATGGCAGGAATCGGGTGTCTGGCAATCATAGTGATCGGGGCCGTCATCCTGGGGTTCGCCGCCTGGGGGGTCTACAACGGCCTCATCACCGATCAGCAGAAGGTGGAGGCCCAGTGGGCGCAGGTGGAAAACGTCTACCAGCGGCGGGCCGACCTCGTCCCCAACCTGGTCGCCACGGTCAAAGGGTACGCGGCGCACGAGAGCGAAGTGCTGCAGGCGGTGACCGAGTCGCGGGCCAGGGTGGGCTCGATGCAGATGACGCCGGAGATGCTGAGCGACCCGGCGGCCCTCGAGCAGTACCAGCAGGTCCAGGCCGGTCTCGGGAGCGCCCTGTCGCGCCTCATGCTGGTCGTGGAGCGCTACCCCGACCTGAAGGCCAACCAGAATTTCCTCGAGCTGCAGAGCCAGCTGGAGGGAACCGAGAACCGGATCACGGTGGAACGGATGCGGTTCAACGAGACGGCACAGGCCTACAACACCCGGGTCCTGCGCTTCCCGGGCAACCTCTTCGCCCGCTTCTTCGGCTTCGGGCAGAAGGCCTATTTCCAGTCCGCACCCGGGAGCGACCAGGCCCCCGTGGTCGATTTCACCAATTAGCAGGATGCTCTGATGCTGCGACGGGTCCCGGCTCTTGCCTTTATCCTCCTGCAGGGGGCGCTGGCCCTGGCCCTGGAGGTGCCGACACTGGAGCGGCGCGTCACCGACCTGGCGGGGGTCCTCTCCGCCGAGCAGGCGGGCGCCCTGGAAGAGAAGCTCCGCCGCCTGGAAGAGACCGATTCCACCCAGGTGGCCGTGCTCATCATTCCCGGGCTCGAGGGGGAATTGCTGGAAGCCTACACCATGCGCATCGCCGAATCGTGGCGGCTGGGGCAGAAGGGGCGGGATAACGGGGCCCTCCTCTTCGTGGCGATGAAGGACCGGGCCATCCGCATCGAGGTGGGCTACGGGCTGGAGCCGACCCTGACCGACGCCCGCAGCCGGCGCATCATCCAGAACGACATCGCCCCCCGCTTCCGCGCCGGCGATTTCCCCGGCGGGATCGACGCGGGGGTGACGGGCATCATCCGGACCGTGCAGGGGGACTACCAGTCCGGCCCCGATTCGGGGGCGGGGGCCGATAAGCCCTCGGGAATCCTGAATGTCCTCTTCGTCCTGATCTTCCCCCTCCTCTGGCTTCTGAGCATCACGGGGAAATGGGGCGGCGGCCTGATCGGCGCCGCGGCCGGGACGCTGCTCCCCTTCATGTTCCTCGGAAGCCTTCCCTTGGCCCTGGCAGGGGGAGGGGTGGGTGCCGTGGCCGGATTCTTCCTGGGGGCGATGGCCCAGGCGGCGGCGAAATCGGGGGGCGGGCCCGGGAGTTCCCCCCGCGGCGGCGGTTACACGGGAGGTTTCCCCGGCGGCTTCGGCGGCTTCGGGAGGGGGGGAGGCTTCGGCGGCGGCAGCTTCGGCGGCGGCGGCTTCGGCGGCGGCGGGGGCGGGTTCGGCGGCGGCGGG
>JAFGSS010000205.1 GCA_016934555.1 Acidobacteriota bacterium | reverse complement strand
GTTTCCGTTTGGCTGATCGCGATCATTGTCTGCGCGCTATACGAGGGAATCGTTCTGGTGCGAGGGTTCAGCGGAAGGATGCAACGTCATTTGTCAGTGGTTGGTTTGGTGGGAGTTGTGCTTCAATTTCCTGCCACGGTGAGATTGATCTATTCTATGATCCGTGGTGTTTAGATTGTTGCCTACGGCTGAAATCCCTTATTGGAAAATCAAACTGGCGCGCAATTGCCGAGTCTGCTCTGAATCTCGCATCTCTCTGAATAACCACGAGGGGAGAGGGTATGGAGGGGACAGTCACCACTGTCCCCAATCACAGAGCTGATCTGGCGAAAAGCTTGCCCGTACCCAAACGGCTGACGACCCGGAAAAGATCTGGGTTTGTCCCCTTAGATGTTGGTTCTGTCGGTAGAAAAATAGACGGCAAAGCGGAGGCTGCGGAAGCCTTGATAAATGGGTAACGGGTGGGACGTCCCTGTTTTACCCAACCCAACCTTGCATGTTGGAGATTGCAGGAGGTTTTAAATGAAGCAAGCAAATCCTGAAAAGCCCATCCGCATCAGGACTGCCGAAGACTTGGGAAGAGCCACGGGTTTATCTGCGGCGGAAACGGGAGAAATGGAGTTTCGTTCCGATCTCACATGCGCTCTGACAAAAATCATCCAGAATGGAAGAGATACACACGCAGAGATCGCTAAAAAGGCAGGAACTTCTCGCACACGCGTGACGGCTATCGCTAATGGGAACACACAAGGGATGTCGACGGATCTTTTGATTCGGGTACTTTCTGCCACAGGATACAAAGTTGAATTGCGGGTACGGAAAGCCGCTGCATAAGGAGTAGGAGGGGACAGTCACCACTGTCCCCAATCGCCGAGCCGACCCGGCGAAAAGGCGGTCCGTGCCCAAACGGCTGAAGCCCCGGAAAGAGATCTGGGTGTATCTCTTTAGATTTTGGTTCTGTCGGCAGCAGGATAGAGGGCAAAGCCGGGACTGCTGCTGCGGGTGGGCCTTGATAAATGGGGAACGGGTGGGACGTCCCGGTTTTTCATTTATTTGCCGATAGCTGCCCTTTCCGGGTATACTTCGGGTTTTTTCTGCGGCTGGGCCCAGCGGTTTTCTGCGGTCAGGTCGCCGTGTCCCCTCACTCCCGGAGCCTTTTTTCCCATGCAGCTGTCTCTAAACAACATTTCCATGCGGTTTGGCGCTCTCATCCTGTTTGAAAACGTCTCCACAACCTTTATTACGGGACGACGCTATGCGATCACGGGGCCGAACGGCGCCGGAAAGTCGACGCTCATGAAGATCCTGACCGGGGAAATGGAGCCCGAAGGGGGTTCAGTGACACGGCCCAGGAAGATGGGAGTCCTGCGGCAGGATCAGTTCGCCTTTGAATCGTACCGCGTGCTCGATGCGGTGATCCTCGGGAATACCGCTTTGTGGAACGCCATGCAGGAACGCGAGGCGCTTTATGCCAAGGATCCCGATACCCTTACGGATCGTGACGGAATGCGTCTGGGAGAGCTAGAAGGGATTATGGGCGATGAAGGCGGCTATACGGCGGAAACGGATGCCGCCATCCTGCTCGAGGGCCTGGATATCCCGGAATCCCTGCACGAACGCAAGATGGGTGAGCTGCAGGGGGGGCAGAAGGTAAGGGTTCTGCTGGCCCAGGCCCTGTTCGGCGACCCGGAGGTGCTGCTGCTCGACGAGCCCACCAACAACCTCGATCTCGATTCGGTCCACTGGCTCCAGGAATATCTCTGCGCGTATTCAGGCTGCGTCATCGTCATTTCGCATGACCGTCATTTTCTCAACGAGGTCTGTACCCATACGGCGGACATCGACTATCAGACGGTCCTCACCTACACCGGCGGCTACGACGATATGGTGCTGGCCAAGACGCAGGTCCGGTCGCGCATCGAAGCCGGCAATGCCCAGAGAGAGAAGAAGATCGCGCAGTTGAACGAATTCATCGCCCGCTTCGCGGCGGGCACGCGCTCTTCCCAGGTGACCTCCAGGAAGAAGGAGGTCGAACGGCTTCAGACCTCGGAGCTGGCAAAATCGAATATCCAGCGCCCGTTTATCCGGTTCGACGTTGCGCGTCCCTCGGGGAAACATCCGCTCGAGGTGGATCGGCTCGCCAAGTCGTACGCGGGCGCAGACGGGCAGGTCCCGGTCATCCGCGACTTCAGCGCCAAGGTCAGCCGCGGGGAAAAGATCGCCCTGATCGGGCGCAACGGCGCGGGAAAGACCACGCTTCTGAAAGCGCTGATTGGCTGCGCCTCCGGCAATATCGACGCCGCAGACCGGGAGTTCCCCGTCGACGGTGGGACGGTAACCTGGGGTCATGAAGCGGCCGTCGGATACTTTGCGCAGGACCACAGGGACTCCATCCCCCCCGGCGTCAGCGTGATCGAATGGCTGCGCGAATGCGATCCCACCGCCTCGCGGCAGGAGTTGCGCGGGCTGCTCGGACAGATGCTGTTCAGCGGCGACGATGCCCTGAAACGCACCGACACCCTTTCCGGGGGCGAAGCGGCCCGCATCATCCTGTGCCGTCTCATGCTGCAAAAACCCAACATCCTCGTGCTGGATGAGCCCACCAATCACCTGGACCTGGAATCGATCAATGCCCTGAACATCGCCCTGCAGCGATATGCAGGCACGCTGTTCGTGGTGACGCATGACCATGAGGTCATCGACGAGGTGGCGACGCGCATATGGCACTTCGGGAATGGGCGCATTATAGATTTCAGGGGACCCTATTCCCAATACCTGTCCCAATCGGAACCGTCGGGCCAGGCGCGATCCATGATCGCCTAGCTAGGCTGCGGGAAAGGGACAGTCACCACTGTCCCCAATCTCGGCGCCGACCTGGAGAAAAGCCTATCGGTACGCAAAGGACCGATGATCGGGAAAGAGATTCCGGTTTATCTCCTCTGATAAGGGTTCTGCCGGCAGCAGGATAGAGGGCAAGGCCGGGGCTCCGGGTGGGCCTTGGTAAATGGGTAACGGGTGGGACGTCCCTGTTTTCACAGCTGGACGTTTGACGTACCACGTAATACACTGAGAGAGTGATTCGATCATTTCGGTCCAGAGATGCTGAACTGATTTTCCAGGGGCTTTCTTCCAAACGGTTCCATCGATGGGTCACCGTGATTGAAAGAAAGCGGATGCAAATCCATGCGGCCAGGGCGCTCTCCGATATCGGCATATTCCCGGGAAACCGGCTCGAAGCATTGAAGGGGAGCCGGCTGGGACAACACAGCATTCGGATCAACGATCAGTATCGGATCTGCTTCGTCTGGAAGGATGGGGATGCTTACGAGGTCGAGATTGTTGATTATCGTTAGGGGGCAAGCGGCATGAAGAAGGCAGCCAGATATCGAGACCCGGTGCATCCGGGGGAGGTACTGAAGAGCGATCTGCTGGAACCGCTCGGGATGAGCATCAATGGGTTGGCGAGAGAACTCCACGTGCCGGCCAACCGGCTAAGCCAGATCATCAGAGGGAAACGCGGAATCTCGCCGGACACGTCCCTGCGTTTGGCGCGCTATTTCGGATTTAGCCCCGAATACTGGCTGAACATGCAGGCTCAGCACGACCTCGAAGTCATCCGCCGGCAGTCGATGCGGCAGATCGAAAAGGAGGTCAAGCCCCGTGAAGCGGCATGAAGGAACGTGGAGGGACAGGGACAGTCAGCACTGTCCCCAATCTGAGAGCCGACCTGGAGAAAGGCCTGGCCGTACCCAAGCGGCCGATGATTCGGAAAGAGACCGGGGCTTGTCTCCTTTTACAAGGGTTCAGTTGGCAACGCGATAGAGGGCCAAGGCGGGGCTGCGGCCCCGTGGAGGCACTGATAAATGGGTAACGTGTGGGACGTCCCTGTTTTCTCAGTCGTTAATTGTCATGATAATTAGCGGCGGAGACGTCAGGTATCATCATTGCCATGGTGTGCGGTGTCCCAACCCATGAGGATGGGCATCGACTTTTGGCGGGGGCCGGGATAGAATCTCGCGGCTTTTGGGCAGCTGTGAACGTGTGGCAGGCGAGGTTTAGACTCGAGGTTTTGTTCCGGTATGACCGACTCCAAGACCACCGCCCTGATCGTGACCTGGAACGGCCGCGAGCTCGTTGGGAACTGCCTGCGGGACCTGCTGGCGGGGCGGCCGCATCTTCCTGTCATGATTGTAGATAACTCGTCTACCGACGGCACGGCCGAGTACGTGCGCCGCGAATTCCCCCAGGTCGAGGTGCTCGAGAGCGGGGCGAACCTGGGCTACGGCCAGGGGTGCAATTACGGGCTGCGGCGGCTGATGGCGCGCCCGGGGGAATACTTCCTCCTGGTCAATCAGGACGCGCGGTTGCGGCCTGAAGCGCTCGACCGGCTCGAGGCGGCGGCCGACGCCCACCCCGAAATGGGGATCCTGATCCCGACCAACCTGACCTTCGAGGGGGACCGGATCGACCCCGGGTTCGAGGCGGCGCTCGGCGACCCGCGCCTTGGTCCCTATCGGGCCGACCGGGCCGCCGGACGGCTGCGGGAGGTCTATACCGCGGGCATCCTCCCCGGGGCGGTCAAGCTGGTGCGGAAATCGACGGTCGAAGGGGTGGGGGGCTATGATCCCCTCTTTTTCCTCTACGGGGTGGAGTACGACTACCACCTGCGCGCCGAGCGGCACGGCTGGCGGTCGGGGCTGGTGCCCAAGGCGGTGGTGCTCCATTCCTACATCGACCACCGGATGGAGGGGCGGGTGCTCACCTTTGCGCAGCGGCTCGACCGGATGAGGTGGCTGAGCCTCTTCCGGCTCAAGCGGATGGACCACCCCTTGGCGCGCAACGTCGCGGTGACGTTTCTCCGGCTGGTGGAGGAAACGGCGCGGGCGCTTGTCGCGGGGGACGCGGCCGGGGTGCGCATCGGACTTCTGGCCGGGGCGCGCTCGCTTGTCTTGTTGCCCCGCGTGGTGCGCCACCGCCGACGGTCGCGGCGCGGCCAGGGGGCTTTTTTCTGAACCTGTTTCTGTGTGGGCTCTGATATGTACGGCCTGATCGAAAAAGCGTTGCGGGAGCGGGGGAGCGACCTGCGGGTCGCGGTGGTGGGCACGGGCTGGTTCGGGAGCCGCCTCGTCGCGGAACTGGAGCGCGTGGCGGGGGTGCGGCCGGTCGCCGCGGTCGATATCCTGCCGGAGCGGACGGTCGGATCGTTTCTCGCCGCCGGCTGCGCGGCCGGGGAGATCGAGCGGGCCGCCACCGGGAGCGGAGCGGCCGCGGCGGAGGCGCGCGGGCGGAGGGTGTGTCTCGACGACATCGGCATGCTGGGGGAGCTGCGCACGCTCGACGCGATCTATGAATGTACGGGCGACCTCGAGGGGGGCGCACGGGCGGCGGTGCTCGCGGCCGAGATGGGGCTGCCCTTTGTCACCGTCAATTCGGAGCTCGATTCGACCCTCGGCCGGATCCTGGCGGAGCGGGCGGCAAAGCGGGGGACGGTTTACACCAATTCGGACGGGGACCAGCCCGGCTGCCTGGCGCGCATGATGAGGGAAGCGGTGGCCTTCGGCTTCGAGCCGCGGGTGGCCGGCAACTGCAAGGGGTTCATCGACCCGCACCAGGACCCGGTCGGAGTACGGCCTTTTGTCCTCCCCGGCCACGATCTCAACAAGGTGTGCGCCTTCGCCGACGGCACCAAGCAGGCGATGGAGCTCGCCGTGGTCGGCAACGCCTTCGGCTTGCGGCCGGCGGTGCGGGGGATGCACGGCCCGCGCACGACCAAGCCGGAGCTGGTCGCGACCTTCGACCGCCTGGTCGGGCTCGACACCCTCTCGGGCGGGATCGTGGATTACGTGCTCGGCATCGACGGGGTGGACCAGGGGGCGGGGGTGTTCGTCATCGCCCGGCGCGACTCCCCCGGCTTCAGCCAGGACATGCAGTACCTGAAGAAGGGGGCGGGCCCGCACTATCTTTTCTTCCGCGACCACCACCTGTGCCACATGGAGGCGCTCTCGAGCCTGGTCGAGGCCGCCTGCTTCGGGGTGGCGACCCTCAGGCCGGCCGGCTGGGAGTGCGAGGTGTGCGCCGTGGCCAAGCGCGGCCTGCGGGCGGGGCAAAGGATCGACGGACTGGGCGGGTTCGACGCCTACGGCCTGATCGACTCGGCCGAGGCCGCCCGGAAGGCGCGCCTGCTCCCCGTGGGCCTGGCCGAATTCGCCACCCTGACGGTGGACGCGGCGGCGGACCAGCCGCTGACTTCCGATCTGGTGGAGCTCGAGGACAACCTGGTGACGCGCCTGCGGCGCGAGCAGGACGCGATCCCGCGGCAGGGGTCAGGTGGCAAAAGGGCTACGGGCCTGTAATCTCAACTACCCCCTCTCCTTTTCGGAGCCATTCGGCGGTGCGAGCAAAAGACCGCTTGAGCAGCCGCTTGAGTTGAGCGTTTGAGGTGTTGCCGCAGGTAAGCAGGATGATTTGCGGGGGGATTCCCGATTTTTGGACCAGGTGGACGAAATCCACATCCTTGGTCATGATGATGGCGTTGGCCTGTCTGGCCGCGAGGAAGATTTCCTGGTCTTTGGCAGCGCGCAAGCCAAGGTCCCGTACGGCCATTGCCGAAACTGAAAATTCGAGGCTCATCCAGGACGCTATCGCGGGGGATAGATGCGCGTCGAGCCAGATGATCATGCGACCATTACCGGGTGGTCCAGGCGGCGGGCGGCATATTTCAGGGCGGCCCTGATATCTTCCATCTCGAGATCGGGAAGCTCTTCCAGGACCTGTTTTGCGTTAAGACCGGCGGCGAGGAGATCGAGAATATCAACGACACGGATCCGCATGCCACGAATGCAGGGTCGGCCGCCGCATTGTTCGGGGTCAATGGTGATTCTGTCGATCAGACGGGGCATACTGTTCTCCTGGCGTGAAATTGATATCCATTATATCAAAGGATGGGCCGGTTTGAATCCGGGATCGGCAAAGCCCGCGTCAAATTGACAGGCTTCGGCCCGCTGTGCTAGTTTCTCCTATTGAGATCGGGAGGCCGCATGAAGTTTACGACCAGGGTGGAAGGGGATGTGGTGGTGATCGACGCCGAGGGGAAGATCATCCTCGGCGAGGGGGACGTGGAGATCAAGCAGGCGGTGGACGAGCTGGTCAAGCAGGGGCGGAAGAAGATCCTCCTGAACCTCGCGAAGGTCCCTTACATGGACAGCGCCGGGCTGGGGGAGATCATCCGCTGCTTCACCGCGCTGCGCAAGAGCGGGGGGCACTTCAAGCTGCTGTCGCCCAACGCACGCGTTCTCGACCTGCTGAACATCACCAAGCTCCTGACGGTGTTCGACAGTTACGACGACGAGGAGACTGCGCTCGGGAGCTTCTCGTAATCCCGATGGGTACCATGGCCAGATCCCGACGACGCCTGTTCCTATCCGCCTTGTGCCTGGCTGCGGGCATCCTGGGGGCAGGGCTGCCCCGGGCCCAGCAGCTGGGGCGCGTCAGCTCCGACCATGTGATCGTCCAGATGCCGGCGGAAAGGGAGCTGCTGGGGCGGCAGCTCATCGGCGACCTCGAGCGCTGCTACGCCTACATGAACCGCTCCATCGGCGGCGCGCTCCCGCGCCAGGTGGCCGTCACCCTCGACTGGACCCGGGCGGAAGCGGTCTGCAACCGCCGGGCGGGCCACATCACCATCGGGATGGGCCGGCCGGAAGCTTCCGGCGACAAGGAATTGCTCTTTCACGCCATCGCCCGGGAGATGGCGCGCCTGGGGCTTCTCAACCTCTCCGAGGGGGCCGCGCGGGAGGACACCGAGTTCCTCTTCGAGGGGATGATCGAGATCCTGGTCCACGAGTTCGACCACTCTTCCAGGAGCCTGGAGTCCGCCTGGGCGATCTCGAAGCTCCTGCTCGAGATGGACCGGCTCGGGCTGGCCCGGCAGCGCACCTGGTCCGATTTCTCGGGGGGGGTCCGCAATCACCGGAGCGCCGCGCCGGGGGTCACTTTTTTCAAGACCTTCCGCGACCTTCAGGGGCGCGAGCGCCCGGTCAAGTTTTTCGAGTCGCTCAAAAAGCGCAGCCTGCTGAAAGCCATGGAGACGGCGTTCAAGGCCCCCGGGGACGAGCTGGAGCGGGTGTGGCTCGACCGGGTGCGGGAATACCGGATCCCGGAGGAAATCCTCATCCATGAGGCCCGGGCCCCGCGCCTCGTCAGGGTCGAATTCCGCCCGGCGGATGCGGTCCTGCGCCTCGTCATCGAGGATGCCGACCGGGACCTTTCCACGGTCTTCGTGCGGGACGAGGGGAGCGGCAGCGTGCTGCAGGCGCGCGCGGAGACCGAAAACGGCGTCCCGTTCTTTGCCGTGAGCCTCCCGGCCGGCGCCCCCGCGGGAGCGGTCACGATCGTGGCCGTGGACGAGGCGGGGAACCTGCGGAGCTGGAACGAAACTCCGGTCCGCTAGCCTGCAGTCTCCTTGTTTTCCAGGCTACTTCTTGTTTTCGGTGACGCGCTCGATCGCTTCCTTGAGTTCCTTGGAGCCGGAGAGCGAGTCCGCCTTCCGGTAGGCCTCGAGAGCCGGATCCCACTTCTTCTGCTTCTCGTAGACGAGCCCCAGCCGGGCGTGAACCCCCGGGTTTTCGGGGAGGAGGCGGACGGCCTCGCCGAGCGCCCGCTCCGCCTCGGCGTAGCGGTTCTGGAACAGGTAGGCCTCGGCCAGGTTGTAGTGGAGGTAGCCGTTGCGGGAGTCGTACTCCCGGGCCTTCCCGAGCGCCTGCGCCGCGGCGGCGTACTCCTTGCGCCGGAGCGCGGCGACCCCTTTCTGGAAATAGGCCTTCCCCATGGCCTCCCGGACGGTCGGTTCCCCCGGCTTCTGCGCGAGCGCCCGCTCGAGCTCCGCGATCGCCTCGTCGGTCCGGTTCGTGTTGAGGTAGGACACGCCGAGCATGGAGCGGTCGGTCCAGTCGCCGCTCCCGTTGCGGAGCGCCCGTTCGAGGTCCGCGGCGGCGGCATCGAACCGCTTCAGGCGGTAGTGGGCGGCCCCCCGGAGCTTGTAGACCTTGGTCTTCTCCGCCTCCGGGTTCTTCTCCCGCGCCGCCAGGGTTTCCGCCCGGCCCAGCGCGGTGACGCTGTCGGCGTATCTCCGCATGTTGAAGTGGGCCTGCCCCAGGCCGTAGTAGGTCGCGAAGGCGGTCGACTGGAGCTCCGCCGCGCGCGCAAAGGAGGAGACCGCCAGGGCGTTGTTGCCGAGGTTGAGGTAGCAGAGCCCCAGCAGCCGGTGGCCGAATTCCCATTCGGGCGACCGGTCCAGGTCGGGCTTCAGTTCCTGGATCGCCTTGGCGAACTGTCCCTGGTTGTAGAAGGCGACCGCCTGCTTGTAGTCGGCCCGGGCGGCCGGGACCGCGGCCAGGAGACAAGCCAGCGTCAGAAAGCGGAAAAATGGAGTGATCTTCATCGGGCCCCCGTCAAAACGTCTTCTATTAGGGTAGCCGCCCCCGGGAGGGGTGTCAACTTTGGGTCCTGTCCCTCCGGATCCTGAAACGCTTGAGCTTTTCGCTCAGGGTGGTGGTGTTGACCGCGAGGAGCTCGGCCGCCTTCTTCTGGTTCCAGTCGGTCCGCTCCAGGGCGGCGAGGATGAGGGACTTTTCGTAGCCGTTCACCCGTTCCTTCAGGGAGACGCCTTCGGGCACGAAGCCGGCGGGAAGCGCGGGGAGGGGGGCCGTCAGGGCGGCGGGGAAGAGGTCGGGGCCGACGCGGTCTCCCGGGGCCAGCACCACGGCCCGTTCCATGACGTTTTCCAGCTCCCGGACATTTCCGGGCCAGGGGTAGTCCAGGAGCACCCGCAAAGCGTCCGGCTCCAGCGTCAGGGGGTCGCGAGCGTTCTCCTCCGCGTACTTGCGGAGGAAGAACTCCGCCAGGAGCTGTACGTCCCCGGTCCGCTCGCGCAGCGGGGGGACCTTGATGGCGATGACGTTGAGGCGGTAGTAGAGGTCGTCCCGGAAGGTCCCCTCCCGGACGCCGGTCTCCAGATCGGTGTTCGTGGCCGCGATGATGCGCACGTCCACCCGGACGCTCTCCAGGCTTCCCAGCCGGCGGAACTCCCGCTCCTGGATGACGCGCAGGAGCTTGGCCTGCATCTCGAGCGAGATGGTGGCGACCTCGTCGAGGAAGAGGGTGCCGCCCGACGCGGCTTCGAACAGCCCTTTGCGGGAGACGCTGGCGCCGGTGAAGGCGCCGCGGACATGCCCGAACAGCTCGCTCTCCAGCAGTTCCGACGGGATGTTACCGCAGTTGATGGCGACGAACGGGGCCTCCGCCCTGCCGCTGGCGGCGTGGATCGCCTTCGCCACCAGCTCCTTCCCCGTGCCGCTCTCCCCCTGGACGAGGACGGTGCTCCGGCGCGGCGCGACCCGCCGGACGAGGTCGAACACCTGCTGCATGGCCGGGCTCTTGCCGATCAGGTTCCCGAACCCGTACCGCTCGAAGAGCGTGCGCCGCAGGCGCGAATTCTCCTCGACGAGGTGCCGGTGTTCCGCCGCGTTCTTGACCGCCAGGAGGAGCTCGTCGTTCTTGAACGGCTTGGTCAGGAAGTCGAAGGCCCCCAGCTTCGTCGCCTGCACCGCCTTGTCGATCGAGCCGTAGGCGGTGAGGATGATGGCCGCGGGGACGTTCTCGAGCTTCTTCATCTCTTCGAGCAGCTGGAGCCCGTCGATGCCGGGCATCATCAGGTCGACGAGCGCGACCGCGTAATCCGTCTCCCGGAGGCGCTCGAGCGCCCGGGCGCCGTCCTCGGCCAGGTCGACTTCATAGGACGCCGTCGCCAGCAGGTCCGACAGGACGTCGCGCAGGATCTCTTCGTCGTCGACCACCAGCACGCGTCGGTTGAAAAGCATCATTGGAGCCTGGCCGGAAATTTCAGCATGAAACGGGTCCCCCTGCCGGGGCTGTCCACCAGGATCCTCCCCCCGTGCTCCTGGACGATGCCGTAGCTCACCGCCAGGCCCAGGCCGGTCCCTTTCCCCATCGCCTTGGTCGTGAAGAAGGGGTCGAAGATCCGGTTCAGGTTCTCCCGCGGGATCCCCTCGCCGGTGTCGGAGATTTCGACCACGACCATCGATTCGCGCATGCCGGTGCGGATGGCCAGCTCCCCTCCCGAGGGCATGGCGTCACGCGCGTTCAGGAAGAGGTTGACGAACACCTGCTGCAGCTTCCCCGTGTTCCCGTAAACGGGGGGGACGGAATCCTCGAGGTTCGATTCCACCCGGATGCCGGAGCGTTCGAACTGGTGGTGGAGCAGCGCGAGGCTGTCGGCGATCAGGCGGTTGAGGTCGACGGGGTTGAACGCGCTCCCGCTCAGGCGGGAGAAATTGAGGAGGCTGTTGACGATCTCGGAAGCCCGGAAGGACTGTTTTTCGATCTTTTCCAGGATGGGGCGCCGGCTGTCCGTTTCCGCTGACTGCTCGAGCAGCATCTGGGCATAGCTGGAGATGCCGGTGATCGGGGTGTTGATCTCGTGGGCGATGCCGGCGGCCAGCAGCCCGATGGAGGAGAGCTTTTCGGCCTGCAGCAGCTGGTCCTCCAGCGCGACCTTTTCCGTGATGTCGTCCATGACGAGGAGGACCCCCCTCTCGGAGGGGTCGCACAGGGGGATCAGGCCGAGATTCACTATCCGCCGCTCCCCCTCCAGGTTGTCCAGGTGGAGCTTGAAGAGGTTCATGGGGGAGTCGACCCTCCACCCCTCTCCCTTTTCTCCCCCGCGGATGGAGGCGATGAAGTCGGGGGAGAAGAGGTTGTCCACCGGGGTGCCGGCGATGTCCCGCCGGGAGACGGCGTAGAGGGTTTCGAAGGCGCGGTTGCAGAAACGGATCCTCCCGTTTTCCTCCAGGGCGAGGACCGCGACATCGATGCTTTCCAGGATGTTCTCGGTGGCGCGCTTCATCCGCTCCAGTTCGCCCGCCCGGCTTTCGGCCGACTCGAGCAGCCGGGCGTTGTCGACGGCGATGGCCCCGTATTTCGCCAGGGCGGAGAGGAGGTCCAGGTCTTCGGTCGAGAAGTGGCTCCCGCCGGGGAGGGGGCCCAGGGCGATCGCGCCCACGCGCCGCCCCCGGTGCTCGAGGTCCTGCACGTACGCGAACCCTTCCGCACCCAGCTCCGCCCCGGCCGGGTAGAGGCGCCCGGGTCCGCCCGGCAGGCCGGGAAGGGCCTCGGCCGCGCCCAGCGACTCTGCGCGGAAAAGGGGCCGCAGAGAAGCCTGGGGCCGGCCGATCGCGTCGGCGGGGCGCAGATGGCCGGGGTGCGCCGGGTCGTCGACGAGGAGCGCCGCCGACGCGATGCGGAAGGCGCCCGAGACCCGCTGCAGGATCCGGCGCGAAAGGGGCTCCAGGCTGATTTCGGAGCCGAGGGTGCGGGCGAAATCGAGGAGGGTGGCCCGGTCGTCGTAGCGGTCCCGGTAGAAACGGCGCTCGAGAGTCCGCTCGAGCGCCCGGCACAGCGGCCGGAAGAAGAGGGCGAGCGCCAGCGCCGCCAGGCCCATGGCCGGCAGCAGGGAGTGGGGCGCGACCTGCTCGAGCCCCTTCCCCGGCACCAGGAGGAGGAAGAGGTAGAGGGCCACGAGGAGCGCGGCGGCCGCGAGACGGGCGGCGGCCCCGCGCGCGATCCTCTCCACGTCCATCAGGCGGAAATGGGTGAGGGCGTACCCGATGGCCAGCGGGATCAGCGCGAGCGAAAGAATCGACGCCTCCATGGCGAGGTTCGGGCGTGCCCCGAGCGAAACCGGAAGCCCGTAGGCCAGGCCGAAGGGGACGATGCCGGCCAGCGTGCCGTAGCCGATCCATTTCAGCTGCTGGCCGGCGACGAGGTCCCGGTTGTCGTGCCTCTGCCGGAAGAGGCGCAGCCCCCCGGCCAGGAAAGCGGCGCAGAAAAAGGCCAGCTCCACCCGGTCGACGAGGAGGCTCCCGCGCGCCGTTCTTGCGAGACCGAGCGGGGCCAGATGTCCTGTGATCCAGAGGAAATGAAACGCGACGAGCACGAGGGCCGGGGCGTAGGCCAGGAGCGCGCGCCCCCGGCCGGAGGGGAGGGGAAAGCGATGGCAGAAGTGGAGGAAGAGCGCCGGGAGGAGGAGGAAGGCGCTCGCCGACAGGGCGTAGACCGTCCAGTCGAGGAGGCCGAGGCGCGGGGTATAGCTGTAGAGCCAGAGGACGAAGGCGGCCAGGCAGACCAGGAAAAAGTGCGCGGCCGCGCCGGAGGCGCGCGTGCGCCGCAGCACGTAGAACCCGATGCCGAGGTGGAGAAAGGCCAGGAGGGTCTTCAGTCCGTCCCGGGCCGAAAAGAGGGAGCGCGCCCCGAGCCGGAGGCGCACGGTGCGCACCCCCGCGTCCCCCGCCACCTCGTAGGTGTGCCACGAACCGGGGGCGAACCCGTACAGCGCCTCCGCGTACCGTCCCAGGTCGGGGACCTTCGCGCCGTCGATCGACAGAAGCCGGTCGCCCGGGCGGATCCCGGACGGATCGGGCGCGGCCCCGGGCCTGAGCCCCGCGGAGCGCAGGGCGCCTTCCGATTCCACCCAGAGGACCCCGTCGGAAGGGTCCGTCCAGTTGAGGCGGTCGCGCAGATTCAGGATGCCGACGGCCATGAGGGCGCAGGAGAGCAGCACCGCGGCGGCGATCCTCGATGGCACGTGAAAAGGGTTCATGAACGCGCTCTCATATAGATACCCAGGCAGGGGATGCAATTTATATGCCACGGCAAGGGAGAGAGGGGGTGTCATGGCTCCCGATAATTTAAGGAATATAATGAGATAGCCTTGAGCTGCCCCGGACCGCATGCGCGCGGCAACAGGGCTTCAACAACTTGAACGCACTAATTCAATATTCTGAATCAGCGCCGGGGAATATTCAAGTGGAAAGGCTTACGCGGTTGCGTGGCGCGCGGGGATCAATTGAAACGGTAGTTGAGGCCGTAGCGGAGGGAGCGGGGGTTGCGGTTCAGTACCAGTTCCCCCTGTTCGGTGGGGAGCACCTTGATCCCCTGGTTGAGGACGTTGCGGAAGTCGAGCAGGATTTCCCACCGGCCGGGGGAGCCGGGCAGACGGGGGACCGGCTGCCGGATTTCGAAGTTGACCGACCGGGTGCCGATATCCATCCGGTCGGAAAACCAGTCGAGGGCGGTCAGCGGGTTGCCGGAGTCCCAGCGCACCGTCGTCATCACCCCCGTCAGGGTGAGGGGTACCGTGACGTCGATCCTCCCGGTGAGCGAATGCTCGAACCGCTGGCGGAGAAAGGCGGCCGGGTCTTTGCTCAGGAAAACGACCGATTCGGGCGTGTCGCCGTCGGCGATGCCCCGGGCTTCCCCGTAGATGTAGGCGATCGAGCCGCGGAGGGATTCCAGGACCTTGTGGTCGAGCGTCACCCGCACGCCGCGCTGGCTGGAGTGCTCCTCGTTCATTTCGATCAGGTGCTTCCGGGCGGCCGCCCCCGGAACGATTTCGGTGACCATCAGGGGGAGACCCGGGCCCCGCACGTAGTCGTTGTAGAGGGCGATCTCGACGGCCGTATCCGCCGTCACCGTTTTCCGCGCGGCGAATTCCGAATGCCGGATCTGGCTCATGCTCAACCGGTCCCCCACCATCGTGATCAGGGTCGGTTCGGAGAGATCGATCGTCTCCCCCTCCGGAAGGACGAGGGTGTTGGTGGCGCTCGGGCGCCGGGAGGCCAGCGAGGTACGCAGACTCCACCCCTCGGCCGGCGTCAGCAGGATCTCGATGGAGGGGTGTAAAAAGTGCGAGTCCTTTCCGGAATAGAGCCGGGTGTAGTCGATGCCGTATCTGACCGCAATCAGGTCCAGGAATCTGGTGGACCCCTCGACGCTGAAATCGAACGTTTCCAGGCCCGACGGGGCGGAGACGTCGTTGGACGAAATCGATCCGGAACACGGGTAATGGCCCGCTATGCGCCCGTAGCCGACCGAGGCGCGGTAATCGTGGTCGCCGTCGGGCCGGTGCTGGTAGGTGTTGCGCATGCGCCAGAAGGACCCGTCCCCGATGTCCATCTGGCCGGAAAGGATGATGCGGCTGCGGGAGCCGAGCGGTTCCGTGAGGGCGAAATTGGAGGAGACCCCGCTCTGGCTGGCGTGCGGGCGGAGCAGGAAGCCGCGGCTGCCGGCGGGGGCGCCGGAGGCGATGCTCATGGCCCCGCTCCGGGTGAACGATTCCGCGTCGGCTGCGGCGCTTTCAGGGAGGCTGCCGGAGGCGCTGCGGAAGATCAGCCGGCCTTGGGAGGTGCCGCGCAGCACCGTTCCGGGACTCCAGTTGCGGGCATCGTCTTCACGCGAGATCGCCCGGACCCATTCCCTGAGCGCGATCTCGAGCGCGATGGAGCGGTCTTCGTCGACGGCGAACCGGGCCGTGGCGACCGGTTCGTATCCCTGGCGGGAGATCTGGAGATGATAGATGCCGGGGGTCAGGTGCGCCGATTGGAAAAACCCCCGGCTGTCGCTCCGGATCAGGGTGAACAGCTCTCCTTCTTCGACTTCCCGGACGATCCGGACGACGGCGTCGCGGAGGGGATGGCCCTCGAGGCTGGTGACGCTGCCCGTGATCCGCCCCTTGTCCCCGGCGGCTGTCGCCAGGGCGGGTGCGCATACCAGAATCCCCAGAAGCAGCATCGTGTGAGAGAGAGACTTCATGCCCAGGAGCCCCCTTCACCGGAAACCATCGCTGATGATGGTCCGGTATGCGGTGAGGCTATCACAGATTCCGGTGGAGTGTCAATTCGGCCCCTTTTCGGGGACTTTGCCGGTTCAGGGAGCCCGTCCGGCTTCCGGGGGGGACGACGGGGCGAGATCGGCCGAGAGGACCGAGGCCTCCACCCGGACGGCCGACGCCGGGACCGGGGCCAGCTCGATGCCGGAGATCGCGAGGGCGGCTCCCGGGGCGAGGGAGCGCTCCTGGGTGCAGCTCTCCGTAGCCAGGGTGCGCCCCCGGGCATCGAGATAGGAGAACTCCAGCCGGAACCCCTGGTAGGAGAGTGTTCCGTGGTTGCGGAGTTCCACATCGTGGCTGGCGGCCGTCCCCCCGCCGGGCACGGCTTTCAACGCGAAGTCCGAGCGCACGACCTCGAGGTCGTCGGGCGCGAAAACCCTTACGGGAGAGGGGGGGGATGTGCGCATCAGCTCCGCCGACCCGGCCGTCCGCTCCTTTTCCCGCTGGCACCCCCGGAAAACCAGGCCGGCCAGCACCGCCACCAGAATCAGCGTAATTGCGAAAAACAGGGTTCTTCGGATCATCGTCCCACGGCTCCTTCGGATCGGTACAGTGTACCACCGCGGGTGCCGGTGCGCTGAGCGCAAACTGCCCCCCGCCCGCGCCGTCCCTGTTTTCCCCTTGGCGGCGCCGGGAGGGTCCAGTATAGTGAAAGACCGGTATTTGTGCGGCGTCAAGGATATTGCAGGGGGAGGATATGGCGATTTTTCTGACTGAATCGGACATCAACAGGCTGGCCGGGATGGACATGGCCATCGAGGCGGTCGAGCGCGCCTTCAGACTTCAGGGGGAAGAGAAAGCCCACACCGCCCCCCGGAGCCGCTGCCGCATGGAGAAGGGGATGCTCCACGTGATGAGCGCCTCCCTCCCCCCGCTGGGCCATGCCGGCCTGAAGACCTACACCAGCGTCGCCGGGGCCAACCGGTTCGTGGTGCTGCTGTACGAAGGGGACGGCCGGCTGGCCGCCGTGATGGAGGCCGACCGGCTGGGACAGTTGAGGACGGGGGCCGCCTCGGCGGTGGCCACCCGCTTCATGGCGCGGGAGGACGCCTCCAGGCTGGGAGTTTTCGGGGCCGGGGGGCAGGCCCGGGCCCAGATCGAGGCGATCCGCGCCGTCCGCCCCATCACCGAGGTCACGGTCTATGCCCGGACCGCGGACAGGCTGAAGGCCTTCTGCCGGGAGACGGCGAAGGCCACGGGGATCGGGGTCGTCCCGGCCGGCAGCCCGGAGGCGGCGGTGCGGGAGCAGGACATCGTGGTCACGGCCACCACCTCCGCCGAACCGGTTTTCAAGGGGGAATGGCTCGCCGCAGGGACCCACATCAACGCCGTGGGCTCGAATTTCCTTACGCGGCGAGAAATCGACGGGGAGACGGTCCGCAGGAGCGCGTGCGTGATCGTGGACTCCCTCGAACAGGCCAGGATGGAGTGCGGGGACCTGGCCCTGGCCGCCGGGGAGGAGGCGTTCTACTGGGAGGACGCCCGCGAACTGGGCCTGGTGGTCGTGGGGGAATTCCCGGGCCGGGAGGACGCGGCCGAGATCACCCTGTTCGAATCGCAGGGGGTCGCCCTGGAGGATGTCGCGCTGGCGGCCGAAATCTACAAGCGGGCGCTCGAGGCGGGAACCGGCGAGAAGCTCCCTTTCTAGCGGCGCCGCAGGGGGTTTTCATGCAGGAGGTGTCGTTCGAGATCGTTTCGTCGGCCCCCGTGGAAGAGATCGTGGAGCTCTACCGGTCGGCCGGCTGGTGGGAGGAGAGCCCCGAGGCGCGCGCCATCATTCCTTCCATGATCCGCGGAAGCCTCTGTTTCATGGTCGCGCGCCTGCCCGACGGCCGGACGGTCGGGATGGCGCGCGTGATCTCCGACGGGGTGAGCGACGCCTACATCCAGGACGTGGTGGTGCTCCCGTCCCTCCGGGGCCGGGGGATCGGGGGGGAACTGGTGCGGCGCCTCACCCGGTTCTGCCTGGAGAGGAAGATCCCGTGGATCGGGCTGGTCGCCGAGCCGGGCACCCAGGGACTTTATGAACGGCTGGGTTACGGTCCCCTGGTCGGGTATCAGCCGATGCTCCACGGCAAGCGCTCATGACCGCCTACCGGTTCCTCGATTTCGAGTTCACCCCGCTGCGGCTGGGGGACCGCGGGTTCCTGACCCCGGCGCTGAGGCGATATGCGCATCCCCTGGCAGGGTATACGTTCGCGGTCCTCGCGGCCTGGAACCCCTTTTACCGATATGGCTGGGCCGTCTGCGGCCACGCGGGGCTCATGATTTCGTGCTTCATGGAAAGGACGGGGCACCACCACCTGCTGCAGCCGCTGGGCCGGTTGAGTTCCGCGGGCCGACGGAAGATTCTGCAGGGCGCCGCCGCACTCGACTACGCGCTGAAAATCATCGGCGTCTCCGAGCGGTTCCTCACGGAGAACCCCGACCTGGTCCGGGAGTTTCACGTCCGGGAAGACCGGACGGCGGCCAACTACATCTACGCCGCCGACTCCCTGGCGGAGCTCAAGGGGCGCAAGTATGCCAAGAAGCGCAACCTGATCTCCCAGGCGAACGGACTGTACGAATGGACCCCCTCCCCCCTGACGGGGGAGCAGACCGATTCCTGTTTCGTGGTGCTCGAGGCGATCGCCGGGGAGGAGAGCCCCCGGATGGAGGGGATGCTGGCGCTGGAAAGGACCGCGCTGGAAAGCACCCTGAAGCATTTCAAGGCCTGGGAGCAGCAGGGGGTGCTCGTCGAGGCGGACGGCCGGCCCGTGGCGTTTTCCATCTTCGAAGCCATCGGCCCCCGGACGGCGGCGATCCATTTCGAGCGCGCGCTGCGCAGCTACAAGGGGCTCTACCAGATCATCAACCAGGAGACGGCGAAAACCATCGCGGCGCAGGGGTACGAGTTCATCAATCGCGAGGAGGATCTCGGGGATCCCGGTCTCAGGGCGGCCAAGAAGTCGTACCACCCGGTCGACATCGTTTCCGCCTATGAACTGACCTTCAAGCAGTAGCCGCCGCCGGGGGGGCAATCTGGAGGTTTACATGCGGCTGATTTTGATCTATAGTTTCACTTTTTCAATCGAGGTTGATTTATGAACAAAAGGGATCTCAAGAAATTCAGGGCCGCCCTCGAACAGAAGCGGGATTCCATCGTCAACGCCCCGGGCAAGAAGCCTCATTGGGAAAATATGGAGGACACGCGCCACGGCGATTTCGTGGACCAGGCAAGCGACGACAACGAAGTTCATGTCAATCTCCGGCTGCTGCAGATCGACGCCAAGCTGCTGCGCGCGATCGAGGCGGCGATAGAGAGAATCGACAACGGCACCTACGGCATCTGTTCCGTCTGCGAAGAGGAAATCAGCGTAGCCCGGCTCAAGGCGGTTCCCTGGACCTCCGTCTGCATCGCGTGCAAAGAGAAGAAGTCCGCCTGACCCCGAAGTGAAACGTCCTGACCCTGCGCCGCCCGCGGGAGGATCCCGATGACACCGATATACACCCGCACGGGGGACGACGGGACCACGAGCCTCGCAGGCGGCCGGCGCGTGCCCAAGGACGATCCCCGCATAGAAGCCAACGGAACCCTCGACGAACTGAATGCGCTCCTGGGCGTAGCCTTGGCACAGGCGCTGCCGGAGGGGGTGGGTGAAGTCCTGCTCCGCGTCCAAGGCCACCTCTTCCTGCTGGGCGCGGAAGTGGCCGCACCGGACGGGGGGGAGGGGCGGAGGATCGGCCCGCCCGAAATCTCCGGGCTGGAGGCGGAGATCGACGCCCTGGACGCTCTCCTGCCGCCGCTCCGGAATTTCATCCTGCCTGGCGGGACGCCGGGGGGAAGCCTGCTCCATCTCGCGCGCGCGGTGGCCCGGAGGGCGGAACGGCAGTGCCTGGCGCTCGGCCGCTCCGGCGCCGTAGGCCCCGCCTCCCTTCGCTACCTGAACCGCCTGTCCGACCTTCTTTTCGTGCTCGCCCGCAGCGTCAACCTGCGCCAGTCCGCGCCCGAAACCTTTCCGGGCGTCTGCCCCCGCGGGGAATAGGATGCAGATCGAGACGCTCAAGGTCTTCTGCGACCTGGTCGAGAGCCGGAGTTTTTCCCGCGCCGCCGTGCGCAACGACATCACCCAGTCGGCCGTCAGCCAGCAGATCAAGAACCTCGAGGCACGGTTCGGGACGCAGCTGCTGAGCCGGGACGGAAAGACCGTCTCCCCCACCCCGGCGGGAAGGATCTTCTACGAGCGCTCCAGGCAGATCCTCGACGGCTTCGAACAGATGCAGCTGGAACTGAAGGCGGTCGGGCAGGACATGACCGGGAGCGTGCGGGTGGCGACGATCTACAGCGTCGGCCTGTACGAAATCTCCGTGGTGGTGAAGACGTTTCTGAAACTCTATCCCAAGGTCCGGCTCCACGTCGAGTACAGCAAGGGGACGCGGGTGTACGAAGACTGCCTCGCCGGCGTCATCGACCTGGGGATCGTGACCTACCCGGAGCCGCGCAAGGGGCTGCGCGTCATCCCGCTCCCCGCCGACAAGCTGGTGCTCATCTGCGCCCCGGAACACCCGCTGGCCCGGAGGCCCCACGTCGACATCCGCAAGCTTGGCGGGCAGAACTATATCGCGTTTGAAAAGGGGCTGGCGAGCCAGCGGGCGCTGGACCAGATCTTCCGCGAGCACGGAATCGACGTGCGCGTGGTCATGGAATTCGACAACATCGAAACCATCAAGCGCAGCGTGGAGATCGGCGCCGGGGTGTCGATCGTGCCGCTGCTCAGCGTCCAGAAGGAGGTCCAGGGCGGCTCCCTCGTCCAGGTCCCGTTCACGGAAAAGAGTTTTTACCGCCCCCTGGGCGTCATCGTCCGCTCCCGGCAGCCGATCACCCCGGCTGCCCGCAAATTCATCGAACTGATGCGGCACCCGAACCAGGGGAGCCCGGGACGGGAGACGGGATGAAGAGCGATGCGGGAGCCTCCCTGCGGCTGTATCTCGTGCGCCACGGCGAAACGGCTCAGAACGTCGAAATGCGCTATCTCGGGCTGGGGGACGAACCGCTGAACGAGCGCGGGCGGAGCCAGGCGCGCCGCCTGGCGGAAGCGTTCGAGCGCATCCCCCTCCGGCTGGTGGTTTCGAGCCCGCTCGGCCGGGCGGCGGACACGGCCGCCGCCATCGGAGCGGGGGCCGGGGTGGAAGTGCGCAGCGACCCCCGCCTGGCGGAGGGCTCGTTCGGATCCTGGGAAGGGCTGACGCGCGGAGAGGTCCAGGACCTGGGGCCGGAGGACGCGGCGCTGCTCGAGCGCTGGGAAGCGGACGCCGCCGCCGCCCCCCCCGGCGGGGAATCGATCCTGGGGGTGCAGCGGCGCGTCGTCGGCCTCGCCGACGAACTGGCGGGCGAGTTCCCGGGCGGGGGTGTCGCGCTGGTCAGCCACGTCGGGCCGATCAAGGCGCTGGTGGCCGCCGTTCTGGGGATCCCGCTCCCGGTGTCGCGCCGGCTGTTTCTCGATCCCGGGACCATCACCGTGCTGGAGTGGGGGGCGCGGCCGCTGTTGCGGCTGTTCAACTCCCACGCGCATCTCGGCTGGACCTCCGCGCGCTGGATGCGTTAGCCGCCTTCTTCTACGGACTCCTGCCGCTTCTCTCCGGCCCCCCGGCGGGGCGCCTCCCCGGCCCCCCGCCGGGGCGCCTCCCCGGCCGCGTATTCCCGCACGTCGCGGGTGATCTGCATGGAGCAGAAGCGCGGGCCGCACATGCTGCAGAAATGGGCCTCCTTCGCCGAGCCCTGGGGCAGGGTCTCGTCGTGGAACGCGCGCGCCGTCTCCGGGTCGAAGGCGAGGTTGAACTGGTCCTCCCAGCGGAATTCGAAGCGCGCCTTCGACATGGCGTCGTCGAGCGCGCGCGCCCCGGGGCGGCCCCGGGCGACGTCGGCGGCGTGGGCCGCGATCTTGTGGGCGATGACGCCGTCCTTCACGTCCTTCTTGTTCGGCAGCCCGAGGTGCTCCTTGGGGGTGACGTAGCACAGCATGGCGGCGCCGAACCAGCCGATCAAGGCGGCGCCGATGGCGCTGGTGATGTGGTCGTAGCCCGGGGCGGCGTCGGTGACGAGCGGGCCGAGGGTGTAGAAGGGGGCTCCGTGGCAGACGGAGTCCTCGCGCTCCGCGTTTTCCCGGATCCGGTCGAGCGGGACGTGGCCCGGGCCCTCGACCATCACCTGGCACTCCCGCTCCCACGCCCTCCTCGTCAGTTCCCCCAGGGTGTCCAGTTCGGCGAACTGCGCCCGGTCGTTCGCGTCGGCCAGCGATCCGGGACGCAGCCCGTCGCCGAGGGAGAAGGTGACGTCGTACGCCCTCATGATGTCGCAGATGTCGTCGAATCGCGTATAGAGGAAATTCTCCTCGTGGTGCGCGAGGCACCACTTGGCCAGGATCGAACCCCCCCGGCTGACGATGCCCGTGAGCCGACCGGCGGCGAGGGGAATGTGGCGCAGGAGGACGCCCGCATGGATGGTGACGTAATCCACCCCCTGCTCCGCCTGCTCCACGAGGGTGTCCCGGAAGATGTCCCAGGTGAGCTCTTCCGCGGCCCCCCCTACCTTTTCCAGCGCCTGGTAGACGGGGACGGTGCCGATCGGGACGGGGGAGTTGCGGACGATCCATTCCCGGGTCTCGTGGATGTTTTCGCCGGTGGAGAGGTCCATGACCGTGTCGGCCCCCCAGCGGATGGCCCACGTCATCTTTTCGACTTCCTCCGTGATGGAGGAGCCCACGGCGGAGTTGCCGATGTTGGCGTTGATCTTTACCAGGAAGTTGCGGCCGATGACGGCCGGTTCCAGCTCGGGGTGATTGATGTTGGCCGGGATGACGGCGCGGCCCGCGGCGACCTCCGCGCGCACGAATCCGGGCTCGACCCCTTCCCGCACCGCGACGAACTCCATTTCGGGCGTCACCTCCCCCAGCCGGGCGTAGTGCATCTGGGTTACGGCGGAGCGTCCGCGCAGGACCTTGCGGCGCGCGGGGAAGGCGATGCCGGGGGCGCCGCCCGCCGAAGGGCGGCCCGGTTCGGAGATGTCGCAGCCCGCGCGCGCGCGGATCCATTCCCCGCGCAGGTCGGGGAGCCCCCGCCCGAGATCGATGGCGACGGCGGGGTCGGTGTAGGGGCCGGAGGTGTCGTAGAGCCGGATCGGGGGGTTCTTCTCGAGCGCGCCCCCGAGGCACCGGGTCGGTTCGAGCAGGACCTCGCGCATCGGCACCCGGATTCCCCGGTTGCCCTCGACATGGATCTTTCGCGCCCGGGCGGACGGTTTGCCGGGGGTCGTCGGGGCGCCTTCGGCGGGGTCCTCGCTTCGACGCGTCATGGCGTCCTCCTTGATCATCGGCGGTCTCAGGATTCCTCGACGCGGATCATGCGCGTGGGGGCGACGATGACGGGGAGGGCGTCGATCTCCGCGAGCGCCTTCTGCATGTCCCCCTCCTGCGCCTCGTGCGTCATCATCACGACCGGCACGGCCTTGGCCTTCTGGTGCACCTTCTGGATGACGTTGGCGATGCTGATGTCGTGTCTGCCGAGGATGCCCGCGACCTGGGCGAGGACGCCCGGCCGGTCGAGGGCGGACACGTTGAGATAGTAGGCGGAGGCGACCTCCTCGATCGGCTTCAGCCGGAGGGGCGTGCGCGCCAGGACCGGGAGGTCCTGCGGGACGGCGGCCTGTCCGGCCGCCAGCCGGCGGGCGATTTCCACGATGTCGGCCCAGACCGAGGACGCGGTGGGGAACTGCCCGGCCCCCCGGCCGTAGAACATCAGGTCGTTGACGACGTCGCCGCTGAGGAAGACGGCGTTGAATACCCCGGAGACCGCCGACATCGGGGAGGATTCGGGGATCATGGTGGGGTGAACGCGCAGCTCGAGCCGGCCGTCGGACGATTTCGCGATGGCCAGGAGCTTGATGCGGAACCCCATCTCGTGCGCCAGCGCGATGTCCTCCGGCGTGACCCGGGTGATCCCCTCCACGTAGATCTCCCCGAGCTTGACGGAGGTGCGGAAGGCCAGCGTCGCGAGGATCTGCAGCTTGTGGGCGGAATCGATCCCCTCGATGTCGAAGGTGGGGTCCGCCTCGGCGTACCCCTCGGCCTGGGCCTCGGCCAGGACGCGGCCGAACTCCAGGCCCTCGTCCGTCATTTTGCTCAGGATATAGTTGGAGGTGCCGTTGACGATGCCGTACAGGGAGGTGATCCGGTTGGCGGCCAGCCCCTCCTTCACCGAGCGGATCAGGGGGATGCCCCCGGCCACGGCGGCCTCGAAGGCCAGCATGCACCCCCGGCGGCGGGCTTCGGCGTAGAGCTCCTCGCCGTGGGTGGCCAGCAGCGCCTTGTTGGCCGTCACGACGTGCTTCCCGTTGGCCAGCGCCCGGAGGATGAAGGAGCGCGCCGGTTCGAGCCCCCCGATCAGTTCCACCACGATGTCGATCGAGGGGTCGTCGAGGACCCTGGAGACGTCCCGGCCGAGGGGGAGCCCCTCCAGGTCGAGCCCGTTGCGGGGGGTGGTGATGTCCTGATCGACCACGGCGCCCAGGACGACGGGAGCGCCGACCTTCTCCTCCAGTTCCTCCCGGTGTGTCCGGCAGACCTTGGCCACCCCCGCCCCGACGGTTCCCAGTCCCAGCAGCCCCACCCTGATCGGTCTCATAATCACCTCTGAAAAACCCCGATTATATCATGGAGGGGGACAGTCACCAGTGTCCCCTTCCATAAGGAAGCTCTGGTATATGCAAAATGATCAACCAGGAAGGGGACACTGGTGACTGTCCCCCTTCCCATCATTTCCTGTATAATCAGAAGGGGACAGTGGTGACTGTCCCCCTTTTGATTATGGCCAACGATACGGGAATAAACGATCGGGAATTCATCGCCCGGCTCCGGCGCGAGCGGGACCTGCGGATGCAGGGGTACCGCGAGCAGGCGCTCCGGCTGTACCCGCCCGTGTGCGGGCGCTGCGGGCGGGAGTTCGAGGGGAAGCGGCTGCGCGAGCTCACGGTGCACCACAGGGACCACGATCACGACAACAACCCTCCCGACGGCAGCAACTGGGAGCTGCTGTGCGTCTATTGCCACGAGAACGAACACGCGCGCCACTCCGTGGCCGACTGGTCCGAGGGGCCGGCCCCCTCCGGCGCCCAGGCGACCGTCTCCACCTACAACCCGTTCGCCGGCCTCGACCGGATGCTCAAAAAAAAGTGATCCGCGGCGGGGACGCTCTTCACCGATGAGACAAGCCATAGCCCATCTCGCGGAATGCCTTCGCGGGGAGCGACCCCCGGGGGAGGCGTTCGCCCGGGTCATGACCGATCCGCGCGCCTTCGAGCGCGCCGTCCGCACCCGCATACTGGAGACCCTCATCCCCGAACTCTCCGCCTTCGAGGAGAACCTGCCCGAAAAGGACCCGAACATCTACCGCCCCATGCCCCTGATGGAGCACACGTTCGAAGCCATCCGGCACGCGTTCGGGTGGATCCGGGGTTTCGGCGCGGAGGAGTACCGGGACCCGGAAGCGCGGCGGGGCTCCACGCTCTGGATCAACACCGCCCTGCTTTTTCACGACCTGGGCGAGGTGGCCATCATCCGGGGGATGCACCTCCGGCTCTGGTACGGGCTGGCGGTCGAATGGAGCAGGAACCGGGAGCGCAACGCCTCCATCCTGAAGGAAACCTACCCCTTTTTCGGGCTGGATACGCCCGAGGCGAGAAACTATCTCGGCCATCTGATCCATCCCGAAATCTCGGCGCTGCTCGCGAAGGATTTTCTCGCCCGCCTGGGGTGGGGGCCCCGCGACATCGCCATCGTGCAGTTCCTGGTCCGGAACCAGTCGGTCCTCATCGAAAAGGCGACGTACGGCCGGGTCAAGGACGGCCGGACCCTGCACGAGGATTTCTATGCCGATATCGAATCGGTCGAGCTGGGGACCGGCATCCGCAAGGAAGACCTGCTGAAGATGCTCCAGGTCCTGCAGATCGCGGACGCCAACGCCGTCCGGCCGGACATGGCGCGCATCCCGCGGGAAACGCTGATGCGGGTCTGGATGGCCTACGACTACATGAACCTGGTCCTGGCGGTCCGCAGCTCCCCCTCCCGCTACCGGGATTTCATGCGCTACCGGGAGATCTTCGGCCGGATCCGCCGGGGAAAACCGTTCGGTACCCCGTTCGGGGAGCTCTTCGACCTGCTGATCGGCCGGATCGAGGCGGAGGGGGGGCGCCTCGATGAAGACGAAAGGAGGATGCTCGAACAGCACCTGGAGTATTTCGAAAAGTTCCGCATCATCAAGGAAGACCACATCCACATCAACGACCAGGTCAACCAGCTCCTGCGCCTGGTCGAGAGCGCCTCGGGCAAGGCGCTGTCGGCGGCGGACATGGCCCTGCTGCTGAAGGGCTACAAGGTCGCCTACCGCTCCCACGACGGCGATTCCCGCCGGCAGCTGAAAACGGTGCCCGTGGGGGACGTGCGCCGGAAGTTCATCGAGCACCCGATCCGGGTGGCGCGCATCATGGTGGAGGTTTTCGGCGTCACCGACGCGCTCGTTCTGGTCACGCTCCTGCTGCACGATGTCCTGGAGGACACGGACACGAGCATGGACGATATCCGGGCCGCGTTCCGGAAGGACGACGTCCGGGGACGGATCCTCAAGGCGCTCGAAATCCTCACCAAGCCGGAGGCGGAGGCCGGCTCCCGCCCGCAGCCGCTCGAGGAGACCGATTACCTCCGCTATGTCGCCGGGTGTTTGACCGCGGGGGACCGTATCCTGCCCGACATGGAAACGTTCGAGTGGCTCCGGACCATCGTCCCGCTGGCCAAGGCGTGCGACAAGATCCAGAACCGCCGCACCCTGATGGGCCGGAAACCGAAGGGGCGGATCGAGGAGATCTGCCGGAACTGGAATTCCCTCGTGATGTTCATGGAGTCGAGCAGCCTCCCGGGCGATCACAAGCTGAGGATCCTGGAGGAGTTCAACAAGAGCCTGCTCGAAATCTTCAGCCTGGCCGACCCCGGCCGGCGGGACAACCGGGAGCGGCTGCTCGGGCGGCTGGAAGAGTTCCTCGGGCGGACCCTTTACGAAAAGGTGACGGAGGCGCCCGGCGCGGACCGCGGCAGGCTGGAAGCGTTCGTCGGCGCCAGCCGCCGGGCGTTTGAAAAAATCGTGGAAGACCCCGTGCGCGACATCGAGGTCCGGCTGGTCCTGTTCGAAAGGCGGACGCTCCCCGATTTCCTCGGGGAGCTGGGGCTGGATGAGGGTACGAAGGCCGAGATCCTGGACGAGTTCAGCCTGCTCCTGTTCGACCTTTCGGAGGTCGCCTGGTTGAAGGGGAAACGTCAGCTGCTCGGGTTCCAGCAAGTCGTCCGCTCCTACCGGAAGAAAATCGGCGACGGGGACTGGGAGCCGCGGATTCCGGGAATCGTGGAGGACCTGGTCCGCTACACGCAGGGGGACAAAAACGTCCTCCCCCCGATCATCCGGTCCGGCGGGGCCGCCGGGCTGCCGCTCGTCGGGGCGCTGCGGGACGCCTGGCGGCGCCGCGGCAGGAAAAGGAGGGAGCGGGTGGCCGCCCTCCTTCCCCGCGTGGCCATGCTCCCCCTCGACCGCATCTACTGGCTGGAGGGGGACGGGATCCGGAGCGTCGGGCGGGAGGCGGTGGAAGACCGCATCGGCGGGATCGACGTCTCCCGGCAGCCGGACGGCCGGCTGGTCATCCGGCTGCTCACCCCCCTCATCCCCTGACCAGGGGCTTGTAGCGGATGCGGTGGGGCTGGTCCGCCTGGGCCCCCAGGCGGCGCCGGCGGTCCGCCTCGTAGTCCTGGTAATTCCCCTCGAACCAGACCACCCCGGAATCCCCCTCGAAGGCCAGGATGTGGGTGGCGATCCGGTCCAGGAACCAGCGGTCGTGGCTGATGACGACGGCGCAGCCGGCGAAGGAGAGGAGCGCGTCCTCGAGCGAACGGAGGGTGTCCACGTCCAGGTCGTTGGTCGGCTCGTCCAGCAGCAGGAGGTTTCCGCCGCTTTTCAGGACCTTCGCCAGGTGGACCCGGTTGCGCTCCCCGCCGGAGAGGTCCCGGACCCGTTTCTGCTGGTCCGACCCCTTGAAATTGAAGGCCGCGGCGTAGGAGCGGGCGGGGACCTCCCGTTTGCCCAGCGTCACGACGTCGAGGCCGTCGCTGATCTCCTCCCAGACCTGGCGCTCCCCCCGCAGAGCGTCGCGGCTCTGGTCGACGTAGGCGACCCGGACCGATTCCCCGATCCGCAGCTCCCCCGCGTCCGGTTTCTCCTCGCCGGTGATCATGCGGAAAAGGGTGGTCTTGCCGGCGCCGTTGGCGCCGATGACGCCCACGATCCCCCCCGGGGGGAGCCGGAAGGAGAGGTCGTCGATCAGGAGCCTGTCGCCGAAGCCCTTGCGCAGGCCTTTGGCCTCGACCACCAGGTCGCCGAGCCTCGGCCCCGGCGGGATGTGGAGGTCGGTGGCCTGGGCCCTCTTCTCGGCGGCCATTTCCTCGGCCAGCAGCTGCTCGTAGGCGTAGAGGCGCGCCTTCCCCTTGGCCTGCCGGGCGCGCGGGGACATGTGGACCCACTCCAGCTCCCGCTCGAGGGTACGGCGGCGGGCCGACTCCTGCTTTTCCTCCGCCTCGAGGCGCGCCCGCTTCTGGTCGAGCCAGGAGGTGTAGTTCCCCTCCCAGGGGATCCCCGCGCCCCGGTCCAGTTCCAGGATCCACCCGGCGACGTTGTCGAGGAAGTAGCGGTCGTGCGTGATGGCGACCACGGTCCCGGGGTACTCCTTGAGGAACCGTTCGAGCCAGGCGACCGATTCCGCGTCGAGGTGGTTGGTCGGTTCGTCGAGCAGGAGCAGGTCGGGACGCTCCAGCAGCAGCCGGCAGAGGGCCACGCGGCGGCGTTCCCCCCCCGAAAGGGTGGTGACGTCGGCGTCCCCCGGGGGGAGGCGCAGCGCGTCCATGGCGATCTCGAGGGTGCGGTCGATCTCCCAGCCGTTGCAGGCGTCGATGGCGTCCTGCACCCGCCCCTGCTCGGCCATCAGCCTGTCCATCTCCTCGGGCGAGAGATCCTCGCCGAAGCGCGCGTTGATGCGGTCGAAGGCCTCCAGGAGATCGTGCACCGGGCGTACCCCCTCCTCGACGTTGCCGAGGACGGTTTTGGCCGGGTCGAGTTCCGGTTCCTGCGGCAGGTACCCCACCCGCACCCCTTCCGCCGGCCAGGCTTCCCCGAGGAAGTCCTTGACGACGCCGGCCATGATCTTCAGGAGGGTGCTCTTGCCGGCTCCGTTGGCGCCGATCAGCCCGATCTTGGCCCCGGGCAGAAACGACAGCCAGATGTTCTTCAGAACCTCACGGTTCGGGGGATAGACCTTGCGCAGGTCCTTCATCACATACACGTACTGTTGCGCCACGCTCTCTCCTTCCCAACGAGCTTTGAATTATAGTGGATAATTCCCCGGCTTCCAGAGGCATCGTGCGACCTTGCGCCGCGCGCGGACCGTAATCGGGAGTGGAGACGGTCGTGACTGTCCCCAAACAAAAACAGCCGGCAGCGGACTCCCGGGCCCGCTGCCGGCCGTCAGGGCTTGCTTCGGACGGCGCTTACCGCCAGTCGTCGATCTTGACCGACACGGTTGGCACCATGCCGCCCATCATGAAGTAATTGTTGTTCGACCCGCCGGTGACGACAACCGTGAAGTTGCCCCCCCGCATGCCGAATCCGCCGATCTTGGGCTTGGGCTTGGCCGCCCCGGCATCGGTCACGAACTCGGTGAACGTCTCCACCGTGTCGTAGCCGGCGTCCTTGACGAAGTCGGCGATCGGGGGGCTCAGCACCGCGATGGTGCCGAACATGGCGTCCTGCTGGGCGTAGATGTCCTTGATGATCTGGGGGTAGTTCATCGTGGAACCCCAGACGTTGGCCTTCCAGTTCTTGGCCGAGAGAATGCCCCAGCCCATGAACAGGGTGACGATGTTCTCCCCCTTCTTGAAGCCGCGCCTCACCGACAGCGGCTGGAAGGGGGAGTTCTCCTCGTTTTCGGCCATGATGATGTTGGTCAGGTTCACGGGGTTGCCCACCGTGCCCATGTAGGTGGTCCCCACCTTGCCGCAGTTGCCGCCGTTGATGGCCAGCAGGCTCCAGGCCCTCCCGATCACCGTGTTGGCGTGGGCATAGGGGCCGACGGCGCCGATGTCGGAGTTCAGGCCGATTTCCTCGCGGATCGCGCCGTTGATGACGGCGCCCGCCATGAAGCCGTTGTCGGACACGTTCACCGGGGTGGTGCCGGTCGATCCGAGCGCCAGGATGACGGGGAAATACTCCGGCTTCGCGCCCGCCATGACGGCGTTGACCGCGGCGTCGCGGACGGTGTAGGTCCAGACGTCGCCCGCTTCCGACCCGGGGTTCATTTTGCCCAGGATCTCGTCCGGCTCGTGGCTGGTGGCCTTGAGCATCTCCTCGACCTTGTCCTCGGTCGGCAGGGTGATGGGCAGAAAATCGGTCATCCGCTTATCGAGGAACAGCTGCTGCAGCTCGTCCGGGGTGCCGGTGAAGGCGGCCGGCCCCCGCCCGGGGTTGAGTTCCCCCGTCTTCTTTTCATCCGCCGTCAGGGGCCGGGTGAGGTGGCCGATGATTTCCTGCATGACGGGCTTGCCCGTGATCGGGTTGTTCCCTTCGATGATCTGCTTGCGGAGCTGGTCATTGGTCTTGCCCCAGACTGGCCCGCGGAAATACTGGATCCGGAGGTTGGGCATGCCGCTGTTGAGGGCGACCTCCACCTCCTGCTTGTGGAAATCGGACAGGATGAGGGGGATCGAGGGTTTCTTGAAGTTGTGTTCGATGTCTATGCTGAGGCGGACCGCCCCGGGAGCGCAGACACTTCAATGACCCAGGCCGAGGATGACGGCGTCGGCCTTTTCATGGATCTCGTCCCAGAGGGCCTTGTTGGGGACATCCATGGAAGGATTCCGTTTGTTGACGATGGTGGTCTTGGGATGGTTGGCCGCGAACCACTCCGTCATGACCTCCATCAGGCGCTCGGTGCCGACGAAACCGGTGTTGACCAGGTAGAGGGTCTTGCCGTCGAGCGTGTCCAGGCGCGGGGCCTGGGCCTTCAGGGTGATCGGCGGCGGGGTGCCCATCGGGCTGAGCACGGTGATCTCGGGCATCTCCACCGCTCCCTTCCCCTGCCCATAGGCCTGGGTGCCCAGGATGCCGGCGCTGCAGGCGAGACCTAGGCACAGAACTGAGATTATGGCTGTGCGCAACTTCATGCGTGATTCCTCCGTTGTTTCAGGTATGTTCCTTCCGTTCCATGTCCAATACGTCCTCCGCGGGACGTCATTTCGCGAAAAACCCGTTTCCGGGGCCCCCGGCGGCATCAGGAGGGCCGGAAGACGGGGGCCAGGAAGAGCCTCGGCCGGTTGTGGCGGAAGAGAAGGATGGTGCAGGCGAGGATGATGAAGGTGACGGTCATGGGTGTCTCCGCTTCCGGGCCGCTGTGCCGGGGAAGGGGTTCGCGCTGTCTGCCGCTGTCAGGCCTTCTATTTGAATATGTTCCGGAGGGTGTCCTCCAGGCCCTTCCCCGGGTCCCTCCCCGCCGGTTCCCCGTCGCCGCCCCCCAGGACGGCATCCAGGAGACCGCGCGCCCCGCGGGGGTCGGGGACGAAGGAGGGGTCGGACGCGCTCCCGCGGACGAAAAAGGGGATGTCGAGCTTTCCCCCCTTCACCAGCCGGCCCAGGCCGGCGCCGAGCGCTCCCCCCGGCTCGATCGCGGCCCGCATGGCGAAGTCGAGCGCCTGCTCGGGCGAGATCCTCCCCGCGCCCGAAAGGGTTCCGAGCGCCGGCACCACCAGCAGCAGCCGTTCGACCCGTATCCCCGCGGGCGTCATTTCGAAGGCGGTGGAGAGCTTCTCGATCTCGGTATGCTGACCGGGCTGGAGGCCCGCCAGGCGGGCGACCGCCGCCAGCCGGCCCGAAAGATCGAATCCCTCCAGGCGGGTCCGGGCCATTTCGGCCGTTCCCCGGATGACGGGGGCGTCGAGGGGGCCTTCGGCCGTCAGGTTCGCGTCGAGGGTGCCCCCGCTGAGGGTCGCCCCCTCGGGGAGCATCACGCCGAAGGCGGGGAGAAACTCCCCGAGTTCTTCGACCGGCATGGCGGCTCCGTCCAGTCTCAGGTTCAGATCGGGCGTCTTCCCCCTGGCGTCAAAGCTCCCGGCCAGGGTGGCGGCCGCCTTGCCGAGGCCGATGCGCACCTCCTCCATCGCCCCCCGGCGCACCTCCAGGTCGTAATTCAGGCGGTAATCGAGCGAGACCGGGCTGCCGGCCGGCCTCCCTCCGGGGGCCACCTGGAGCCGTTCGGCCGTGGCGTTGCCGGTGCTTTCGATCATGCGGCCGTCCGAGGAAGCGACCCCGCTGAAATCGAGGAGCCCGGAAACCCCCGAGTCCTCCCGGACGAAGCCCGACCCGACCAGGTCGAAATCCCGGGCGGTCAGCTCGGCCGCAAACGGCGTCTGCAGGGTGTCCTCCCGGCCGAGCGGTCCGGCCGTCCCCTCCAGGCGTACATCGCCGCCGCCGGGGAGGGCGGCGGTCAGGGTGAAGGGGAAGGAGGTGGCATAGGAAAGGTTGCCGGCGGCGAGGTCCACGGAGTCGTAGACCGACGGTTTCTCCTCCCCCTCGATGACGGTGACCCGGCCGTCCGAGATCCGGAGCCGCCGGATGAAAACGTCCGGCGTGGCGCTCTCCCCCGTTCCCTCCGTCCCTGTGGGCACTCCGGCGCCCAGGCTGGAAAAATTCCAGCTCCCGTCGGGGCGGCCGATGAGGCGGATCTCCGGGTTGTCGAGGGTGATGCCCGTGATCCGCACCTGCCGGGAGAAGAGGAGGGGCCGCATCCGGACGCCGACCTTGAGCGAACGGGCGGTCAAGAAGGGGGAGGTGCCGAATGCGGGATCTTCCCCGATTTCGAGGTCCTCCACCGCGAGAGTGCCCGACAGCAGGGAGAGGCGGATGGCGCCCATCTGGACCCGCCGGCCGAGCGCCTCCGACAGCCTCGATTCGACCTGGGGCCGGAACCGGTCGGCATCGATGAGAAACGGAACCGCCGCTACGATGGCGACCAGGAGCGCCGCGGCCAGGGCCGCCCACTTCAGCGCTCGGAATTTACTGCGGGTGTCTGCCGCCATGGTCTTTTTCGCCCCCAAGGATTTTTGCATTCTCCGCCGGCGTGCGTTCCCTTATAGTATCTTCCGGCGTTCCGGCTTGGAATGCCGGATATAATAAATAATGGGAATCTGGAGAGAATGCCATGAAATATTTCGCAGCGCTTCTGATGATGAAGGACCCCGACAAGAACCGGACTTTCCGTGAGCAGCATGTGGCCTTTCTGGCGGAAAGGGAGAAGAGCGGGGAGATCTTCGCCCGGGGCAAATTCCTGGACAACAGCGGCGGGCTGGTGATTTACGTGGCCCCCTCGCTCGGGGAGGCCGAAAAGATCGCCGCGGGCGACCCTTACGTGGCCTCGGGAGCGCGCAGCCTGGAAGTCCACGAGTGGGACGTGAAGTTCACGCCGTTGGCCCAGGAGGGGTGAGCGCGGCTATTCGGGGGGGGTGCGGGAGAACCGGTTCTCCAGCCCCCGGATCTTCCCGACCCGGCGCTGGTGCCGTTCCTCGCGGCTGAACTCGGCGCCCAGGTAGAGCCAGACGATGTCCTGGGCCAGGGCGGAGGCGATGATGCGGGCCCCCAGCACCAGGACGTTCATGTCGTCGTGCTCCACCCCCTGGTGCGCGGAGTAGCAGTCGTGGCAGACTCCGGCCCGGATCCCCGGGATCTTGTTGACGGCGACCACGGCGCCGACCCCGCTGCCGCAGATCAGGATGCCGCGTTCCGCTTTCCCCGCGACGACGGCCGTTCCGACCGCCTCGGCGATGTCGGGGTAATCCACCGCCTCGGCGCTGTCGGTGCCGACGTCGATCACCTCGTGCCCCATCGACCGGACGTGGGCCAGGAGGGTCTGTTTCAGCTCAAATCCGGCATGGTCTGCTCCGAGCACAACTCGCATATTCGATCTCCTCGCGAAGCCGCATTATAGCGTCCCGGCCGTGGAAATAGCAGAGCGTTTGCGGCCGGAGGGCGATTTTCCGGCCCCGGCGCGGGCGTGGTTTGGTTTGACATCCGCCGCGGCGCCATCTACATTTGGCTCTTGGCAGGTTCTTGCGGTTTCCCCCGTCAATTTTTGGAGAATGTTCATGAGTCCTGACATGCCGGCGGCATCCTCCCTCTCCACGCTGGACCGGATGTGCGTGAATTCCATCCGGGCCCTTTCCATCGACGCGGTCCAGAAGGCCAACAGCGGCCATCCCGGGATGCCCCTCGGCGCCGCCCCCATGGCCTACGTCCTCTGGACCCGGTTCCTCAGGCACAACCCGGCCGACCCGGGATGGTGGGACCGCGACCGCTTCGTGCTCAGCGCCGGGCACGGGTCGATGCTGCTGTACAGCCTGCTGCACCTGACCGGCTACGACCTCCCGCTCGCGGAGATCGAGAATTTCCGCCAGTGGGGGAGCCGGACCCCGGGTCATCCCGAACGGGGCCACGCCCCGGGGGTGGAGGTGACGACGGGGCCCCTGGGACAGGGGCTGGCCAACGGGGTGGGGATGGCGATGGCGGAAGCCCACCTGGCGGCGCGCTTCAACCGCCCGGGGCACGACATCGTCGACCATACCACCTGGGTCCTGGCGGGGGACGGCGACCTCATGGAGGGGGTGGCGGCCGAGGCGGCCTCGCTCGCCGGCACGCTCCGGCTCGGCAAGCTCGTCTGCCTCTACGACGACAACCGCGTCTGCCTGGCCGGCACGACCAACCTTTCCTTCAACGAGGACCGGGCCGCGCGCTTCGAAGCCTACGGCTGGCACACGGTGACGGTCGAAGACGGGAACGACCTGGAAGCGATCTCCGCGGCGCTCGCGGCGGCGAAGGCCGAAACCGCGCGTCCCTCCCTGGTCCTGGTCCGGACGGAGATCGGGTACGGGTCCCCCGCCAAGCAGGGGTCCTTCGAGTCGCACGGTTCCCCCCTCGGGGCGGAGGAGGTGCGGCGGACCAAGGAGGCCCTGGGCTGGCCCGGGGAGCCCCCGTTTTACCTGCCCGGGGAAGCGGTCCAGTTTTTCCGCCGGTCGGCCGATGCGGGGAGGGAGGCCGAGGCCGGGTGGCGGCGGCGGCTGGCGGCCTACGCGGCCGAATTTCCCGGGGAGGCGCGCGAGTTCGAAAGGGCGATGAGGGGCGAACGGCCCGCCGGGTGGGAGCGGAGCCTCCCCGTATTTGCCGCCGACCCGAAGGGGATGGCGACGCGGGCGGCTTCGGGCAAGGTGATCAACGCCATCGCCCCCGTGCTGCCGGCCCTCTTCGGGGGGTCGGCCGACCTGAATCCCTCGACGAAGACCGTCATCAAGGACGGGGGGGATTTCGGGGCCCCCGGCAGCCGGCCGGAGAACCTGCAGGGGGAGGTGGGCGGCCCGTGGGGGTACGAGGGGCGCAACATCCACTTCGGCGTGCGCGAACACGCCATGGGGGCTGCGGCGGTCGGCATGGCGGCCCACGGGGGAGTGATCCCCTACACGGCCACCTTTTTCGTCTTTTCCGATTACGTGCGCCCGCCGATGCGGCTGGCGGCCCTGATGGAACTGGGCGTCCTCTTCGTCTTCACCCACGACAGCATCGGCGTCGGCGAGGACGGCCCCACGCACCAGCCGGTGGAGCACCTGGCGGCGCTGAGGGCCATCCCGGGCCTCTGCGTGATCCGCCCCGCGGACGCCAACGAGACCGCCGAGGCCTGGCGCGTCGCGGTGGAAAACCGGCACCGCCCCGTGGCGCTGGTCCTCACCCGGCAGGACACCCCGGTCCTGGACCGCGCGCTCTACGCCCCGGCCTCGCTGCTGGCCCGGGGGGCGTACGTGCTGGCCGATGCGAAGGGGGGCCGGCCGGAGCTGATCCTGATCGCCAGCGGTTCGGAGGTGGGGCTGGCGCTCGAGGCGCAGCGGAGGCTCGAACAGATGGGGATCGCGGTCCGCCTGGTGTCGATGCCGAGCTGGGAGCTGTTCGACGCCCAGCCCGGGGAGTACCGCGAGGAGGTGCTCCCCCGCGCGGTGCGCGCCCGGTTGGCCGTGGAGGCCGGGATCTCCCAGGGGTGGCACAGGTACGTGGGGGACGCGGGCGACATCCTCGCCCTGGACCGCTTCGGGGCCTCCGCCCCCGGCGATACGGTGTTCGAGAAACTGGGCTTCACGGTGGACAACGTCGTGGAGCGCGCCCTGCGGCTGGTCGGGAAATAGCTAATCCCGTCCCAGGCGCTTGAGCAGCTTCTGGGCCTGGCCGTGGGAGCCTTCCGTTTCCGGCAGCGAGAGAACGATCCTCAGTTCCCGCTCCGCCGCCGCCGGCCGGTGCAGCCAGAGGTGGATCTTCCCGAGCGAGAGGTGGGAGAGGGCCCTTTCCTCCGCCCCGGTCAGCGGGTCGGCCAGGCAGCGCCGGAACCGCTCCACGGCCAGGTCGTGCTGCTCCATGTGCATCAGCTGGGTGGCGAGGTGGAAGCGGAACTCCGCGAGGGGGATCCGGTCGAAGTGGGGCCGGCGCTCCTCCACCCGCCGCTCGATCTGCACGAACGTCCGCGCCGCCTCCTCCCTCATCCCCGCCAGCTGCTCGATCTGCGCCACGCTCAGCGCCAGGAGAAAGCTCCTGGGGAATTTCGCGTGCAGCGCGCGGGCGAGCTCCAGCCCCCCGGCGTAGCGCTTTTCGCGGACTTCGAGGATCATCCGGATCAGGGAGGCCTCGTTGCGGACGACCGTCCCCTTTTCCGAGGCCAGCCGGACTTGCTCCATCCCCAGTTCCCGGTCGCCGCCCAGTCCGATGACGACCGTCATCCATTTCAGGTACCAGGGGACGCTGCCGGCGATGTACTCGTAGACCCCGGTGATCAGGTAGGCGTCGTAATAGGCGGGGTCTTCGCCGATCAAATCCCTGGCGAGGCTGTAGGCTTTCCGGCCGCTGCGGAAGGCCTCGCGCAGGGAATGGTCGATCGTGACGGCGAAGGAGGCGCGCAGCCCGGCCGCGGTGGCCATGAAATAGCGCGCGTCCCGGTCCCCGGGCGATTGCGCCAGGATGGCCCCGGCGAGGCTTTCGCTCCTGGAGATTTCGCGGAAGAAGGCCTCCCGTTCCCCCCCCGGCATGACCAGGTCGGTCTTCGCGGCGAAATGGGAGGCGGACACGAAGCGGTTGAGGGTGAGGTCCTGCCGCCGCATCATCTCCTCCATCCAGTGGATCGAGGCCAGGTAGAGCGGCGGCGCCGGGTGGGCGGGGTATTCCCGCTCGAGGGCGAGGAAAAGGTCGCGGGCCGGGGCGTAATCCTGGTTGAAGATGTGGCTGAACCCCTCCCCGGCCCTGGCGACGAAGGGCGCCCCGCGCAGGTCGCGGGCCGGCAGCGCGGCAGCCGGCCCCAGCCAGAGGGCCGCAAAGAGAAGGCGGAATATCAAAACACGCATGGAATCCTCAATCCGGTGCTCCCGTGGATTCTACCGCAACCGGCGGCGCGGCGGTGGGCCGATTCGCGGAATTTGCGATCTTGATAATGAACAAAGATTCCTTGTTCCCTTTTGAGGCGTTCGTGTCCACCCTTGACTTGCGCCCGGAAAAGTAGAAAATAAGTGGGTTATTTTGCGAAAAGGAGTGTTTATGGCCACGACCCGAACGAACGGTTCCTACATTTTTACCTCTGAGTCTGTGACAGAGGGGCATCCGGACAAGGTGTGCGACTACATCGCCGATTCGGTCCTGGACGCCTATCTCGAAAAGGATCCGAAGAGCCGGGTCGCCTGTGAAGTCCTGTGCAAGGAAGACCTCGTCCTCGTCGCGGGGGAGATCACCTCGTCCGCCCGGGTGGATCACGAGGCGGTCGCCCGGCAGGCGGTCCGCGAAATCGGCTACCTCGACCCGTCGATCCCGTTCAATGCCGACGGCCTCAAGGTCCAGCAGTACGTGACCCGGCAGTCCCCGGAGATTTCCCAGGGGGTCGACGTCGACACCAACCTGGAAGCGGACCAGGGTGCGGGGGACCAGGGGATCATGTTCGGGTACGCCGCCGACGAGTCCCCCGAACTGATGCCCCTGCCGATTCTTTTGGCCCACCGCCTGGCCCGGGGCCTGGCCGAAGACCGCCACAGCGGGAAATGCTCCTGGCTGCGCCCCGACGGCAAGACCCAGGTTTCGGTCCGCTACGAGAACGACAGGCCGGTGGCCATCACCGACGTCATCGTCTCCCCGCAGCACAACCCCTCCATTTCCAGGGACGGCATCATCGCCTACGTGAACGACGACCTCGCCCCGCGGATCCTGGGGGAATGGTTCTCCAGGGACATCCGCTTCCACGTGAACCCCACGGGGAGTTTCATCCTGGGCGGGCCCTCGGCCGACGCCGGCGTGACCGGGCGCAAGATCATCGTGGACACCTACGGCGGCGCGGGACGGCACGGCGGCGGCGCCTTCAGCGGGAAGGATCCCTCCAAGGTCGACCGCAGCGGCGCCTACTTCTGCCGCTACATCGCCCGGCAGATCATCCGGCAGGGGATGGCGCGCCGCGCCGAGATCCAGATCTCCTACGGCATCGGGATGGCGCGCCCCCTCTCGGTCAAGGTCGACACCTTCGGGACCGGGGACGACATCGCCGCGGCCGAGTACGTGAAGACGCTCGATTTCCGGCCGGTGGCCATCATCGAACGCTTCCAGCTGCTGCGCCCGATCTACCGGAAGACGACGAATTACGGTCATTTCGGCAAACCGGGCCTGCCCTGGGAAGAGTAGCCAAGGTATAAGCAAACCAAGGCCTGCCTTGGGAAGAGTAGTCGGGGTATAAGCAAACCAAGGCCT
>JAFGSS010000204.1 GCA_016934555.1 Acidobacteriota bacterium | reverse complement strand
TCGAGCACCACGGCCCCGAACTCCCGCGCGACCTCTTCCAGCTGGGCGAACAGTGCGTCCTTGCAATGAAAGCAGCGGCTAGCGCTGTTGGCGCAGAATTCGGGCAGCATCATTTCCCGCGAATGGACGATCCGGCGCCGGAGCCGGTAGCGGCGGGCAAACCGCTCCGCCAGCTCCCGCTGGTGGCTGGAAAGGGAGGCACTCTCGGCGGTGACGGCCAGGGCTTGTTCACCCAGGACCCGGTGCGCCCTGAAGGCGAGATAGGCGCTGTCGACCCCTCCGCTGTAGGCCACCACGGCGCGCGCGATGCGGGCGAGGAGTTCGTCGAGTTTCCTTTCCTTTCCCCGCGGATCGGTCATGGTTCCCGCCGGTGAAAAAAAACCCCCGCGCACCGATGCAGGCATGGCGCGCCTGCATGGCGGCGGGGCTTCCGCACGAGCGGATAGAGGGCGGGGCTAGAAATCGTCGTCCTCGTCGTCCTCGTCATCGTCGTCATACGGCTCGTCGTCGTCCCAGTCATCGTCCTCGTCGTCGTCGTCATCAAAATCGAAATCGTCCTCGTCGTCGTCAACGGGGGCGAGATCGAATTCCAGGGGATCGAGCGAAATCACCTCGAGCTCCACCCCGCATTCGGGGCAGGTGATGATCTCCCCCACTTCTTCGATGTCCTCTTCGATAACGGCATCGCATTCCGGACAGTAGCTCACAGTGTACCTCCAGTCCAAGCATTCCGGGGGACCGGGACAACCCTTGACGGCTTCACCCCGGAAATTATTAGCACCGCCATATTTCAAGGTCAATTCAATTTGTCTCGGGCGCGTTTGCCAGAAATCACCATTGTGCTACCATTTCAGCGGGTGAAGCGTCAAGAATGTTTCCCGGACCTTTCCGATACGCGGGGTGGGCAATGACATACCGAACGGGCGCAATCAAGGGATTCCTGGCACTGGCTCTGGTCCTGTACGTTTCGAGTCACTCCCCCGGCGCCCCGTCCGCAGACGTTCCGTCCGCAGACGCATCGTCCGCAGACGCTCCCGCCGCGGCGGATGAAGACAGGCCCCGCGGGAAGACAGCGATATCGGTGGCCGTGGACCTGGTGACGCTGCAGGTGCTGGTGACCGACAGCAAGGGGAACGTCCTCACGGGCCTGAAACCGGAAAACTTTACCATTTACGAGGACAAGGTCAAGCAGGAGATCCTCCATTTCTCGGCCGTGGACGCCAGCCTCACCGTGGTCCTGCTGGTGGAATACAGCAAGAAGGTGAACAACTTCATCGACGAGGTCTGGGACGCCATGGACTACTTCGCCCGCAGCCTGCGCCCCGGGGACTGGGTCGCGGTCATGGGATACGACATGCATACGACCATCGTCAGCGATTTCACCCAGGATCGGCAGAAGATCCATGACGCTCTCCGGCAGTTCAACTACACCACCTGGGAGGAGAGCAACCTGTCCGACGCCATCATCGAGGTCCTGGACCGCACCGAGGAAATCGAGGGGAAGGTGGCCGTCGTCCTGGTCAGCACCGGGCTCGATACCTTCAGCCGCCACACCTACGACGACGCCTTGAAGAAATGCCGCCAGGCCAACGCTTCCGTGTACGCCATCGGGCTCGGCCAGTGGTACCGGGCCTACGCCGACGCCAGAGGGTGGATCAGCCAGTCCCAGAACCTGGACTACCTCATGGGGGACAACCGCCTGAAGTCGTTCGCGGACCTGACGGGGGGACAGTCCTACTTCCCGCACTTCAACACCGAACTCCCCTCCATTTTCAACAACATCTCGCTTCTGCTCCGGAGCCAGTACAGCATCGCCTACGCGTCCTCCAACACGAAGAAGGACGGCAAATTCCGCAAAATCCAGGTGGAGGTCCAGACCGACTTGAAGGACGCCAAGGGGAAGCCCCTGAAGCTCAAGATCCACACGCGCAAGGGGTACACGGCCAAGGAGATGTAAGGACCTCTGGCCCGGGCCGGTCCCGGCTGCTATGATACTGCTTCGGAAACAAGCGTATGGCGGACGGAACGGATCACCGGCAGCTCCAGCACACCCACGGATCGGAGTGGGTCAGGTACTGCCCCCGCTGCGGCGGCGGCCTCGAAAACCGTCGCGTGGACGCGGAGCAGCGGTTGCGCAAGGTGTGCAGCGCGTGCGGCTTCGTCTTTTACCTGAACCCCAAGGTGGTCGCCGCGGCCGTGCCGCGCCAGGGTCCGGGCATCTGGCTCGTGCGCCGGGACATCGAACCCTCCCGCGGGCTCTGGACCTTTCCCGGCGGGTACGTGGACCTCGGGGAAACGGTCCCTGAGGCGGCGGTGCGCGAGGCCTACGAGGAGACCCGGCTGGACATCCGCCTGGACGGGCTCCTCGGCGTCTATTCATACGCGGGGGCCGATGTCGTCATGGTCGTGTACCGGGCCGCCGTCGTCGGGGGAACGGCCGGCCCGACCCCCGAGAGCCGGGAGGTCCGCCTCTTCGACCCGGGCGACATTCCCTGGGGGGAGCTGGCCTTCCCCTCCACGCGCGACGCCCTCGGGGATTACGTGGGCCTTGAGGCTCCCCCACCGGGCGCCCTGAAAATCTCTGTCGGAAAGGAATGAGTGTGGACGCTACCGGAGAAAAGATACTCGTAACCGCTGCCCTCCCCTACGCCAACGGCCCCCTGCACCTGGGGCATCTCGCCGGCGCCTACATCCCTGCCGATGTCTACGTGCGCTACCAGCGCCTGAAGGGGATGGACGTGCTGTTCATCTGCGGCTCGGACGAGCACGGGGTTCCCATCACCATCCGGGCGGACCGGGAGAAGGTGACGCCGCAGGAGGTCGTCGACCGCTACCACGCCATCATGGCGGACAGCTTCCGGCGTATGGGCATCCTCTTCGACAACTATTCCAGGACCTCGCTCCCCCTGCATCACAGAATTTCCCAGGAATTTTTCCTGACCCTGCACCGCAAGGGGTACATCCGCGAGGAGACCGTGCGGCAGTTCTACTGCGAACCCTGCCGCCGCTTTCTCCCCGACCGGTACATAGAGGGGGAATGCCCCCACTGCCACGCGTCCGGGGCCCGCGGGGACCAGTGCGAATCGTGCGGACGCTGGCTGGAGCCGGAACAGCTGATCGCCCCGAAGTGCAAGGTGTGCGGCGCCGCCCCGGAACTGCGCTCCACGAAACACTGGTATTTCGCCCTCTCCCGCTTTCAGGAAAGCCTCGAGCGGTGGCAGGCGTCCAAGCCCGAATGGAAAAGCAACGTGCGGGAGTTCTGCTCCGGGTGGTTCAAGGAGGGGCTGACCGACCGGCCGATCACGCGCGACATCGACTGGGGCGTTCCGGTCCCGCTGCCCGGGGCCGAAGGCAAGGTGCTGTACGTCTGGTTCGACGCCCCCATCGGGTACATCTCCTCCTCGGTGGAGTGGGCCGAAAAGCAGGGGCGGCCCGACCGCTGGCGCGATTACTGGCTCGACCCGCAAACGCGCCTGGTGCACTTCATCGGCAAGGACAACATCGTGTTCCATGCCATCGTCTGGCCCGCGGCCCTGATGGCCCACGGGGAGTACGTCCTCCCCGCCCAGATCCCGGCCAACGAGTTTCTGAACATCGAGGGGCGGAAGATCTCGACCAGCCGCAACTGGGCCATCTGGGTAGACGATTACCTGGAGGTGTTTCCCCCGGACCCCCTGCGCTACTACTTCGAGGCCAACGCTCCCGAAAACAAGGACGCCGATTTCACCTGGAAGGATTTCCAGGCGCGCAACAACGGCGACCTGGCCGATGTGTTGGGAAACCTGATCAACCGTTGCCTGACCTTCGTCGAAAAGCACTTCGACGGCCGGGTTCCCCCGGCCGGGACGCTCCTGCCCGCCGACCGGGCGCTGCTCGACCTGGTCGGGCGCTCCGCCGCCTCGATCGGCGCCTCCCTGGAGGAATTCCAGGTCCGGCGCGCCGTCACCGAGCTCATGGACCTGGCGCGCGCGGGGAACAAGTACTTCAACGACGCGGCGCCCTGGACCGAGCTCAAGAGGGACCGGGACCGCTGCGCCTCCATATTGAACACGACGCTGCAGCTCCAGCTGGCGCTGTCGTTTCTCATGGAGCCCTTCATGCCCCATTCGGCCGAGAAACTCCGGCTCATGCTGGGCCGCCCCGCAATCCTCGAGGGAGAGCGCTGGGAGGGGGTCGCCGGGCGCCGGCTCGCCGACGGCCAACCGCTCGGCCCCCGGGAGATCCTCTTTCACAAGATCGAGGATCCCGTCATAGAGGCGCAGATGGCCAAACTGGGGAAATGACCCCGCGCCCCCCTACAGCCGGATCTGCTCCACCACGGTCAGGCCGTATCCCTGGAGGCCGACGATCTTCTTCGGGTGGTTGGTGAGCAGGCGTATCCGGCCGGCGCCCAGTTCCCGCAGGATCTGGGCCCCGATTCCGTAGATGCGCAGGTCGTTGCTGGACTGCGTCTTCGTCGGTGCGGGCGCCGCCCTGGGCGCCCCGTTCTCCCGCGCGTACGACCGGATCTCCTCGACCAGGTTTTCCCCCTTGTCCTCCTGGCGCAGGTAGACGAGGATCCCGTTGCCGCATTCGTTGATGGTCCGCAGCGCGTCCCGCAGCTCGTTGCGCGCTCCGCTGCGCAGCGACCCGAAAACGTCGGCCACGGTCGATTGCGAATGCACGCGCACCATCAGCGGAGTCTCCGGGTGGATCTCCCCCTTGACGAGCGCGACGTGGTGGTCCTCGTCCAGCAGGTTCTCGAAAACGACGATCCTGAAATCCCCGAACTCGGTGGGAAACTCCGCCTCGGTGACGGCCTTCACGAAGGTCTCCGTCTTGAGCCGGTAGGCGATGATATCGGCAACCGTGACCATCCGGATCCGGTGGCGCCCGACGAAATCCCTCAGTTCGGGAACGCGGGCCATGGTCCCGTCTTCGCTCATGATCTCGCAGATCACCGCTGCCGGGTTGAGGCCGGCCATCCGGGCCAGGTCCACCGATGCTTCCGTCTGCCCCGCGCGCGTCAGCACCCCCCCCGGCCGGGCCCTGAGCGGGAAGATGTGCCCCGGGCGGGCCAGGTCCCCCGGCCCGCTCGCCGGATCGACGGCCGTGAGAATGGTCCGGGCGCGGTCCGCGGCCGATATCCCGGTGGTGACGCCGTGCCGGGCTTCGATGGAGACGGTGAAGGCCGTCCCGAAGCGGCTGGTGTTTTCCCCCACCATCATGGGAATGTGCAGCTGGTCCAGCCGCTCCCCCGTCATGGCCAGGCAGATCAGTCCGCGTCCGTATTTCGCCATGAAATTGATCGCCTCCGGGGTCACCTTGGAGGCCGCGATCGTCAGATCGCCCTCGTTTTCGCGGTCCTCATCGTCGACGATGATGACCATGCGCCCGTCCCGGATCTCCTCGATCGCCTCTTCGACCCTGCTGAATCCCAAAATTCACCTCTGCGCTGAAAAAATGTTATTGTATCCATTGTCCGGGACCGGAGTCCTATAAAAGTGCGGGGGTTCCCCCCGGCTCTTGCGCACTCCCGGCCCCTTTTTGAACGGAAACCCCCGCTCCCGGGACATCGCGAATGATTCGTGCGACGCTGCTCTATCTCTTTACCGGGCTCTTCATCCTGGTTCTCGCGCCTCCGGCCATCGCCTGGACCCTCCTTACCCGCCGTGATTCGGTGCTCTACACTCTCGCGCGCGCCTGCATCCGCACCGGCGGATGGATCTGCGGCATCAGGGTCCGGGTCGAGGGGAAGGAAAAAATCCCACCGGAGCGGACCTGCGTCTTTCTCTCCAATCACCAGGGGAACATCGACGGCCCGCTGCTGCTCTACGCCCTGCCGCACAACTGGGCGGCCCTGGTCAAGAAGGAGATGATGCGCCTGCCGGTGCTTTCCCTGGTCCTCGAGCGTGCGGGTTTCGTCCCCATCGAACGCCTGAATCCGAAACAGGCGCACGCCGGAATCGACGAAGGCGCGCGGCGCCTGGCCGCCGGCAAGCCCTTCGTGGCCTTTCCCGAAGGGACCCGCAGCCGCGACGGCCGCCTCGGCCCGTTCAAAAAGGGGGTGTTCCTCATGGCGATCAAGGCCGGGGCCCCCGTGGTTCCCGTCACGATCCTCGGGAGTTCGGCCATCCTCCCCCCGGGGCGTTACTCCGTGAGCCCGGGCGAGGTCCGCGTCCTCCTCCACAATCCGATCGAAACCGGCCACCTGGGCCTGGAGGACCGGGACGCCCTCATCGCCGAAACCCGCCGGGCGATCGCATCGGCGCTCTAGGGGCCGTCCATCAGCTTTTTCCCCTTGATCCACCGGAGCGTGTTCTGCCGGTCGGTCGTGACCCCCGTGAGCTTCTGCTCGTAGCTGCGCAGGGTGTAGCGTACCAGCAGGGGGTTGTCCTCGTCGTCGAGGAACCACCGCTCCCCCCCGCGTCCGTCCAGCACCTTCATGACCCGCAGCCGGACCGGGGCGCCGTTCACTTCCACCTCCGTCTCCGCCTCGCCGCCCAGGCGGAAGCGGGTGGAGACCCCGTCGAGAACGCACTTGGCCGCCTTCTTCTCCTTCAACTCCCGGAAAATCCTCCGGCTCAGCCACAGCGTCGTCGAGTTGCGCGCCCTCCTGTCCATCCCGGCCTTGAAATGGGAGGAGGTTTCAAAACCCTTGGCTTCGAGCACCACCTCTTCGGGCATGAAAACGGTTCCCTGGGATCTGCCGTCCTCCCACTCCAGAAACCGGTCGGGCCCGAAGCGCGCGATGCGGGCCACGAACGTCGTCTCCTGGTGCGGGGACTGGGTCTTCCAGACCAGCACGGAATCCTGGCCGAGTCTGAGCGGGGCGTCCCCCCCCGCCGCGGCCAGGGCCGAAATCGCCGCGCAGGCGATACAGATGCGGATCGGCAGTGTCATATCAGAATCCCTGGTTCTTGAGATAGTCGGCCGTGATTCGGCCGGTGCCGCCCGCGTTCCCGAACAGCCCCAGCTGGAAGTAGCGTTCGAAATATTTTCCCAGTATGTCGACCTCGAGGTTGACCGCATCCCCCGGGCCGAGGGCGCCCAGGGTGGTTTCGTTGAGGGTATGGGGGATGACGGAAACCGTGAAATCCCCCGGGCGCAGCCCGGATAGGGTCAGGCTGATCCCGTCGACGGCGATCGATCCCTTGTAGACCAGGTAGCGGGCGAGATCCGCGGGGTAGCCGAAAGAAATTTCGAACCCCTGTCCGGACGGGGTTCGGGCCAGGAAGCGGCCGACGTCGTCGACGTGTCCCTGCACGAAATGTCCCCCCAGCCGTCCCCCGGCCTCGAGCGCCCGCTCGAGATTGACGCGCGCGCCCGCGCGCGCCCTCCCCAGCGCACTGCGCCGGAGCGTTTCCGCCGAGATGTCGCACGTAAAGCGGTCCGGCGCGACCCCGGTCGCCGTGAGGCAGACGCCGTTGACCGCGATCGAATCGCCGATCCGGACGGCGGGGGCGAGCCGGGGACACGCGACCGTCATCGCGGCCCCTTCCGACCCGACCCTCAACTCCCGGATGCTGCCCACCTCTTCAATGATGCCTGTGAACACCGCCCCTCCCGTTTCCTACAGGTTATCCGAACCGCCGCTGCGATTCAAATTCCCGCCCTCCGCCCTGCCCCCCCGCCGGCGGCCGCCGGCCGCCAAGATCCGCTCGACCTCCCCGGGAGTCAGCCGCCGGTGTTGCCCCGGTGCGAGCCCCCGGTCGGTCAAAAACCCTATCCGGACCCTCCGGAGCTTCAGCACAGGATGGCCCATGAGCCCGAACATGTCCCGGACCTGGCGGTTCCTCCCCTCGGTCAGGGTGACCTCGTACCAGCTGCTGGAACCGGCTTTGAGCGGAACGATCCGGCACGGGGCCAGCCGGACCCCGCCCGGGATCCGGATGCCGCGGCGCAGCCGAGCGATCGCCTCGGGCGCGGGCGTTCCGCGCACCTTGGCGTGGTAGACCTTCTCGAGCGGACCCCCGGCCGAGGCGACGATGCGGGAGAATTCCCCGTCGTTGGTCAGCAGGATCAGCCCCTCGGTGTTGTAGTCCAGGCGCCCGACCGGAAAAATCCTGCGCCCGGCCCTCACCAGGTCGGTCACCTTGACCCGCCCCTCGGGATCGTCGGCGGTGGAAACCACCTGCCTCGGCTTGTTCAGCAGGATGTAGACCTTCTGCCCGGGAGGGCGGATCAGGCGGCCGTCGACCTTGACGTAATCGCGCTCCGGGTCGGCCTTGGCCCCGAGTTCCGTGACGGTGCGCCCGTTGACGCTCACTCGCCCCTGGAGGATCCACTCCTCGGCCTGGCGCCGCGAAGCGAGCCCGGCCTGCGCGATCAGCTTCTGAAGTCGTTCCATGGCCTAAAGCTGGTCTCCCGCCATCTGGGCAAACTCCTCGAGGGTGGGGAGGTCGGCAAGGCTGTTCAGACCGAAATGGATGAGAAACTCCCTGGAGGTTCCATAAAGGATCGGGCGCCCCACCACTTCCTTCCTTCCCAGGATGCACACCAGTTTTCTTTCGAGCAGCGTCTGGAGCGCGGTGCTCGATTTCTTCCCCCGGATGGCGAGGATCTCCGCCAGCGTGACCGGCTGCTTGTAGGCGATCACCGCCAGGGTCTCCAGGGCCGCCATCGACAGCTTCGCTCCCGGACGCGTCTTCAGGTAGGCGCGGATCTGTTCATGATGCTCCGGGCGCGTGGTCATGCGGTAGCCGCCGGCCACTTCCCGGATGCACATGCCCCCCGGCCGCGCGTTGAATCCTTCGACCAGCGCCGCGAGCGCCTGCCGTATGGAGTCCGGGGCCTCTTCGGGGAAAATCTCCCGGAACTGTTCCGCCTTCACCGGCTCCTCGGCCACGTAGATGATGGCTTCCATAACGGCCTGCATTTCATTGCTTTCCATGGGATCAGGCACTTTCCTTCAATTTGGAGATCTGGATCTCCTCGAACGCTTTCTGCTGGTACAGCCAGATTTCACGCAGGCGTACCAGTTCGAGCAGTGCAAGAAATGTCACGATGAGGAGACGCTTGGAGCTCGCCGCGGTGAAAAAAGAGGAGAACGTGAGCGTGTCGTGGACCAGGAAGCTTCGGCGGATCTCCTCGATCTTCCGCTCGATCGTCACTTCCTCCTGGGCCACCTCCAGGACGCGCTGCGACTCGAAGCGGCGGACCACCTCCTGGAACGCGTGCAGAAGGTCGAACAAGGTCACCGCGATGACGTCGTTGCCGTCCTCGAGCACCTCGTCGGGGGGGCGGTTCCAGACGGCGTTCTCCACCTCCTCCCGGGTATAGAGCATCTCGGCGGCGTTCTTGAACTTCTGGTGCTCGAGCAGCTGGTAGACCAGTTCTGTCCGCGGGTCGTCCGCATCCTCGGCCGCGCTCTCCCGGACCGGATCCGGAGGGAGCAGCATCCGCGATTTGATGAAGATCAGCGTCGCCGCCATCACCAGCCACTCCCCGGCGACGTTGATGTTGAGCTCCTTCATGATCTCCAGGTATTCCAGGTACTGCTCGGTGATGTGGGCGATCGGGATGTTCCAGATGTCGATCTCTTCCCTTTTGATCAGGTGCAGCAGGAGATCGAGCGGACCCTCGAAGGCATCCAGACGGATGGTGAGGCCGCTCCCTTCGGCCGCCGGCCCGGAACCCAGATTCAGATCTTCGCCGCTTTCCATGAAATCCCGATCCGGCCCCTCCGGGCCGCACATAAACCGCCTGATCAGAAAAACCACCTATATCGTCAGCAGCAGCCGCCGCATCCAGTCGATGGGAATAAAGATAAACCGAAACGCGCCCATAAACATCATCAAATACAGGAGGAGGAACCCATAGGAGCCGAAGCGCCTGATCGCCCCGGCCGCCCCGGCCGGCACGAGCGCATAGAGAATCCAGTGCCCGTCCAGGGGGGGGATGGGGATCAGGTTGAAGATCGCCAGCGCCAGGTTGATGACCACGAGGTAGAACAGGATGCCCACCACCGCGGCCAGGACCGACTGTTCGCCCGGAAGCCTCATGGTGGCGGCCAGGAAGAAGATCGGCCCCCGCGAACCGGCCATCGCCAGCTTGAGGACTGCCAGAAGCGCAAAAGCCGCGGCGGCGGCGATCAGGTTCGAAACCGGCCCCGCCAGGGAGATGAAGACCTGGGCCCGCCCCGGGTCCCTGAGCCGGGAAGGGTCGAAGGGAACCGGCCGGGCCCAGCCGATGACGGGGAGATGGGCCGCCAGCATCAGGATCGGAAAGAGCAGCGTCCCGACCGGGTCGATGTGGGCCCGGGGGTTGAGCGTCACCCTTCCGAGGCTGCGGGCGGTATCGTCCCCCCACCGGGAGGCCATCCATGCGTGTGCGGCTTCGTGCAGGCCGAGCGAAAAGAGCAGAACGGCAATTTGTATGGCGATGACGCCCGCATCGAGATCAGCCAGAAAATCCACTTTCGCTCCC
>JAFGSS010000203.1 GCA_016934555.1 Acidobacteriota bacterium | reverse complement strand
CATCTGCTTGAAATCGACGTAAAACGGCTTCGGGTCGGAAAGCAGGAGCGAATCGTCCTTGGTCCAGGGACCGCTGTGCCAAAGAATCGTCAGCGCGGCCCGGAGCCTGCCCAGGTGGGTCTGTCCGGGAGGGAGTTCGTCGCGCCGCATCTGCCCCAGGAACCAGTTGGCATCCCCCCCGAGGATCCGGCTGCGCAGGCCGAGCTTGTAGGCGGTCTTCTGCATCTTCTCCGGTTCGAAATGGGTCTGCCACAGGTTGAACGGGGCCTCGAAACCGGCCCGGACCACCGTCGGCAGCCCGCCGCTGAAGCGGGGATTGACCTCGAGGAAGATGTATTTGCCCGTCGCCGGGTCGTAATGATACTGAACCCCGGCGATCCCCTGCCAGTTGAGCGCCTTCAGGAGTTTGACCGTGTCGTCGATGACGGGCTGGTGGTGGCAGCTGATGCGCTGCACCGTCACCCCGCCGGCCAGCGGCATGTGGTGCTCGCCGATGTAATCCCCGGTCATGAACATCTCCCCGTCGTGCATCAGGATCTGGACATGCTCCTCCGCTCCGGGGTGGTACTCCTGAACCAGGACGTTGTATGCGAAGCTCTCGAACTGCCGGTACCATTTCATCAATTCGTCGAGGTTGCGCGCATAGGCCGCCTTGAGCGGCACCTTGCCGTCCGACACGTTCTGCTTCCGGGTACGGATCACCAGCGGGAATTCCAGGGTGGATTCCGGTCCGCTTTCCATCAACTCATCCAGGCGCATCCCCTTGGCGGCCGGGATCCCCAGCTTCAGGCAGAGGTCGTGGACGTAGTCCTTGTCGGTGGCCTTGTCGAAACATTCGCGGGAGGGGGAAAAGAGGTGGATCCCCTCCGCTTCGAGCCGGTCGCGCATGGAAATCAGCCGGTTGTGAAAACCCTCCGAGACCGGCATGATCGACCCGACATCCAGCCGGCGCGCGAGTTCCAGAATTTCCTCGTCAAAACCGTCCTGACCCGGTCCGTGATCGAGCAGCCAGGAACTGGCGGAGTAGCGGCTGTGGGCTGACTGCCCGTTGACCGTGTTGGTGATGGCGTGGGTTTCCAGTCCGTTGCGCGCCAGGCTGCGCACCACCCACAGACCCACCTGGGTATCCCCCACGATCGCCAGCACCCGGCGACGACGGTCCGGCTGCGCCGATTTCCGCTTAATCGCTCTGACCTGTTTCATTCCCGCTCCGTTTCATAATCCATCAAGACACATCGACCGGGGCAGGCAGAAAAATGAGCTTCTGAGCCCTGGGGCTCGATCCGACGCGAGGGCCCCACGGCTTAACCAACCGGTTGCATAAATCCATAATGCTCTTGAATACAATTAGATAGCCTGTAAAATGCGCCGCACGTCCTCCGCAACCTGCTCCCAGCTGCGGACCCCGCCGCGGCGCACGACCTCATCCACGCTCCACGACCGGCCCAGCACCTCGGCAACCGCGTTGCCGAGCGGTTCATCCTGCCGAACCGGAACGATGCGCCCCGCTTCCGGGACCGGCAGGATATCGGGAACCGCTCCCACATCGGTGGCGACCACAGGAATTCCACAGGCAAGGCTTTCCAGGACGGCGTTGGGACACCCCTCCCGGTAGGAAGCCAGGACGCTGGCGTCCGCGGCGCTGAAATACAAGGGGATTCTATCATAAGGCTGGGGGCCCGGCAGAATCAGCCTTCCATCCACACCCGAGGAGCGGGCTACCTCTCGCAGTCCCTCCATCGTCCCTCCCTGGGCCTCCCCGCCGACAATCACGAGCCTCACGTCTTCCGGCAGTCGAGCCAAGGCACGGATCATCTCATGGTGCCCCTTGCGCGCGCCCAGGTGGGCAACTGTCACCAGGAGCCGTCCCTCTTCGGGCAAGCCCAGCTGCCGGCGACAGTTCGCGCGGTCCCGGGACCGGAAATGGTCGAGGTCCACCCCGTTGGTGATCACATGGAGCCTGCGGCCGTCCGCGCCCAGTTTCAGGGCTTCGTCCGCCATCCGGGAGGAGACGCTGATGACGGCCGCGGCCTCCTTGAGCGCCTCGGCGCACTGGCGTGCCTGCGCCGGGACCTTCAGGCATTCGTAGATCTTGCCCCGCAGGGTGATGGCGTAAGGGATGCCCAGTTCCTTCGCAAGCTCTGCGACGCCGACCCCGTCCGGCCAGATGAAGTGCGCGTCCAGCAAATCGGGCCGCCAGTTCTGGCAGAAGGCTTTCAGCCAGCGTTTCAATCCCTGCGCGTAGAACCGGGCGTCGGCGTTTTTCATGAGGCCCGGGAGGTAGAAAAATCCCGGCCGGTGGACCTTCAGGCCCTGCCACGGTTCCGGTCCCGTCGAAGCCACCTTCGGCTTCAGGATCGGGAACCAGGGGACGGGGGAACAGACCTGCAGTTCCTCAAGTTCCGCCAGGGCCTTGAGCCGCTGGTAGACAAAGACTCCCCAGCTTGGGTTACGCTCGTTCGGAAAACAGTAGGAAAAAGATAGAATTTTCAAAAGCCGGCCTTCACGCGTCAAGGAACCGAGAAAATAATCGAATCAGCGCTGATTCAGAATCTGTTCGTACCATGCGAGGTACTGATCGACCATCCGGCCGATTCCAAAGTATTTCGCCGCATGGCTCTTTCCCGCCGCAGCCAGGTTGCGTCTGGTTCCGGGATTTCTCATCATTTCAAACATGGCTTGAGAAAACCGGCACGGATCGCGGGCCTCGACCAACAGGCCGCAATCCCCCACGGCGTCGGGGATGCCCCCCACGCGGGTGGCGATCACAGGCAGACCGGCCGTCATCGCCTCCAGGATCACCATCGGCAGGCCTTCGCTGCGGCTGGAGAGGACGAGGCTGTCCGCTGCCGAATAGAGCGCTGCCGTATCCTGCCTGAAACCGAGGAACCGGCAATAGTTTCCCAGGTTCAGTTGCTGGAGCCGGGCCATGAGGTCCCGGCAATACTCGCTGTCGTTGAGGGTTCCGGCTATCGCCACCAGGAACCGGTCCGTTTCCTCCCGCAGGAGAGCCGCAGCTTCGAGCAGGTCCTCGAAGCCCTTCTCGGGACGCGGGTTGCCGACGGCGAGAAAGAGATGCACGTCTTCAGAACAGCCCAGTTCCCCGCGCACCCGTTGCCGGGCCCCTTCATCCGCCGCCGCGGCAGGGACTCCGTTGGCAATGACCGGAATCGGCCCATTCCAGCCGAGGAACTCCCGGTGCCGATCGGCGACCTCTTCCGAGACCGCGGAGACACCGTCAAGGAAGCGTGCAAAGAACCTCAGCCGTCTCCGTAGCGGCTCGAATCCTTCATACAGGAGGCCGTGGGCGGTAAAAACCAGTTTTCTTCCGCCGCACAGGTTGGCCAGGGCCGCATACGGAAGGCTCGCATAATCATGAAGATGGACATGGGTAGACTGAAACCTCTTCAGTTCGTTGCGTAAACGCAGAAGGGCGGCCGCGTCCCGGCTGCCGTGGCTCTCGAGCGACACCACCGGGACGCCCTTGTCCCCAAGCAAGGGAGCCAGGGCGCCCGGACTCTCGAGGCAGATGACCTCCACCGCGATGGCGCGGCCGGCCAGTTCTTCGGCCAGGTGCACCACGAGCCGCTCCATCCCGCCCGGACGGAGTTCGGAAAGCACCAGGGCAACACTGATTCCATTTACCCCATGTTCATTCGATGTCATAGGCAGTGCGTTTCTATCGCGCGATCGATTTGGATGAACCCGGCTTCCCAAGTCAGTGCTTGAGCCTGCTCATGCTTTCAACATCAACGCCTAGATGGGCCGGAAAACCCGGCTCGCCATCCGCCAAAAGCAAATCCAAGTTTAATCCACAAACCTGGGAAAAACTTAAAAAACACATATTGCCGAGCGTGTGCTAATCTATTTTTCAGTTCCCTGTACCCGGCGTTTGCCGGCAAACCTTTTATAGCTTCGCCAACGATTTTCTTCATACAGACACTCTATGGTGTCAATGTATGGAATCTCAGCCAACCGGGAAAAACCGTTTCGCCATCACCCAATCGTGTCGATGCGATGAATGCTCGGATTCTAAGCATTCAGAAATTGCAGACTTTGAAAAGCCCTGGCAAGCATATTTGCAGCGGTATATGAATGGAGAGTGGAGGGCATCCGTATGGAGGGACATGATTCTCTCCGATGCCAGGAGACTTGCTGCACTGAACGGGAAACCGAGGTTTCTCGATATTGGCTGTGGAGGGGGCTTTGACAACGACGCGAGCCTGCAGCGTTCATTGGCTGAAAATTCGCTTGAATACATCGGGGTCGAGCCGGATACAAGCGTCGAGCTTGGAGAATATTTTTCTTCAAAATATCAATGCACTTTCGAGCAGGCCCCGATATCCGCGGATTCCATCGATATCGCGTTTTCGGTCATGGTGTTCGAGCATTTGGAGAACCCACAGCTGGTTTGGGATAAAATTCATGGAATTCTCAAAAAGGGCGGGGTATTTTGGGCATTTACGGTCGATTCCCGGCACTGGTTCGTCCATGCCTCTATCATGATGGATATGCTGCACCTCAAGGATTTCTATTTGAACAAGCTGCATGGTAGGCGCGGAGACGGCCGATATGAAAACTATAAGGTATTCTATCGAAGCAACACGCCTGCACAGATAGAGAAGATGACTCGTGCCTTCAAATCCAAAGTAATTTTAAATTTTTACAGGGTGGGGCAAACTAATTATTACTTTCCGAAAAGACTGCGGTTTATGGCCAGGGCTTACGACCGCATGGCCATACGCATGGGGATGCCGGGAAGCATCTTGGCTGTACGAGTTGAAAAATAATCCAGCGCTATGAGACTTCTCTACCTCTGCCAGCGAATTCCCTATCCCCCCGACCGAGGGGACCGGATCCCGGTGTTTCATCATATCAGACATCTCGGCCAAAGCCACGAGGTGGTCGTCGGCTCGCTGGCCCACCCCGGCACCCGCCCGAACGCCGAAAGGCTCCAAAAGGAACTCGGGCTCGGGTTGATTGCGCCCGATCACCCCGTTCTGCGACGGGGGGTGGGGATGGCCCGCGCCTTCGTGCGCCAGGAGCCGCTCAGCCTCGGCTATTTTCACAACTCCGGGCTCCAGGAGAGGATCGGGGCGGAAGCCGCCCGCAGGCCGTTCGACGCCGTCATTGTCTTTTCCAGTTCCATGGCCCCCTACGCCGAAGGCTTTCGCGGAACCCCCAGGATCATGCATTTCTGCGACGTCGATTCCCGGAAATGGGCGAGCCTGGCGGAGTATTCGGGCGGGGTGAAGCGCGGGGTCTACGAGCGCGAAGGACGGCTCCTGCTGGAATATGAACGAAAAATCGCCGCCGCGTTCGAGGCCTCCTGCGTGGTCTCCCGCAGCGAGGCGGAGCTTTTTCAAACGCACATTCCCGGGATTCCGGTGCATATCCTCGAAAACGGGGTCGATACAGAATATTTCGGCGCGCTGCCGCGTCGGCCCGAAGGAACATGTGTCGTCTTCGTCGGGGTCATGGATTATGCCCCGAACGTCGAGGCCGTGACTTTTTTCGTCGAAAGAGTCTGGCCCGCAGTTCGCGCCGCGCGCCCCGAGGCGCGCTTCGTCATCGCGGGAGCGAGACCGGCCAAACAGGTCCGCGCCCTGGCCCGGGCGCCGGGGGTGGAGGTGACGGGCTACGTCCCCGATATCCGGACCCACCTGTCGCCGGCCCTGCTATCGATCGCACCCCTGGCCATCGCCCGGGGGGTGCAGAACAAGGTCCTGGAGGCCATGGCCGCGGGGGTTCCGGTGCTCACCACTCCCCAAGTGGCCGCAGGCCTGCCCGCCGGGGCGGAAGAGCTGGTGTTCACGGCCGAGAGGACGCCGGAAGAGTTTTCGCGCTTGCTCCTCGAGGTGCTGGCCGATGATAACGCCAGGGAGGAAAGGGCACGGAGGGCCCTCGATTATGCTCGCCGAAACTGCGGGTGGGAGTCTAAAATGCAAGTCCTCGACAACCTGCTCGCCAAAGTGCTGGAAACTTCCCGGGGCTCGACATGCAGTGGATTGAAACCCTCGCTCTGATTTTGGGCCTGGTCCTGGCCGGGCTCCTCCTCGTCGTCCCCCGCTTCGGCCCGGGGTCGCGGCAGCTGCTGCTCATGATTGTGCCGGCGTGCGCTTCGGCCGCGGTGGCCGCCTTCGGGGAAAGGCTGCCGGGAGTGGCCCCGGCCGACGGGGTTCGGCTTTCCTTCACCCTCATCCTCCTGTCGGCCGTGGGGGGGCTGCTGGCAGTGCAGGCGTTCAGTCAGCGGGCGCGGCGGCTTTACGGCACGCTCGCTCTTGGCGCAACAGGGTTGCTGGTGGCGCTCCTTTTCGCCCTAGAGCCCCCCTATGCCCTGGGGTTGGAGTCGCCGGAGGGGTACCTCGCGCTCGGTCTTGTCGGGTATGCGGCCGCCCTCTTTCTCCTGATCGTTTCGGTCATCGTGCTCGCCGGGCTCGAGCAGGCGCTGCGGGGCGCCTCCGAAACCGTACGGTGGGAGCTGAAGTTCCTCTTCCTGGGGATCGGGGCGCTCTATGCCGCCGTCATTTATCTCAGTTCGCAGACGCTGCTCTTCCCCCCCTCGGGCGGGTTGCTCCTGACAGGGTCGATCGGCCTCTTTCACTGCATGTTCCTGGTCTCCTGCGGCTTCATCCTGTTCGCCTGGCGGCGGGGGTCGGGCCGGTCCCGCATCAGCGTATCCCACGGCGCCATCTACAGTTCCGTCACCCTGCTGACCGTCGGCGTCTATCTCATCGCCTCGGCCCTGATCGCCCGCTGGGCCAGCCGCTGGGGGGAGGTGGGGCTGCCGCTGGAGGCGCTGATCTTCCTCCTCTCGGCCGTCATCCTGACCGCCCTGATCCTGGGAACCGGGCTGCGGCACAGGACCCGGGCCTGGATCCGGCGCAACGTCTTTTCGGGCCGCTACGACTACCGCCACTTCTGGCTCGAGGCCACCGAGCGGGTGCGCTCGATCGATCCCCCGCCCGAGACGGCGGCGGCTTTGGCCGACATCGTGCACCGGGCCCTGGGGGCGATCGACGTGAGCGTCTGGGTG
>JAFGSS010000036.1 GCA_016934555.1 Acidobacteriota bacterium | reverse complement strand
GCCATGCCGAGGGCGGCGGGTCGGATCAGCTGCGGCAGCCAGAAACCCGCGAGCAGGGACAGGGCGAAGATCACCTTCAGTCCGCCGACCACCCACATGAACCACGAAGGCAGTCCGTAGGCGGCAAACTCCTCCCGCATGTTCCCCGCCGCTTTGGCCCGATAGGCCGTCGCCTTGTGGAAACGAAGCAGCCAGACGTTCAGAATGCCGAATGCGACGATCAACTGCGCGATCATGCGTAGATATTCCATAGGCTCTCCTTTTTCGTTGGCTCGGTGGTCGCTTACCCGCAAAGCTGCTCGCACTGTGCGGCGGGGCGGGACCCGTCGATCCCCGCCGCCACGGGATCCGGCTTGATCCTGTGATGTAGAATCATCTTACCATCTTTCCGGCATGAGGGGGGACAGGCATGAAAGTGCTCTTTATCGGCGGGACCGGCGTGATCAGTTCGGAGGCTGCGGCGCTGGCCATACGGGAGGGGATCGACCTGACCCTGCTCACCCGCGGCCGGAGCGCCACCCGGCGGGCGCCCGAGGGCGCCCGGGTGCTGCGTGCGGACATCCGCGACTCCGAAAGCGTCGCCCGCGCGCTCGCCGGGCAAAGCTTCGACGCGGCCGTGGACTGGATCGCCTACGAGCCGCAGCACGTGCAGGCGGACATCGACCTCCTCGGCGGCCGCGTGGGGCAGTACGTCTTCATCAGTTCGGCCTCGGCCTACCAGACCCCGCCCGACCGCCTGCCGGTGACCGAGTCGACCCCGCTCGCGAACCCCTTCTGGGAGTACGCGCGCCAGAAGATCGAGTGCGAGCGGCTGCTCGAGCGCGCCCGGCGCGACGAAAATTTCCCCGTGACCATCGTGCGCCCCTCGCACACCTACGACGCGACCAAGGTGCCGCTCCCGGGAGGCGGCACGGCGCTCGAGCGGATGAAGCAGGGGAAGCCGGTGCTGGTCCCTGGCGACGGCACCTCGCTCTGGACGCTGACCCACGCGCGCGACTTCGCCCGGGGCTTCGTGCCCCTGCTGGGCAACGCCCATGCCGTGGGCGAGGCCGTGCACATCACCTCGGACGAGTGGCTGACCTGGAATCGGATCTTCGGCATCCTGGCCGAAGCGCTGGGGGTCGAGCCGCGCCTGGTGCACGTGCCGAGCGAGCTCGTCCACGCCTGCGACCCGCAGTTCGGCGCGGGCCTCTTGGGGGACAAGAGCCACAGCAGAATCTTCGACAACGGCAGGATCCGGCAGCTCGCCCCCGGCTTCCGCTGCGACACCCCCTTCGCCGCCGGCGCCCGCGAGATCGTCGCCTGGCACGAGGCCGACGCGGCGCGCCGGACGGTCGACCCGGCGATGGAGCAGCTGATCGAGCGGGTGCTGGCCGCCTACGCGAAGGCCTGGCCGGGAGCTTCATGCTAAACTTTGAGCATGACGATCGACCGGAACAAGCTGGCCGTCATCCATATCGTGAAGAAGGAGCTCGGCCTCGACGAGGAGCGGTACCGGGAGATCCTGCGCGACTGCGCCGGGGTGGAGTCGGCGCGCGACCTGGACGACGCGAGTTTCCGCCGGCTGATGAACGTCTTCATGCGCAGCGCCCACTACCGGCCGCGGCCCGACGGGATCACGCTCCGGCAGAAGTACTTCATCGGGAACCTGCGCCGGGAGCTCGGGTGGGGCGAGGACCACTTCCGCAATTTCCTCGTCAAGTACCATCACCGGGATCAGCTGGAGCGGCTCACGAAGGCGGAGGCGAGCCGGCTGATCGAGTCGCTGAAAAACGTCAAGGCCCATGCCGGCGGGGGGACAGTCACCGGTGTCCCCAATGGACACTGGTGACTGTCCCCCCGGCTCAGACGTCCCCCCTGCAAAAAACAGGGAACGTGTGGGACGTCCCTGTTTTCAGAAATGGGCGATGGGCGGGACGTCGCGGATGGGGACAGTGGTGACTGTCCCCAATGCCTGGTTGACGAGGTTTTCCAGGCGCTCCTGGCGGCCGCTGGTGCGGCCGGCCGTGCCGTACCCGGCGGCCAGGGCGGCCAGCTCCCCGAGCTTCATCTCGCCCCGCTCGAAGCGGGCGCCGTCGCCCGAGTCGAACGAGCGATAGCGGTCCGAGACGAAGGCGGCGAGCTTCCCCTCGGCTTGGAGATGCCAGGCGGCCTCGAGCCCGACGGCGAAGGCGTCCATGCCGCCGATGTGGGCCTCGAACAGGTCGGAGGGGTCGACGGAGTTGCGCCGGACGTGGGCGTCGAAGTTGAGGCCGCCCGTGGTGAAGCCCCCGGCGCGGAGGACGGCGTACATCGCCAGGGTGGTGTCCCGCCAGTCGATCGGGAACTGGTCGGTGTCCCAGCCGCAGCGCGGGTCCCCCCGGTTGGCGTCGACGGAGCCGAACAGACCCATGGCGGCGGCGGTCTCCAGCTCGTGGTGGAAATCGTGCCCCGCCAGTTCCGCGTGGTTGGCCTCGATGTTCATCCGGAAGTCGGCGTCCAGGCCGTAATGGCGCAGGAAGCCCGCCACCGTCTCCACGTCGAAGTCGTACTGGTGCTTGGTCGGCTCCATCGGCTTCGGCTCGATGTAGAAGACCCCCTTGAAGCCCCGGGCGCGGGCGTAGTCCCGGGCCATGGCGAGGAAGCGGGCCAGGTGCTCTTTTTCCCGCTTGAGGTCGGTGTTGAGGAGGCTCATGTAGCCCTCGCGGCCGCCCCAGAAGGTGTACCCCTCCCCGTCGAGCAGGATCGTGGCGTCGATGGCGGCCTTGACCTGCGCGGCGGCGTGGGCCACCACGGCGAACTCGGGGTTGGTGGCGGCGCCGTTCATGTAGCGGACGTCCCCGAAGAGGTTGGCGGTCCCCCAGAGGAGCTTCACCCCCGTGGCGGCCTGCCGCTCCCGGGCTTTGGCCGCCAGCGCCATCAGGTTCCGCTCGCTTTCGGCGGGGGTGGCCCCCTCGGGGGCCAGGTCGCGGTCGTGCCAGCAGTAGAACTCCGCCCCCAGCTTGGTGAGGAACTCGAACGCCGCGTCGAGCTTTTGCTCCGCCAGCGTCATCGGGTCCCCCCCGCTTTTCCACTCCTGGGCGTGGGTGGGGTCGCCGAAGGTGTCTCGGCCGTCGGCGCAGAAGCTGTGCCAGTAGGCCACCGCGAAGCGGAGGTGGTTCTTCATGCTCTTGCCGCCCACCATCCTGCCGGGGTCGTAGTACTTGAAGGCCAGCGGGTTGTCGCTTTCCGGCCCCTCGTACCGGATCCTGCCGACGCCGGGAAAGTATTCCCTGGATCCCACGAAATAGTCCGCCATATCCCGCCTCCTGGATTTTCGGTCTGCGCGGGGCCCACGTCCGGCCCGCCGCCCCGTTATCGTGTGTATCGGGTTTGATTGTACACCAGCCGGGGGGAAAAGGGGCATCGTCGGTGGGCGTCCCCGCGGCGGCCGCGATTTGCTATAATAAAGGCAGACGGGCAGGAGGGCCTCATGCGGACACCGCGCCGGGTCTACGGGACGATTCTCCTCTTCGGGCTGCTTGCGGCCCTGGGCGGGGGCGCCTGCGCCGGCCGCGTGGTCCGGGTTCCCGTGTCGGAGGAGGATGTCCAGCGCGCCCAGCTCGCCCTCAGGGAGGGGGACCTGGCCTTCGCGCGGCAGGATTACTACGCCGCCCTGATCCGCTACCTCGAGGGCTCGAAACACAACCCCAACAGCGAGGTGATCGCCAACCGACTCGGAGTCTCCTACGCGAAACTGGGGTTCTACGACCGGGCGGAGGAGGCGTTCCGGCGCGCCGTGGGGCTCAACCCCGAATTCGCCCAGGGCTACAGCAACCTGGGGTCGGTCTACTTTCTCAAGAACAACCTGCGCCGGGCGGAACGGCACCTCAAAAAGGCGATCCGGCTCGACGACGGGGAAGCGTCCTTTCACCTGAACCTCGGGACCCTCTACCTGGAGAAAAACCGGGTCCCGCAGGCGCTGGAGGAGTGGCGCCGCGCGTTCGAACTCGACCCCCTCTCCCTGTCCGGCGGCGGCGCCGTGAGCCTTTCCCGGGGGGGGCGCACCTCCCCCGGGGAGAGGGCGTTCATGATGGCCCGGCTCTATGCCCGGCAGGGGGACACGGAGCTGGCGCTCCGGAATCTGCGCTCGGCGATCGCGCTCGGCTTTTCCGACGCCGACGCCATCCGGGGGGAACCCGACTTCGAACCGCTCCGGCGGGACCCCCGCTTCGCGGACTTCCTGAAAAACCTGGATGTGCTGATTCAGCTTCAGGATAAAGGAGATATCGGGGCCACCGCCCCGTAGTCCCGAGGGGGGCCGCCGGGGGTCGGCCACGGCCGCCCTGATGGTATCGATCATGCCCCAAACAGCCGGCACGCTTCGCGCCCCCGTCAAGCTCAAACCCGCGCCCCGCCCTCCCGGGGCGCATTGACTCCCCTCCCCCTATCTGATAGATTACACTATTTATACCCTCTGGAGAGTGTCTCCAATGTTCAGTTCGATCCTCACCAAAATCGTCGGCAGCAAAAACGACCGGGACCTCAAGCAGATGGAGCCCATCGTCGGGCGCATCAACGCGCTCGAACCGGAGATGGCCGCCCGGTCGGAGGAGGAGCTCCGGGAGCTGACCCCCCGGTTCCGGGAACGACTGGCCGCGGGGGAGACCCTGGACGACCTGCTCCCGGAGGCGTTCGCCGCCGTAAGGGAGGTGTCCAAGCGGACGCTCGCCATGCGCCATTTCGACGTGCAGCTCGTCGGCGGCGTCGTGCTGCACCGCGGCAAGATCGCCGAGATGAAGACGGGAGAGGGGAAGACGCTGGTGGCCACGCTGCCGGCCTACCTGAACGCGCTGGAGGGCAAAGGGGTCCACATCGTCACCGTCAACGACTACCTCGCCGGGCGCGACTCCGAGTGGATGGGGAAGATCTACCGCGCCCTCGGCCTGACGGTCGACTGCATCCGGCACCCGCTCACCGACCAGGAGCGCAAGACGGCCTACGCCGCCGACATCACCTACGGCACGAACAACGAGCTGGGCTTCGACTACCTGCGCGACAACATGAAGTACGACCTGTCGGACTGCGTCCAGCGCGGGTTCCACTACGCCATCGTCGACGAGGTCGACTCCATCCTCATCGACGAGGCCCGGACGCCCCTGATCATCTCGGGACCGGCCGAGGAGTCGACCGACAAGTACTTCAAGGTGGACCGCATCGTCCCCAGGCTCCAGCGCGACATCGACTTCCAGATCGACGAAAAGGCCCGCACGGTCAACCTGACCGAGGAGGGGGTGGAGAGGGCCGAGAAGCTGCTGGCGGTGGGGAACCTCTTCGAACCGCAGAACATGGACTGGGTCCACCACACCTACCAGGCCCTCAAGGCCCACCTCCTTTTCAAGCGCGACGTCGACTACATGGTCAAGGACGGGGAAGTCGTCATCGTGGACGAATTCACCGGCCGGCTGATGCCCGGGCGCCGCTACAGCGACGGGCTGCACCAGGCGCTGGAGGCCAAGGAGAACGTCAAGATCGAGCGGGAGAACCAGACGCTGGCCACCATCACCTTCCAGAACTACTTCCGGATGTACAAGAAACTGGCGGGGATGACGGGGACCGCGGAGACCGAGGCGGCGGAGTTCTACAAGATCTACAAGCTCGAGGTCAACGTCATCCCGACCAACCGGCCCCTCATCCGCGATGAATACCGCGACGTCATCTACCGGACCGAGCGCGAGAAGTACAGCGCCGTCGTCGAGGAGATCAAGGAGCTGTACGGGAAGGGGCGCCCGGTGCTCGTGGGCACCATCTCCATCGAGAAGTCGGAGAAGCTGAGCTCCCTGCTGAAGAGGCAGTCGATCCCCCACGTCGTCCTCAACGCCAAGTACCACGCCAAGGAGGCCGAGATCGTCGCGCAGGCCGGCCGCAAGAAGGCGGTGACGATCGCCACCAACATGGCCGGCCGCGGGACCGACATCCTGCTGGGGGGGAACCCCGATTTCCTCACCCTGCAGTCGTTGCGGGAGAAGGGGAAGGACCCGGCTCAGGTCCCGCCCGAGGAGATCGAGAAGATCCGGCGGCACTGGGACGAGGTCTGCCCCCGGGAACGGGAGGAGGTCCTCGCGGTGGGGGGGCTGCACATCCTCGGCACCGAGCGGCACGAGTCGCGCCGCATCGACAACCAGCTGCGCGGCCGGTCGGGTCGGCAGGGGGACCCCGGGACCTCCCGCTTCTACCTCTCCCTCGAAGACGACCTCATGCGCATCTTCGCCAGCGACCGCATCTCGGGCATCATGCAGTCGCTCGGGATGGAGGAGGGGGTCCCGATCGAGAGCAAGCTCATCACGCGCCAGATCGAGCGGGCCCAGAAGCAGGTGGAGGCGCGCAACTTCGAGATCCGCAAGCACCTGCTCGAGTACGACGACGTGATGAACAAGCAGCGCGAGGCCATCTACGCCATCCGCCGCGACCTGCTCGAGGGGGTGGACCAGCGGGACTACATCCTGCAGCTGGCCCAGGACATCCTCGTGGACATGCTCGACAGTTTCGCCTCCAGGGAAAAGCCGCCCGACACCTGGGACCTGGAAGGGCTGCGCGTCGCGGTGGGGAACCAGTTCGGCCTGAACATGGGCGAGTTGGGGCTGGACATCAAGCAGACCACCTACGAGGCCCTGGCCGGCGCTCTCACCGACAGGGTCCGCTCCCTGTACGAGGAGAAGGAAAAGCGCCTGGGGGTCGAATACCTGCGGTTCCAGGAACGGATGATCATGCTGCAGGTGCTCGACATGCAGTGGAAGGACCACCTCTGGTCCCTCGACCACCTCAAGGAGGGGATCGGGCTGCGGGGGTACGGGCAGCGCGACCCCCTGATCGAGTACAAGAAGGAGAGCTTCAACATGTTCGAGGCGCTCCGGACGAGGATCGAGGAGGAGACCATCCGCTTCCTCTACCTTTTCGAGCCGATCAGCCGGGAGGAGCACGACGCCCGGGAGAGGGAGCGCGAGGAAGCCCGGCGCCGGCTCGAGCAGGAGCAGAAACAACAGAACCTGGTCTACAGCGCCGGGACCGACGCCCCCGTGGTCGCCGCCAGGAGGGAGATGGCCAAGGTAGGGCGCAACGACCCCTGCCCCTGCGGGAGCGGCAAGAAGTACAAAAAGTGTCATGGTGCGTAGCTGTCCGTAACTTCATTACCTACAAGCCGGTGAGCCTATGGTTAAAGAAATCGAGATCAAGGAAGCCCTTACCTTCGACGATGTTCTGCTGGAGCCCGCCTACAGCGACCTCCTCCCTTCGGAGGTGGAGATTTCCACCCGCCTGACCCGGAATATCCGCCTGAATATCCCGCTGTTGAGCGCGGCCATGGACACCGTGACCGATTCCCGGATGGCCATCGCCATGGCCCAGCAGGGGGGGATCGGCGTCATCCACAAGAACATGACGATCGAAAAGCAGGCGGAGGAGGTGGACCGGGTCAAGCGCTCCGAGAGCGGGATGATCGTCAACCCCATCACCATGTCCCCCGACCAGAAGATCCACGAGGCGGTCGAGGCGATGAAGCATTACAAGATCTCGGGGCTCCCCATCACCTCGAGCGGCAAGCTGGTCGGCATCCTGACCAACCGGGACCTCCGTTTCGAGACCCGCCTCAACATCAAGATCTCCGAACTGATGACCAAGGAAAACCTCATCACCGTACCGGTGGGAACGACGCTGGAGGAGGCCGAGAGCATCCTGCACCGCCACCGGGTGGAAAAGCTCCCGGTCGTGGACAGCAAGTACCGGCTCAAGGGGCTGATCACGGTGAAGGACATCCAGAAGAAGATCGCCTACCCGATCGCGTGCAAGGACAAGCTGGGCCGGCTGCGCGTCGGCGCCGGCATCGGCGCCACCGGCGACTTCATGGACCGGGCCGCGGCGCTGGCCAAGGCGGGGGTGGACGTCCTCTTCATCGACACCGCCCACGGCCATTCCGCCCGCGTCATCGAGGCCGCCCGGCAGGTCAAGAAGCAGCTGCCCGACATCGACCTCGTCGCCGGCAACGTCGCCACCGCCGAGGGGACGGCCGCCCTCATCAAGGCCGGGGTGGACGCCGTGAAGGTGGGGATGGGCCCCGGTTCGATCTGCACCACCCGCGTGGTGAGCGGCGCCGGGGTGCCGCAGATCACGGCCATCATGGAATGCTCCCGGGCGGCCCACAAATCGGGCGTCCCCATCATCGCCGACGGGGGGATCAAGTTCTCGGGCGACATCTCCAAGGCTCTGGCCGCGGGGGGGGATTCCGTGATGATCGGCTCCCTCTTCGCGGGGACGGACGAGAGCCCCGGGGAGGCGGTCCTGTACCAGAACCGCAGCTACAAGGTCTACCGCGGCATGGGTTCGCTCGAAGCCATGAAGGCGGGGAGCCGCGACCGCTACGGCCAGGAGGGGGCGTTCTTCGAGGGGAAGCTGGTGCCGGAGGGGATCGAGGGGATGGTCCCGTTCAAGGGGAGCGTGGAAGTCATGATCCCCCAGCTGACCGGGGGACTGCGCGCGGGGATGGGATACTGCGGCTGCCGCAGCATCGAGGACCTCCAGAAAAAGGCCCGGTTCATCCGCATCACCTCCTTCGGTCTCCGGGAAAGCCACGTCCACGACGTGCTGGTGACCAAGGAAGCGCCGAACTACCGTACCGAGTTGTAAGGGCTCCGGGACCGGCCCCGGAGCCCGGAAGGCCGCCGGAATAACATCACTGGCACTGTGCGCCCCGGCCGATGTATGCTGGAGGACAATGGGTTCCCCGGAACCTCGGGTGTGCGCCCGGTTGCGCGGGATCCGCACGGGACCGCGCCCGTCCGACCGGGACGGGGAAGAGCGCGGCAACGGCCATCTCCGGCATCAGAACGGGTGACTATCGGTGAGCATCAGAATCGAGACTCTCAAATCAAAGAACCTCATCGGGCAGGTTTTCCTGGAGCGCGGCCTCATCGACGCGGAGGAGCTGCGGACGGCCCTCGGGCTGCAGGCGGAATCGCGTGAGAAACTGGGCAAGCTCCTGGTCGATCTCGGCTACGTTTCGGAAAAGGACTGCCTCGCCGTGGTGAGCGATCAGATCGGCGTCCCCGCAGTCTCCGCCGCCGACTATCCGAAGGTGCCGGTGCTCGACGGGGTGCTCGCCTTCCGGTTCATGAAACAGTGCCGGTTCGTCCCGGTCGGCCTGGAAAACGGCTGCCTGGCCCTGTCGATGGCCGACCCGCTCGACGGCGCGACCCTCGACGCGGTCCGACAGGCGACCGGCTACGAGCTGCGGCCGCTCCTGGGCGCCGAAAGCGAAATCCTGGACGCGCTCGAAAACTACTACGGGTCCTCAGCCAGCACCCTGGGGAGGATCATCGAGGGGATCGACGAGGGGGAGATCGAACACCTCTCCGACGAGATCGACGACATCGAGCAGCTGAAGGACCTGGCGAGCGAGGCCCCCGTCATCCGGCTGGTCAACCTGCTGATCTCCAGGGCGATCGAGAGCCGCGCCAGCGACATTCACATCGAGCCCTTCGAAAAGGACCTCAAGGTGCGCTACCGGATCGACGGCATCCTCCACGACGTCGAGTCCCCCCCGAAAAAGCTGAAGGCCGCCGTCATCAGCCGGATCAAGATCATGGCCCGGCTCAATATCGCCGAGCGGCGGCTCCCCCAGGACGGCAGGATCAAGCTCAAGGTCCTCGGGAAGGAGATCGACCTGCGCGTCTCCACGCTCCCCACCCTCTACGGGGAGAGCGTGGTGATGCGCATCCTCGACAAGAGCAACACGGACCTGTACGACATCCGGCGCCTCGGCTTCCCCGAGGACGCGCTCCACGCGTTCGAGGCCCTCATCCGCCGCCCCCACGGGATCTTCCTGGTGACGGGGCCGACCGGGAGCGGCAAGACCACGACCCTGTACAGCGCGCTCTCCACCATCAACCTCCCCGACAAGAAGATCATCACCATCGAGGACCCGATCGAATACCAGATCGAGGGGGTGAACCAGATCCACGTGAACCCGCAGATCGGGCTGACCTTCGGCGCCGGGCTGCGCCACATCGTGCGCCAGGACCCCGACGTCATCATGGTCGGGGAAATCCGGGACCTGGAGACGGCCGAGATCGCCATCCGGGCGGCGCTGACGGGCCACCTGGTCTTCTCGACCCTGCACACCAACGACGCGCCGAGCGCCATCACCCGCCTGATCGACATGGGGGCGGAGGATTACCTGATCGCCTCCTCGCTGCTGGGCGTGCTGGCGCAGCGCCTGGTCCGCGTCATCTGCCCCCACTGCAGGACGGAGATCCACCCGGTGCCCGAGATGCTGGAGGAGATCGGGTTCCGCCCGGGCGGCATCCCGGGGGTGCCCGACCGCTTCTACGAGGGGCGCGGCTGCGAACACTGCAGCAACACCGGCTTCATCGGACGGATGGGAATCTACGAACTGATGGAGATCAACGACGAGATCCGCAAGTTGACGATCGGAAAGGCGGACGCCGGCCAGATCCGGAAGAAGGCGCTCGAAAACGGCATGCGGTCGCTCCGGGAAGACGGCTGGCTCAAGGTGCGCCGCGGGATCACGAGCATCGCCGAGGTGCTCCGCGTCACCCAGGAGGAAGCATGACCTTCCGGCCCGCCGCCCCTGCGGCCGGCCCGTAAGCAGGGGGATCTATGCCGTCATACAGCTATCGCGCCAGCACGATGGAGGGTAAGATCGTCGAGGGCTCCATGGAGGCCGCCGACGACGGGACCGTCGCCCTGAAGCTCCAGGAGATGGGAATGCTCCCCATCCGGATCGGCGCCGCGACGCGCCCGTCGGTCCTGGCGCGCGACGTGGAATGGCCCTGGAAAACGCGCCGCCTCCGCTCCAGGGACCTGCTCCTGTTCACTTCCGAACTCCGCACCCTCGTCCACGCGGGGTTCCCCCTCGACCGCAGCCTGGCCATCCTCGGCCAGCTCGCCGAGAGCCCGGCCATGGCCGAGGTAATCCAGAGCGTGCTCCGGGAGGTCAAGGGGGGGCGCTCGTTCTCCGAGGGGCTCGCCCGGCACCCGGAAGTGTTCCCGAAGGTGTACGTCAGCATGGTGAAGGCGGGGGAAACCGGGGGGGCGCTCGACGACATCCTCGCCCGGCTGGCCGACTACCTGGAATCGGGGGCCGAACTCCGCTCCTACATCCTCGGCGCCATGATCTATCCCGCGCTCCTGTCGGTGGTGGGGCTGGTGAGCGTGACCATCCTGACCCTCTTCGTGGTCCCCCGGTTCGCCGGCATCTTCCGCGACATGGGGGTACAGCCCCCCCTGCCGCTGGCCATCCTCAGCGTGCTGGGAAAGCTGGTGTCGGGATACTGGTGGGTCGGCGTGATCGCCGTCGCCGCCGCCTTCTGGTGGCTCCGCCGGTTCCGCGCCGGCGAGGAAGGGCGGACCCAATGGGACCGCTGGCTCCTCAGGATCCCCCTGGTCGGCGGGGTGCTCCGCAAGATGGAGGTGGCCCGCTTCTCCCGCACCCTGGGGACCCTGCTCCACGGGGGGGTGCCGCTGCTGCAGGCGATGACGATCGTGCGCGACGTCGTCGGCAACCGGAGCATCGCCAGGATGATCGACCCGATCCGCAACGGCATCAAGAAGGGGGAAGGGATCGCCCAGCCGATGAAGCAGAGCGGCGTCTTCCCCCCCCTGGCCATGCACCTCGTGGAGGTGGGGGAGGAATCGGGGAAACTGGACGCCATGCTCGTCGAGGTCGCCGACGTCTACGACGTCGACGTCCGCACGAGCATCAAGAGAATCATCTCGTTTTTCGAACCGGCGCTCATCCTGCTGATGGGCATCATCATCGGGACCATCGTGGTCTCCATGCTGCTGGCCATCTTCAGCATCAACGACATTCCATTGTGACGCCGCGCGCCGGGCGATGCAACGACAGGGAGGGTGACATGCGGGGAAGAGTGAAGAGGCCGGGACCGGAATCGGGGTGGTCCCTCATCGAGCTGATCGTCGTGCTGGTGATCCTCGGCCTGCTGGCCGCGGTGGTGGGGCCGAAGGTGTACGACAAGCTGGCCAAGAGCAAGGACCAGATCGCCATCATCCAGATCAACGAACTGGAGCAGGCGCTAAACCTGTTCGCCTTCGAAATCGGCCGCTTCCCCGACACGGGCGAGGGGCTGGAGGCCCTGGTGCAGAACCCGGGGAGCCTCGACACCTGGAAGGGCCCCTACCTGACCAAGGGGGTGCCCCGGGATCCCTGGGACCGCCCCTACACCTATCGCAGCCCGGGCCTGCACGGCGATTTCGATCTCTTCTCCTTCGGGGCGGACGGGGCTGAAGGAACCGACGATGACATCACCAGCTGGAAATAGGCCGGGGAGGGGGAAAGCCGAGGAGCGGGGTTTCACCCTGATCGAGCTCATCGTGGTGCTCGTCATCCTGGCGGCGGCCATGGCCGTCTCCTACCCCTCCCTCACCCGGGGGTCGGCGGCCGTGGCGCTGCGCGCCGCGGGGCGCGACGTTCTCAACACCTTCCGGCACGCGCGGGAGAAGGCCGTCACCGAGCAGACCAGCCTCCGTCTCGCCATCGACCGGGAGCGGGGGGAGCTGGTCCTCGCGGACTCCACCGGGCGGGAGGCGGGCCGCTACACCCTCCCCGGGGAGGTCACCATCGAACGCCTGGCGCTCGGGGACCGGGAGATCCATGACGAGGGGATGGTCGTGCGCTTTTTGTCCAACGGGAGTTTCGAGGGGGCCCAGGTCGTGCTGCTGTCGCGCACCGGGTCGCGCCTGTGCATCGTCTCCGACCCCGACCGCGGAGGGGCCCGCATCGAGACCGGCCCGATGGAGGCTTTCCCATGAACCGCCGGGCGCGCGGCGCCGAGGGGTTCACCCTGCTCGAGGTCGTGGTGACGCTGACGGTCCTGGCCGTCGGGGTGTCGCTGACCCTGTCCCTGATTTCGGGCTCGCTGGGGAACATCCGCAAGGTGCAGGGTCGCGCCCGCATCGTGCAGCATGCGCGGACCGTCATGGAACTGGCGCTGCTCGACGGAAACATCCGGGCGGCGACGGCGTTTACGGGCGATTTCGAGGACGGAACCCGCTGGTCGGTCCAGGTGGAGGAGTACGTGCCCGAACTGCCCGAGGGGACCGACGCCGGGGCGCTCGAGCGCCTGGGATCGCGCCTCCTGCGCTACCGGGTGGAGATGTTCCCACCCGGTTCGGGGACCCCCGATTTCGGGCTCGAGACCCTCAAGCTGGTGTCCACCGCCGCGGAGAACCTCCCCGCCGCACCGGTACCGCAATGAAAGAGATGAAGGAAGAGCGATCGGAAGGGACGCGCACCGAGTCGGGCTTTACGCTGCTGGAGCTCATCGTCGCCCTCACGCTCGTGGCCCTGATGGCGGTGGCGCTGTGGGCCGCCTTCAGCATCAGCCTCCGCTCCTGGTCCACGGGCACCGCCAGGATCGAGGCCGGCCAGGCGCACCGATACGTCCTGGACACCACCCGGAAGCAGATCGCGTCCGCCTATCCCCTGCAGGCGGACGCGACCGGAACGCAGCCGGCCGCCCCTTCCCCGGTTTTTTACGGGAGGAGCGACGGCCTGCTGTTCGTGAGCCTCAGCTCACGCCGTTTCTTCGAGAGTCCCGGCCTGACGCTCGCCTCCTACCGGGCGGTCCCGGACGACGGGGGAAGGGTGGCCCTGGTCGCCGGGGAGAGGCGCTACACCGGGGGCGAGGTCGATCCGGAGGCCCCACCGGAGGGGAGCGCGCTCTTCGACGGCCTCGCCGAGTGCGTGTTCGAATATTTCGACCCCGGCCAGGAACCGGGCGAGGCCCGGTGGGTGCCCGAGTGGGACGGGAGCGCGTCCGGCACCCTCCCCGCGGCCGTCCGCCTGACGCTGGTCTCCCCCGACGCCGGGAGCGGGGGGTTCGGGCGGCAGATGGTGATCCCCATCCGCGCCCGCGACACGCTCACCGCCTCCTCCGTACTGAACCCCTTCGCCGCCGGGGGCCTCCGGGGGGGGAGGGGCCGGCCGCGCGGCGCGATGGAAGGCGGGCCGCAGGGTGGAATGCGCGGAGGGCCGCCGGGCAGAATGCCGGAGGGAATGCCGGAGGGAATACGCGGAGGACCGCGGGGCCCGATGCCGGAGGGGGTGCCGGACGGGAGACGGGGCGGCAGGCGCGGCATGGGAGGAGGGCCGTAAACCATGAAGGAGAGCCCTTGCAGCCCCGGGATACCGGTCTTCGGCCCGAGCGGCCACGCCCGCCCGCAGGGGGGCGTCATCCTGATCGGGCTCCTCTGGATCCTGACGGCGCTCGGCGTGATCGCCCTGAGCTTCGCCCGGGAGAGCTTCGTGGAGGTGACGGCCGCGCGCAACGCGCAGTCGCTCGAACGATCGGGCTTCGTGGCCAGGGCCGGGATCGAGACGGCCGTCTACCGCCTGCTGGCGAAACAGCTCGTCCGCACCACCCGGCAGGCGGCCTCCGCGCAGCTCCCCGACCCGATCGATGCGGGAAGCCTCAAGGGAGCCTTCGCCGGAGGGGTGTACGAGGTGGAGATCCAGGACGAATCGGGCAAGCTCAACGTCAACACGGTTTCCGAAGCCCAGCTCGCCGCCCTGATCGAGGCCGCCGGAATCCCCCAGCCGGACTCCGGCATCATCCTCGAATCGATCCTGGACTGGAGGGACCAGGACACCGCGCACCGGACCAACGGGGCCGAAGACGACTACTACCAGGCCCTCGATCCCCCCTACGGGGCGAAAAACGGGAGGATCGACACGACCGAGGAGCTTCTGCTGGTGCGCGGCGTCACCCCGGAATATTTCTACGGCCGCTACGAGCAGGGGCCGGACGGCGGCACCGTGGTCCGCTACGGCCTGGCGCGGCTTCTGACCGTCTATTCCACGCGCAGCCAGGTGAACGTCAACTACGCCCCGCTGCCGGTGCTCCTGTCCATCCCGGGGATGCCGGAAGACGCGGCCCGGGCAATCTACGAACAGCGGAAAATCAGCCCTTTCAGGGATTTGGCCGAGATGAGGAGCGCCATCCCCTTCCCGGTCGGAACCTGGGGCTCCCAGCTCACGACGGCGCAGACCGGCATCTTCACCCTCACGGCGGCCGCGCGTGAAGAAAATAGTAAGGCGCGCAGAGTCATCCGCACTATAATCAATCTCAGCCCGGGAGCGACGGAACCATACCAGACCCTGTATTGGAACGAAAACGTCTCCGATTACGAAAGCACGACGCCATGATCTACCTGAAGACCGGCATAGGAATCGAACCGCGGGGGAACGATCTCCTGATCGCTTCGCTCGAGGGGAATTTTTCCGGGGGAACCTTCACCCATTTCGCCCGCATCGCCGATTACGCCACCCGCCCCGCCGACGAGGTGCGACGCGAGATCCACCGGTTCTTCCGGGAGAAGGGGATCGGCAGGGACAACATCGTGCTGGGGATTCCGCGCGGGGAGGTACTGCTGCGCGAGATCGACCTCCCCGCCGAGGTCAAGGACGACCTCCACCAGGTCATCGCCTACCAGGTCCAGTCCTACGCGCCGACCGACGAGGAAAGCTACTATTTCGACCACCTCCCGCTCGACGACGCGACCCGCGCCAGGAAGATCACCGTGATGCTGGTCATGGTCCGCAAAAGCGTGGTGGACGGCTACCTCCGCCTGCTGGCGGGCTTCGAACTCCACCCCGCGGCCGTGATCCCGGCATCGATGGGGCTCGCCAACCTCTTCCTGGCCGGCACGAAGGGGGCGGACCACAAGACCTGCCTCCTGGCCGACTGCGGGACCCGAAGCCTGGAAATCCTGGCGCTGCGCGGCGGTAAACTCGTCCACAGCCGGGAAGCGCCCATGGGGAACGGCCGGAACCGGGGAGACCTGTTCGTGGACGAGGTTTCCGAAGCGCTGTCCAGGATGCGGCTCGGACCCGAGGACACGATCGACCGGATCGTCCTGACCGGGGAATCCTCCGCCGCGCTCCGCGAGGAGATCCGGGCCCGCATCCCGGACAGCGAACTGCTCGAGGAATCGCTCCGGATCTCCGCCGCGCTCGAAACCCGGGGCCACCTCCGGGAGGCCGCCGCGACGCTGGGGCTGGCCTATACCGGCAGCTCCGGCAACCCGGCGATCCGGGTCAACCTTCTCCCCCCGGAGATCCGGCGCCGGAGGATGCGCTGGGCCCACATCCCGGCGGCCGTCCTCGGGGGCGTCATCCTCCTCCTGCTGGCGGCCCTGGCCCTGCGGCCGATCGTGCAGAACCGGATACTCGCCTCCGCGCTCGACAGGGAGATCGAGGCGCTCCGGGAACCGGTGGGCCGGGTGCAGGCGCTCACACGGGAAGCGGAGGAGCTGGAGCGGAAGGCCGGAGCCATGGAAGCCCTCCTCTCCTCCCGGAACCGGAACCTCGAGATTTTGCAGCAGCTGACCCTGAGCCTCCCCTCCGACACCTTCCTGACCAGTTACAGCAACCGCGACGGCACGATTCAGCTGGTGGGGTTGAGCGGATCCTCCTCGGAGCTGATCCCCCTGCTGGAAAGGTCCCCGCTCCTGCGCGATGTCGCCCAGAAGGGAACGATCTACCGCGACACGCAGACGGGGAAAGACCGATTCACCTTCGAGGCGAAACTGGAGGACGCACCGTGAAGCTGACCGTCAGAGAAAGAAGGTACCTCCTTGCCGGCGCCGCCATCGCCATCGCGATCGGCCTCTTTTACGTCTTCACCTCCCTGGTACCGAACCGCGAAAAGCTCGCGGGGGAGGTGGAACTCAAGAAGCGGACGCTCGCCGCGCAGCGCGAGGTCCTCCTCGGCGAGGAGACCTCGCAGCGGCTGGTACAGCAGCACGGCCGGCGCCTCGCGCTGGTACGGACGCGCCTCCTCCCCGGCGACAACTCGAGCGTGGCGAGCGCCGAACTGCAGCAGGCGCTGAAGAACTTCGCGGACCAGAGCGGGGTGGAGATCATCCAGAAGAACACCCTCCCCGAGCGGGCGCTCCCCGACAGCCCCGACATCACCCGGGTGTCGGTCCGCATCGAGACACGGTGCGATCTCGAGGAACTGGTGAACTTTTTGACCGCCATCGAAAATTACGATAAGTTTCTGAAAGTCGAGGAGCTGGTCATCAACAGCTTTCGCAATCAGCGGAGATACGAGATCCGGCCCAGCCTGACCGTCACGGGCTACATCGGCACCCGGAGCCCCGAGCCGGCCGCCGGCTCCGCCGCGGCGACCGCCGCTCTCCTCGCCTCCCCCGCTGCTCCGGCCCCGGGGCCGGAGCGATAGGAACCGAGTATGGCTAAAAGGTGGATCGCGATTAATGTGCTGTTGATTGCCCTGGCGCTGCTGCTCGGCTGGCAGCTCCGGGCCTCGTTCCTTCGCTTCCTCGCCGACCACGACCCGGCCCGGATCCAGCCCGCCGCGCAGGGCAGGCCGGAAGCCCGGGCGCAGGGGGCGGTCGCGCCGGAGCCCGAGGGAGCGCCCCGTCCCGCCGATTTCGCCGTGATCCCCGAAAGGACCATTTTTTCCGACACCCGCGGCCTCGAGGAGCAGCAGGAGGCCGCCTCCCCGGCGACGCTGCAGCTGCAGCAGAAGCCGATCCTGGTAGGCGTCACCATCGCGGGGGACCTGCGCCGGGCCCTCATCTTCGATCCCGGCACCCCCGCCCGCGAGGGAAGACGCGCCGAGTCCAAGCGGATCGGGGATGTCTACCGCGGGTACCGGATCACGGAGATCGAGCCCGGCCACATCGTGCTCGAAAGCGGCGCGCGCCGGGAGATCATCCCCCTGCACGAGGGCTCGAAGGGAACCCAGGCGGGGAAGACCCCGATCCTGTCCACCCGCGTCGTCTCCTTCGGAAGCGGCGGCGCCACGGGCGGCGCCCCGATCACGGTGCAGGCCGCCGGGGCCGGGACCCCTGCAAGGACGGCGGCCCCCGCGGCCGCACCGCCGGCGCCCCCGACCCGGACGCAGACCATCGCCCTGCCGGGAGGGATTCCGGGGCGCCCGGCCGCGGCGGCGCCGCAGGAACCGGCACCGACACCCCCGCAGGAACCGGCTTCGCCGCCGGGCCCGGGGGGAAGCCGCGTCATCCGGACCCCGTTCGGCGACATCGTCCGGCCGGACAGGAACTGACCGGCGGACGGCCGGGAACGGAAGCCGTACTGAATGTGCATGGAGACGCTCTCAGAGAGAGGAAAGCTTAAATGGCCACACGCATCGGGAGATCCTGGAGTTTTACAGCTGTTATCTGCGCGTCGCTGATCCTGGGCGCCCTCCATTCCGCAGGCTGGGCGGTGCAGGAACCGGGCCGTCCCCCCACGACGGAAAGCCAGCGCAGGGAGGCGATCGAGCGCCTCCGCCAGCAGATGCAGCGCACCCGGCCGCCAGAGGCCCAGACCCCCGCGGCGCCCGTCGAGGCCGCCCCCCCCAGCCCGCCGACGGCGCCGGTGCCCGAGGCCTCGCGGATCCGTTACTCGGGGGGCCAGAAGGTCACGCTCAATTTCGACAACCTCCCACTTTACGATTTCGTCAACCAGGTGGGCGCCATCCTCGGGCTGACGCCGATCGTGATCGATTCGGACGTCCGGGGGAACGTGAACCTCGTGAGCGCCTCCCCGATGGCGCGGGAGGATATCTTTCCCCTCTTCAACCTGATCCTCAAGAGCAAGAACGCGGCCCTCATCGAGCAGATGGGGATCTACCAGATCGTCCCCATTTCCTCCGCCCTGAAAAGCGGCGTCGACATCATCGAACAGCTCCCGGAACCCGCGCCCGGGGAAGCGCCCGGCGGGCAGCCGGAAGGCGCCGGCGCCGCCCGGGCGATCCTGGCGGTTCCCCCGACCGTGCCCGGGCCCGAGGACTCGGGCCCCCGGCTGATGACGCACGTCATCCGCGCCGAGTTCGTGCCGGTCAAGGACCTGATCGAACCGATCAAGCTCTTCATGACCGAGGGGGGCGTGATCATGCCCTACGAGCGGCTGAACATGCTGATCATGACCGACTACTCCGACAGCGCCGCGAAGGTGCTCCAGATCATCCGGATGCTCGACAGCAGCTACCTCGATCCCGACCTGGTGGAACTGGTCAAGGTCGAAAACAACTCCTCGGCGGACGTGGCGGAGGACCTCGCGAAGATCTTCGGGGGCAGCGCCAAGGACGCGGCCACGGGGATCTCCTTCGCCTCGCTCGACCGGATGAACACCATCTTCGTCATGGCCAGCACCAGGCGCGGGCTCGAGGAGGTCAAACGCTGGATCCGGGAACTGGACGCCACCTCGGGGAAGAAATTCCAGACCTTCGTCTACGTCGTCCAGAACTCGACGGCGTCCAACATCGCCATGATGGTCGCGGCCCTTTTCGGCGGCGAGGAATCGTCCTCGGTCGAGATGTCCCAGACGGCGGCCGGGACGACGCAGCAGCAGGGGGCCCAGGGCTTCGG
>JAFGSS010000202.1 GCA_016934555.1 Acidobacteriota bacterium | reverse complement strand
TGCGGGCGAGCGATTCCAGCGTGTCCGCCTCCTTCTGGCTGACGATCTTGATGATCATCGGGAGGTTGACGCCGGTCACGATGTCGATCTTCCCCGGTTCGTGAAGGGCGAAGGCGATGTTGCTGGGGGTGCCGCCGAACATGTCGGTCAGCACCAGCACCCCCTTCCCCCCGTCCAGCTCGGCGATGCGGCGCTCGATGTCCTTCTGCGCCTCGTTGACGTCGTCGTGCCAGCCGATGGAGATCGCGCGGATGTGGGCGATCTCCCCCACGATCATCTCCGCGGCCGCCACCAGTTCCTGCCCCAACTGCCCGTGTGTCACCACCAGCGCCCCGATCATGTCAGCTCCCCTCGTCCCTGTGCAGCACCTGCAGGCTCCGTTTCGGCGCCCTCAGCGCCTTCCCGAGCTCCTCGGCGATGAAGACCGAGCGGTGCCGCCCCCCGGTGCACCCCACGGCGATGGTGACCTGGCTCTTCCCCTCCCGCTGGTAATGGGGGAGGAGGTACCCCAGCAGGTCCCCCACCCTCCCGACGAACTCCCCGGTCTCGGGGAAGGAGCGGAGGAAGGTCTTCACCCTCCGGTCCCGCCCGGTCGACCCCCGCAGGCGCGGAACGAAAAAGGGGTTGGGGAGGAACCGGGCGTCGAAGACCAGGTCGGCCTCGAGCGGGAGGCCGTGCTTGTAGCCGAAGCTCATCACCACCACCTTCAGGCCCGAGCCCGCGGAGCGGCCGCGGAACTTCTGGGCCACCATCGCCTTGACCTTGTGCACGGTCAGGTCGGAGGTGTCGATCGTCACGTCGGCCAGCTCCTTCAGCTTCCCGAGCCGCCGCCGCTCCCTGCGGATCGCGTCCCGGAGCGAGCCCCCGTTGATCAGCGGGTGCGGCCGGCGCGTCTCGCTGAAGCGGCGCACCACCACCTCGTCCCGCGCCTCGAGGTAGAGGACGAAGAGGCGGAAGGAGGACTGCCGCAGTTCGGCCAGCATGCGCACGAGGTCGGACAGGCCCTCCCCGGCGCGGATGTCGATGACGAGGGCCGCGCGCTTGAAGACGCCGCCGGAGACGTTGAACACCTCCAGGAATTTCCGCATCAGCGGCACGGGGAGGTTGTCGATGCAGAAGAACCCCAGGTCCTCGAACGTCTTGAGGACCGTCCCCTTCCCGCTCCCGCTCATGCCCGTGACGATGACCAGGTCCTCGAGTGCCATGCGCCCCCTCTCTCCCCGCCGGGATTCAGTGCCCGCATTGTATCAGATCAGGCGGCTGTCAGTCGTGCTGAAGCAGGTTGGTTTTGTGCCCCCGCTGCTGCAGCAGGTAGATGCGGGCGGCCACCTCCACCAGGGTGGCGACGTTGCGCCCGGGGGCCACCGGGATGTCGATCACCGGGACACTCACCCCGAGCCACTCCACGCTCGAGCGCTCCAGCCCCAGGCGGTCGTATTCGGCGTCGGAGCGCCAGCGCTCCAGGCGCACGATGAAGTCGATCGCCTGGGAGGTACCGGTCGCGGAGATGCCGAACATCTCCCGGATGTCGATGATGCCCAGCCCGCGCAGCTCCATGTGGTGCGGCAGCGCCTTCCCCCCCTCCCCCGAGAGCGCCTGCGCCCCCTGCCGGGTGATCTCGAGGTAGTCGTCGGCGATCAGGCGGTGCCCCTTGAGCACCAGTTCCAGCGCGCACTCGCTCTTGCCGATGCCGGAGGGGCCGAGGATGACGACCCCCAGGCCGAAGATCTCGAGCAGCCCCCCGTGGACCGTGATCCGCGGGGCCAGGCGCCGCTCGAGGTAGCGCGCGATCTTCTCGATGGAGCCCTCGCCCGGGGCCCCGCTCCGGATGACGGGGATCCGCCGCCCGGCCGCGAGCTCCAGCAGCCCGGCCGGGATCTCCACCCCCTGGGTGACCACGATGCAGCAGATGTCGTATTTCCTGAGCCGCTCGATCGCCCGGACCCGGTCCTCGTCGTCGAGCGACTCGAGGTAGCCCGCCTCGGTGCCGCCGATGACCTGCACCCGGTCGGGGTGCACCCCGCCCGAGCTGCCGACCAGGGCCATCCCCAGCTTCTGCGGGCGCGGGGAGCGGATCAGGTTGGAGATCCCCTCGTGCCCCTGCAGCAGCTCGAGGTTGAGCTCCAGGGCGGGATCGCTCAGGAATTCGCCGACCGTGACCCCGGAGCCCGGGAGGCCGGACGTGGTGGAATCGCTCATGGCTGTCCCGGGGGGCCGGCCGGGCGGAGTCCCGGCCCCGCCCCCCGCTTTCGGTCTACTGGGTGTGGATCAGGCGCATCGACCCGTCCTTGCGCCGGTACAGGATGTTGACCTCCCCGGAATCGGAATTCCGGAAGGCGACGAAGCCGTAGTCGGAGCCGCCGAGTTCCAGCGCGGCCTCCTCGACCGTCATCGGCTTTTTCTGCACCGTCTCCTCGCGCACGACGGCGGCCTTGGGCGCCAGGGAGCGGCTGGTGGGCTCCCCGATCCCGAGCTTGGTGGCCACCGATTTCGCCTTCGCCCGCTGGCGCTTCCCCTCGATCAGCTTCCCCTTGTGCTTGAGCGCCTGGCGTTCGAGCTTCTCTATCGCCGCCATGATCGAGTTGTACATGTCGTCGGACTGCCCCTTGCCGGCGAGGCTCAGCATCTTGGTCTTGAGCAGGATTTCGGCCTTCTGCCGGTTCTTCTCCACGTCGACGACGACGTGGAACTGGATATCCTCCCCGAATACCTTGGTGAACTTGCGCAGCTTCTTCAGGACATAGGCGCGGAGCGCGGGCGTAATCAGTATTCGTCTGCCGGTAATTTCCACCTTCATGGTATTCCCCTTCCAAGCTGAATGTTTCTTCCAGGATTCCCATACCCGAAACGGACCGGAGCCGTCAGACCAGGGCCGGTCAGACCAGGGCCGGTCAGACCAGGTACTCGAGCCTGCGCTCGCGCGACCCCGCGATCTGCATCTGCTCCCGGTATTTGGCCACCGTGCGCCGGGTGATGAAGATGTTGTCCCGGCGCAGCATCTGCCCGATCTGGTTGTCCGAATACGGCTTGCTCTTGCTTTCCCCCTCTATGATCGATTTGATTTTGAGTTTGACCTGCACGATCGACAGGTCCTCCCCCGTGGGGTTTTCCACCCCCATGGTAAAGAACTTTCTCAGTTCCATCACCCCCTGAGGGGTGTCCACGTACTTGTTGGTGACCACGCGGCTGATGGTGGAGCTGTGCACCCCCAGCTCGCCCGCCACGTCCTTGATCAGCATCGGGCGCAGGTGCGTCATCCCGTGCTCCAGGAATTCGCGCTGCCGGTTCACGATCGCCACGCTGACGCGGTAGATCGTCTGCTTGCGCTGGCTGACGCTGCGCAGCAGGTCCACGGCGGAGCGGAACTTCTCCTTCAGGAAGGTCCGGGTCTCCCCGCTGACCCCATTGCTCTTGAGCAGGTCACGGTAGGAGGGGCTCAGCCGGAGCTGCGGCATCCCGTCGTCGTTGGGGAGGACGATGAACTCGTCGTCCACCTTGACGATCGTCACCTCGGGCTCCACGTAGGTGGGCGCGGCGGCGTTGTACTTCTGCCCCGGGCGCGGGATCAGCCGCCGGATCCCCTCCACCGCCTCGAGCACCTCCTCGAAGGCGGCCCCGGTATGCGCGGCGATCTCCTTGTAGCGGCGGTTTTCGAGCAGCGGCAGGCACTCGTCCACCATGCGGCGCTCCAGCGTGTCCATGAGCCCGAGGCTCTCGAGCTGCAAAAGCAGGCACTCGCGCAGGTCCCGGGCGGCGACGCCGATCGGGTCCATCGCCTGCACCACCCGGAGCGCCTCGGCGGCCTCCTCGACCGTCGATCCGGCCGTTGCGGCCAGTTCCTCGAGCCCGATCAGCAGGTATCCGTCCTCGTTCAGGTTGCCGATGATGTGGCGCGCTATCTCGGCCAGGCGGGGGGCGACGTCGGTGAGTCCCAGCTGCCACTCGAGGTGGTCCGCAAGCGAGGGGGCCCGGGTGAGGAAGGCCTCGAACCCCGGCTTGTCCGGGTCCTCCACCTCGCGGTTGCGGTACCCGGTGTCGAGGTACTCGTCGAAGAAATAGCGGAAATCGATCTCCTCGAAGGAGTCGCGCTCCCCTTCCGGCGCGCTTTCGGCCGGGGGGGTCTCCTCGGGTCCCGTGTCCATCCCGGTGTCGGGCGGCGGCTCCGTCACCTCCTCCAAAACCGGGTTCTGCATCAGTTCCTGGTTGAGCATCTCCTGGAGCTCCAGCTTGTTCAGCTGCAGCAGCTCGATCTTCTGCAAAAGGGAGGGGGTAAGGGCCAGTCTCTGCGTGAGACGAAGATCCAGACTCTGCCTCAGAAAATGTCTCCGGTTCATAGGCGCCTAAGTCAGCCTGAAATTCTCGCCGAGGTACACTCTTCTCACCTCATCGTCACGCGTCAGCGCGTCAGGAGATCCTTCTCGTAAGATCTTTCCGTTGTTTATTATATAGGCACGGTCGGTGATATTCAAAGTCTCCCGGACATTATGGTCCGTGATGAGGACGCCGATCCCCTGGCGGCTGAGGGCGCCCACGATGCGCTGGATGTCCACCACGGCCAGGGGATCGATCCCGGCGAAGGGCTCGTCGAGGAGGATGAAGCGGGGGGTCAGAACCAGGGCGCGCGCGATCTCCAGCCGCCGGCGCTCCCCCCCCGAAAGGGTATGGGCCCCCTGGTGGCGCAGGTGGTCGATGCCGAATTCCTCGAGGAGCGCGACCACGCGCTCCTCCCGCCGGGCGGGGGTAAGGGGGAGGGTCTCGGCGATGCAGAGGATGTTCTCCCGCACCGTCAGCCTGCGGAAGACGGAGGCCTCCTGCGGCAGGTAACTGATCCCGGCGCGCGCGCGCCGGTACATGGGGAGCCGGGTGATGTCCTCCCCCTCGAGCAGGACGCGGCCCCCGTCGGGGGAGACCAGTCCCACCATCATGTGGAAGGTCGTGGTCTTTCCCGCCCCGTTCGGGCCCAGGAGCCCGACGATCTCCCCCGGGGCGAGCCCGAGACTCACGTCGTCGACCACCCGCCTGCCCCGGTAGGACTTGGTCAATCCGGTCGCCTGCAGCATGCACTTAGCCCAATATAAATATTTGAAAAAACAATACTTAGATCAGATCCGTCACTCCCCGAGCAGAATCCTATCATCGGCCTGGAAGTATGTCAATCGACGCGCGTGCGAGCGCCCCCGCTCCGGGTCGTCGATAACGGCCGGGCGGCCGACGATGACGAAGCGCCCCTCGCCCGGGAGCCACTCGGCCGAATCCCCCCGCCCCTCCCGCCCGAGGTGAGCGATCCGCACCCCCACACGTGCCTCGGCGCGCCGGATGTCTTTTTTCTCCGGGTCGATCCACACGTCGATCTCGCGCGCCTCGAGCCGGACCTCCTCCGACTCGAGCCGGACCCCCCCCGAGTAGGTGACAAGGTGCCGCTCGTAATCCACCCCCTCGCTTCGGATGACGGCCCCCCGGCCGGGGGCCCCCTTCCCTTCCGGGCCGGGGAAGATCCGGTGCAGGACCCCGCCCGAGGCTTCGAGCTTACCCTCCCCGGCCGCGATCTCGAGCGTCCGGGCCTCCAGCTGCTGACTCTCCCCCAGCACCCGCACCCCCCCCTCGTAGCGGACGGCCCCGGGCTCCCCGCGGTCCGCGCCCCGGAGCTCGAGCCCCGGGGCGGTGATGACGACGGGAGAGCGGCCCAGGCCCCCGAGCAGCTCCCCCGTGCCGCCGGAGAGGACCGACCGGACCCCGCCGGTGAGGCGCAGCACCTTTTCCCGCCGCCCGTAGGTGGCGCGTGCGCCGGTCGTGACGCTCGACGCCTCGACCACCCTCACCCCCCCCAGGAGGGTCAGGGTGTCGCCCGCGGCCTCGTAATCGCACCGCTCGGCCGAGGCGGAGTAGGCGGCATCGCGGTAGGCGAAATCCCCCTCCTGCACGGCGTGCTCGACGACGCTCTTTCCCTCCCGCTCCGCGAACCGCACGCTCATCCGCTCGCTCGCGGTCTCGAACCTCTCCCGCGCGCCGCCGTCCGGCGCGCCGGTTTCGTAGAGCGTGCGGACCCCCCCCTCGGCCTCCACCCCGCGCGGATGGCCGCTCGCGGGGAAGAAGGTGAAGCGCATCCGCGCGGAGGAGAGGGTGCGCGCGAGCGGCGATCCCGCCTCGAGTTCCGAAACCCGCACGCCCCCCCGGGCCTCGGCGGAGAGCGGGCGCCCCCCGGCTTCGGCGAACTCGATTTCGAGCCGCTCGGCCTGGAGCGTCCGTTCCGCCCCTCCCCCGGCCGCCGGTTGGAGGCGCCAGCGGACCGACCCTTCCGCCCGCAGCTGCCGCGGCACGGCCCGGGCGCCGGCGAAGTCGAGGCGCACGCTGTGCGCCTCGAGCGTGTGGCGCTCCCCCGGGGAACCGGAGAAGGTAAGGAGGGCCGCGCCGTCCACCTCGACCCGCTTGAGCGCGGCCCCCTCCCCGAACACCGCCCGGACGCTCTGGCCCGAAACCTCCGTGCCGTCCCCCCCTCCGGGCGTCATGAGGAAGCGCACGCCCCCGCGCGCCCGCATTTCACGCGGGGCTCCGGCCGGGTCGAGGTCGAGGTCGATCTCCTCCCCCCCCAGCCGCTCCTGCCGCCCGGCCGAACTCGAGCGCAGTGCGCCCCCCCCGGTGACGCGCACCCGCTCGAGCCGCTCCCCCCCCGCAACGGCGAACTCGATCCGACCGCCTTCGAGTTCGCGCACCCCCTGCCCGTCGGCGAGGAGGGCGGAGGCGCCCCCTTCGGCGGCCAGCGACTCCACCCTCCTGCCGGGCCCGAGGCCCAGCACGATCCGCTCCCCCTCGAGCGCGCCCGAGCGCTCCGATTCGATCGCGGCGCCCCCTTCGAACAGGATCAGGTCCCTGCCGACCGCCACCGTCGCCCGGTCCGCGGAGGCCCGGAAGTTTTCGCCCGCCGCGCCCACCCGCAGCCGGACCTCCTCGAGGAGCTCGATCGTCTCCCGGGCGCGGTCGTAGCGCGCCCCCAGGGCGCTCCCGGCCGCCTCCCCCGACTCGATGGCGATCCGGTCCGGGGTGGAGGCGGTTTCACCGTTGATGTCGTAGTGGAGCGAGCGGGTCTCGAGCCGCAGCTCCTGTCCGAGGCGGAGGCGCACCTCGCCGGAGAAATCGACCGTCCCCCCCTTGGCGTCATAGCGTGCCTGACGGCTCCGGATGGAATGGCGCGCGCCCCCTGCGGCGTCGAAGTCCCCCGCCTCGATCCCTTGGAGCAGGTGGACCCCGGCGCGCGTTTCCACCAGGCGCTCCGCGCGGATGCGCAGGCGCTGGACCCCGTCGCGGTGGTCGGAATACTCGATCCCTTCGGCCGCCCGCCGGAGTTGGGATCCGAGCTTTCCGGGGAGGTCGCCCGCCGTCCGCACCTTCGCGATCCAGGAGTGGGCCGCGTTCCAGACCAGGGCCAGGACCACGGCCAGGATGAGGCCGGTCAGAAACCGGCGCGCGTGGAGAAGGAGGCGGGGGCTCATGGTTCAGAACAGGCTGCGGGCGTTGAAGCTGAGGGGGGTGATTTCCCCGAGGGAGAGCCGGACCTGCCAGATGTACTCCTCCGGCCCGTCCGGGCCGTCGAACCTCACCCGCACCCAGTACAGGTCCTCCCCCCGGTGGGCGGCCTCCCACCCCTTGAAATCGAGCCCGGGTTGATCCCCGGCCACCATCGCCGCCAGGGTCTTCTGGGATTTGAGCACCAGCTCATAGGCCTGCCCTTCGATCTCCCCCTGCCTGTAAGGGAGTCCATCGTCCGGGGCCTCGGGCGCCGCAGCCGGCGGAACCGGCGAAGGCGCCTCGCGCACCAGCGGGGGGGCCTTGCGCGCTCCTTCGCCGCCCTGCGGCACGAGCCGGGGGCGCGACCGGGCGCCCGGCGGTGCGGCTTCCCCCGCCCGGGGCGCCGCTGCCGGAGGCGCCGCTGCCGGAGGGACCGGCGAAGGCGCCGGCGAAGGCGCCGTAGCCGGAGAGACCGGCGAAGGCGGCAGCTCGAATTCTTCGGGGTAGGGTTCGGAGGCCGCCCCCGCCGTGGCCATGGCGGGGGCCGGCTCCCCCACGATCGCGGCCCGGAGGGAGTGCGCCCGATCGAAGAGGCGGTGGCGCAACCCGGGGACGACCCCGAGCGGGATT
>JAFGSS010000201.1 GCA_016934555.1 Acidobacteriota bacterium | reverse complement strand
CGGTGAGCTCCGCCACCGTGCCGATCGGCACGAGCTCGATGCCGCCCACGGGATCGACGAGGGGGAGGTTCCCCGCGGGGAGGATGACGCGGGAAAAACCCATGGCCGCCGCCTCGCGCACCCTCAGGGGCGCCTGGGGGACGGGGCGCACGTCGCCCGACAGGCTCAGCTCCCCCACGAGCACGGTCCCGGGGGCCAGCGGGCGGTTGCGCAGGCTGCCGAGGATGGCGGCGAAGATGCCGAGGTCGGCCCCGGGCTCGTCCACCTCGAGCCCCCCGGCGGTGTTGACGTAGATGTCGCTTGACGTCATCTGCACCCCCAGGCGCTTTTCGAGCATCGCCACCAGGACCGAGATCCGGTTGTAGTTGACGCCGTCGGCGACGCGGCGCGCCGTGCTGTACTGGGTGGCGACCACCAGCGCCTGGAGCTCGACCAGGAGCGGCCTCGTCCCCTCCATCGCGCAGATGACCGAGCTGCCGGCCGACAGCTCCCGGTCGGGGAGAAAGAGGCCGGAGGGGTTGGCGGCCGGGACCAGGCCGCGCGACGTCATCTCGAAGATGCCGACCTCGTTGGCCGCCCCGAAGCGGTTCTTCACCGCCCGGACGATGCGGTGGTTGCGCCGCCCCTCCCCCTCGAAGTAGAGGACGACGTCGACGATGTGTTCGAGCGATTTCGGTCCCGCGATGGCGCCGTCCTTGGTGACGTGGCCGATGAGGAAGACGGGGATGCCGGTCCGTTTGGCGAGGTTAAGCAGCGTCATGGCGACGTGGCGCACCTGCCCCACGCTCCCGGGCGCCGATTCGAGCGAGTCCGAGCACGCCGTCTGCACCGAGTCGACGACCAGGGCCCCCGGCTGGACCTCCTCCACGGCCGCGAGGATCCCCTCGAGGCTCGAGTCCGCCAGGAGGTAGATGTCGCCCGCGCCGGCGGGGGGAGCGCCTTCCGTCCGCTCCCCGAGCCGGTCGGCCCGGAGCCGGATCTGCTGCATCGACTCCTCGCCCGAGGCGTAGAGCACGCGCACCCCTTCCCCCTCGAGACTGCGGGCGATTTCGAGCAGCAGGGTCGATTTGCCGACCCCCGGCTCCCCCCCGAGGAGGATGAGGGACCCGGGGACGATGCCGCCCCCGAGGGTGCGGTTGAACTCCGGGTTCTTGGTGTCGATGCGGGGGACCGCCTCGGTGGAGATGTCGCCCAGGCGCGCGGGCCTCGACGTGCGCGCCCCGGCCCCGGGCGCCTGCCCGCGCGTGCGGCGTTCCTCCACCAGGGAGTTCCAGCCGCCGCAGTCGGGGCAGCGCCCCAGCCACTTGGGGGAGGTGTAGCCGCAGTTCTGACACTCGAAAACGGAGTTCTTCTTTTCCATCGTCCTTCCGATCGGTCCCGGACCCTATGTTTGGGCCGGTCCCTCCTTATTTCGATCTTTCCCGCCGTTCGATGACGGCATCCGGCCGCAGCATCGAACAGAGGAGGACGCGGTCCACGCCCGGGCATTGCAGGAGGCGGGCCACGATCTCCCGGCCGCGCGCGGCGGCCCCTTCGTCGTCCGCCCGGTTGACGAGCGGCACGAACCGGGCGCCGTCGGGCCGCCCCTTCCCACCCCCGAGCGGGTGCGCCAGCACCCGGGCCACGATCTCTTCCGTGACGGGGACCCCCTCGGGCACCCCCGCCAGGGCGGCCGCATACCGCGCCCGGTGCACGTGCTCCTCGTCGAGCGGCGCGCCGAGGATGTCGAGGCCCACGACCGGGACCAGGAGCGTCGTCAGGGGGTGCACGACCGGCTCGTGCTCCGCCGGCGCCTTGAAGGGGAGGGAGCGGCTCCCGTCCGCCTCGATGACGACGACGTCGACGTCGGCGCGGGCGGCCAGCAGGGCGATCTCCTCCGGCGGCGACCCGAACACCCGGTCCCGGTCGTCGGGGGCCCCGGCCACCAGGCACTGCCCGTGCCGGTCGAGCAGCGGCCCCAGCGCGGGCAGGTCGCCGGTGGACACGACGGCGGGGGAGAGCGCCACCTGCTCCCGGCTGATGTGGGTGCTGGTCGTGGTCACTACCCGGAGTCCCCGCGCGGCCAGTTCCCGGGCCAGGCGGAACATGGCCGTGGTCTTCCCCCCGCCCCCCACCAGCGAGACCACCGCTCCCGGCCCCACGCCGAGGGCGTCGGCCAGCGACATCCCTGCAGGTTTCCGCATCGGTCGATTATATAGCGGCCGCCGCTCACTCGGGAAGGCCGATCCTTCCCGGCTTGCGCCCGAGGTCGATCGCCTTCAGCCGCTCCAGCTCCTCCTCGAGCCGGCGGATCCGCTCCTCCCGCTCCCCCGCCTCCGCCGTCAGCCGGTCGATCCGGGCCCGGAGCCGGAGCACGTACTCCGCCGGCCGGCGGTAGACGCCCTGGGGGAATTCGGCGATGAGGCGCCGGAACGCCGCCTCGGCCTGGAGCAGGTCGCGGCCGGAGTCCTGCGCCACGGCGCGGGAGAGGCCGAGAAAGTAGAGCGCGTACTCCCGGTCGGGCGATTTCGGGTGCTCGAGCAGGAAGGCTTCGAACGATTGCGAGGCCAAGGTGTAGTCCCCCGCTTGGAACTGCGCCGTCCCCACCTCCAGGAGGGTGGGCTCGGACGGCTCCCCGGGTTCGGGCGCGGGCGTTTCCTCCGGGGAGGGGTCGGGGACGTCGGGGATGATGGCCTCGGGCGCCGCAGTCGTCGCCGTAGCCGCCGCAGCCGGCGCGGGCGCCGGCGAAGGCGCCCTCTTATGGCAACCGGGGAGCGACAGCAGGAGCATGAGGAGCCACAAACGGCAAAATATCCGGCGGGCGCATGGGTGCATAGGGTACCTGTGGCGCATCATGCCGGGCGGCCCGCAAGCGCCGGGAGCAGGACGCGGAAACGGGCTCCCCCCCCCGGGTTCTCCTCCACCCAGATGGCGCCGCGATGGGAGTCCACCAGGGTCCGGCTGATCGCCAGCCCCAATCCTACCCCCCCGCGGGCGCTTTCCCCCCCTTTTTTTACCTGGTGGAACTTTTCGAACACCTTCTCCCGGTCCGCCGCGGGGATGCCGGGGCCGGAGTCGGCGACCGAAATCAGGGCGTAGCGGTCGCCCCGCAGCTCGCGCCGGTGCGTTTCCGGGACCCCCGGGGGGGGCTCGCGGACCGCCTCGAGCTCCACGCGGACGGTGGAGGCGTCGGGGGCGTAGCGGATGGCGTTGGCGAGGAGGTTGACGATCACCTGGATCAGGCGGTCGCCGTCGCACTCCGCCTCGAGCGGTTCCGCGGGCCGGGAGAGCACGATGTCGATCCGGCGCTCCCGGGCCTGCACCTCGATCTCGGCCGCCGCCCGCCCGAGGAGCGGGGCGAGCTCCCGCGGCTCGAGCCGGTATTCCATCACCCCCGCCTCGATCCGCGACAGGTCCAGCAGGTCGCCGATCATGGCCATCAGCCGCACCCCGCTCTGACGGCAGAGCTCGAGCAGCCGCCGCTGCCTTTCGTTCACCGGGCCGGGGATCTCCTCGACGAGGACCTGGACGGTCTCGAGGATGGAGGCCAGGGGGGACTTCAGCTCGTGCGACACGTGCGACACGAACTCCTTCTTGAGCCGGTCGAGCTCGTCCAGCCGGCGGGTCATGGTGTTGAAGTCGCGCGCCAGCTGCGAAAACTCGTCGTTGCGCGAGGTGTCGAGCCGGTAGAAGAACTTCCCCTCGGCGATGGCGCGCGTCCCCTCCGTCAGGTGGGCGAGCGGCCGGGAGATGGAGCGGTAGATCAGAAACGAGACCAGGGCGCCGATGACGAGGACGGCCAGGGTGGAGATCCAGAGTACGAGCGCCGCCGTCTCCCCCATGGCGCGCGACTGCTCGACCTTGTCGCGCATGGCGCCGAGGCTGGCCTGGTAGACCGAGCGCGCCTCCGCCTTCAACCGCTCGAGGTCCGCCTGGAGCGCGTCGGGGAAGGGGGCGCCCGGCGCCGGCCGGCCGAGGTGGGCGTCGAGGTCGCGGGTGAATTCGTTCCACCCGGCCACCAGGCGCACGATCTCGCCCCGCTCCCCCTCCGAACCCGCCTGCCCCCGGAGCTCCCCCAGGTCCCGCTCGAAATCCTCCCGGTACTCCCGGAGCGGCCCGAGGTAGTCCGGGTCGGCCAGGGCCAGCGACTTGCGCGCGTACTCCTCCACGAGGTCGAGGTCGCGCAGCGCCTGCAGCGACACCAGCGCGTTCTGCGAGCCGACGCCCGAGAGGGTGCGGTTGATCGCCTGCATCCGGCCGATGGTGACCACCTGGTACACCACCAGCACGGCGAGGAGGATGAAGAGCAGGATGTATCCCAGGCTGATGCGTGTCGTGATCTTCATAGGTCGGTGGCCGGTCAGTTTATGCCGTATGCCTTGAGCTTGTTTCGGATCGTCTTGACGTCGAGCCCCAGCCGGCGGGCGGCCTCCGCCTTGTTGTTTCCCGTCAGCCGCAGGGTGCCGAGGATCAGCTCCTTCTCCGCCTCGGCGGCGGTGGCCCCGGGGCGCAGGACCAGGCCCGGTTTCCCCCCGGCGGGCCCCACCATGTAAGGGGGGAGGTGCGAGGGTTCGATCCAGGGCCCCCGGGCCAGGATGACGGCGCGCTCCATGACATTCTTGAGCTCGCGCACGTTGCCGGGCCAGGCGTAGGCGCGGAGCAGCTCCATCGTCTCCCCCTTGCACGACTCGACCCGGGCGTTGTGCTTTTCGTTGAACCGGGCGATGAAGGCCTGGGCCAGGAGCGGGATGTCCTCCCGGCGCTCGCGCAGGGGGGGGAGGGTGATCGTGAAGACGTTCAGGCGGTAGAAGAGGTCCTCCCGCAGCTTCCCGCTCTCCACCGCCTCGCGCGGCTCCCGGTTGGTGGCGGCGACGACGCGCACGTCCACGGAAAACTCCCGGCCGCCGCCGACCCGCCGCACCTTCTGGTCCTCAAGCACCCGCAGGAGCTTCGGCTGCAGCCCGAGCGGCATCTCGGCGATCTCGTCGAGCAGGAGGGTGCCGCCGTGGGCGCGTTCGAAGCAGCCGGCGTGGACCCCGGTGGCCCCGGTGAAGGCCCCCCGCTCGTGGCCGAACATCTCGCTCTCCATCAGGTTTTCGGGGATGGCGCTCGAGTTGACGGCGACGAAGGGGCCCTCGGCGCGCGCGCTCAGCCGGTGGATGGTCCGGGCCGCCAGCTCCTTGCCGGTCCCGCTCTCCCCGGTGATGATCACCCCGGCGTCGCTCGAGGCCACCGTCTCGATCAGGGCGTACACCTGCCGCATCGCGCGGCCGGCGCCGACGAACTCGCCGAAGCCCGCCCCCCGCTGGAGCTCGGCCGCCAGGCGGCGCGACTCGCGCCGCTCCGCGATCTCCTCCTGCACCTTGTCCAGGATCGTCCGGAGCTTGGGGTAGTCGATCGGCTTGGTGATGAAGTCGCGGGCCCCCCGCTTCATCGCCTCCACCGCCAGGTCGACCGTCGCCTGCGCCGTGACCAGGATGACGGGGCGGTCGGGGTCGCCGGCCCGGAGGCTCTCGAGCAGCTCCATCCCCGTCATCCGGGGCATGACGACGTCGGAGATGACGAGGTCGGGGCCGAACGATTCGGCCAGCTGCTTCCCCTCTGCCCCGTCGGGCGCCGTGCGCACCTCGAACCCCCACCCGGCCAGGCGCAGCTCTAGCACCTCCCGCATGGCGGGCTCGTCGTCGACGACCAGGACCCTCGTTCCGGGATTCTTCTTCACACCCCTCCGCGCTGTCTTTCCGCCCGGGGACCCGGGCACCGGAACCTCCTCACAAAGTATAGCGGATACCCCCCCATGGTGCCATAATGGCACGCATGAACGACCCGAGCGAGAGCGCCATCAGCCTGATCCGCACCGCGCGCCGCATCGTCGCCTTTTCCGGGGCGGGGATCAGCACCGAGGCGGGAATCCCCGATTTCCGGAGCCCCCGGGGGGTCTACTCCAACTCCGACGCCGTGGAGTGGCTCTCGGCCTCCGGTTTCCGCCGCGACCCGGCCGCCTTCTACCGCGCCAGCATGGACCTCTTCTCCACCATCGCGCGCGCCGAGCCGACCGACGCCCACCGCCTCCTGGTGCGCCTGGAGGAGATGGGGAAGGTCGAGGCCGTCGTCACCCAGAACATCGACGGGCTGCACGCGGCCGCCGGCTCCTCGAAAGTGTACGAGCTGCACGGGACCTGGCGCACCGGCCGCTGCAGCGAATGCGGCGCCTTCCACAACATGCTCCCCCTCTACGACAGGATCCTCCAGGGGGGGACCGACGCGCCGGCGTGCTGCCTCTGCTCCGCCCCGGTCCGGCCCGACATCGTCCTGTTCGAGGAGCTGCTCCCGGTCGAGGCCTGGCAGGGGGCGGTCGAGGCGGTGGGGCGCTGCGACCTGATGCTGGTGCTCGGCTCCTCGCTCGTGGTCTACCCGGCGGCCGAGCTGCCGATGATGGCGGTCTCCGCCGGGGCGAAGCTCGTCATCGTCAACCTGGAGGAGACGTCCTACGACCGCGCGGCCGCCGCCGTGGTGCACGGCCGGCTGGGGGAGTTCGCCCGCGCGGCCCTGGCCGCCCTCAGCCCTGCTCCGCCGGCGCCGCCCGCTTCATGAACCGGGCGTACAGGAGAATGGTCGCCACCCCCAGCACCAGCATCGTCACCATCGTGAAGGCAAGCGACAGGGTCGTGCCCCAGACCAGCGCCACGAAGGCGGAAACGGCCGAGTTCCCCCCGAGCGCCAAAAACCCCTGGCAGGAGGCGGCCAGGCCGCGCTGGCTGGGAAAAAGGTCGAGGGTGACCAGGGTCAAACTCGGCATCGCGATCGACATCCCCATCACGTAGACGAAGAGCGGCACGAGGGTCCAGGGGAGCATGGGGGGGAGGGCCGCGTTGAGCGCGAGGTTACTGAGCGCCGCCACGCTCATCACGATGTAGCCGACCATGATCGTTTTTCCGCCCGAGAGCCGCCCGGCGCAGCGCCCGGAGATCCAGGCCCCGATCACCATCCCGACCGCCATCGGGAAGAAGAGAAAGAGAAACTGCGTTTCCTTGAGGCCCAGGTGCTTCATCAGGAAGACGGGGGCGCCCACGATGTAGATGAAAAAGCCGGCGTTGACCAGGGCGAGCGAGGCGCTCGCCATCAAAAACGCAGGCTGGGTCATCACCTTCCAGTAGGAGCGGGCCAGGTAGCCGGCGTTCAGGCGCTGGCGTTTTTCGGCCGGCAGCGTCTCGGGGAGGAACTTCCAGGAGCTCAAAAAGAGAAAGGCCGCCATGGCCGCCATGAAGACGAAGATCGAGCGCCAGCCGAACCAGACCTGGAACCAGCCGCCCAGCACCGGGCCCATGACCGGGGCGATGGTGAAAATCGTGGCGACGTGCGACATCAGCCGCTGCGCCGCCGCCCCGTCGAAGAGGTCGCGCACCACCGCGCGCCCGATGATCATCCCCGCCCCCGCCGTGGCCCCCTGCAGCGCGCGGAAGACCATCAGCATCTGGACGCTGGTCGAGAGCGCGCACCCGACCGAGGCGGCGAAAAAGAGCGCGAGCGAGAGGAGGGTCAGGCGCTTGCGGCCGTAGGCGTCGCTGATGGCGCCGTGCCAGAGCGACATGAGGGCGAAAAAGAAGAGGAAGGCCGTCATCGTCTGCTGCACCGCGGCCGTCGGGGTGCCGAGGCTCTCGCCGATGGCGGGGATCGACGGCAGGTAGGTGTCGATCGAAAAGGGCCCCAGCCAGGAAAGGGCGGCCAGGACGAAAGTCAGTCCCGCCATCGAAAATCCGGGCGGAAGCTTCCGTTCATTCAGCTGCGGGTACGCGGTCGTCGACATGAATACTCTGCAATCCTCTCCTGGTTCCCCTCGGTCTCATAAAAGGTGGCTTGCGGGGGGCGGGAAGCTCGGGAATGCTGCCGCCCAAGCCTGATCAAAACAGTCCACTGCGGTTCACAACCCATCATTCGCTCAAAACAATCAGAAATAATACCACAGGAGTTCTAAAGGTCTAATACCTTGTGCTAGAATCGGCCCAACTGGAGGATCCACAGCATGCTTCGAAAATCCCGACGCACCTTTCTCAAAAACGCTTCCCTGGCCGGCGCCGCGCTGGCCGCCGGGCGCCTCCCCGCGGGCCGCGCCGCCACGGCCACGACCGCTACGCCCCCGGGCGCCGGAGCCCGGATCTACGTCGACCCGGCGCAGAAGATCGCGCCCCTCGACCGCCGGGTGTTCGGCTCCTTCATCGAGCACCTCGGCCGGGCGGTCTACGGCGGCGTCTACGAGCCGGGCTCCCCGCTTTCCGACGCACGCGGCTTCCGCCGGGATGTCCTCGAAGAGATTAAAAAAATGCGGGTGCCGGCCATCCGCTACCCCGGGGGGAACTTCGTCTCCGGCTACAACTGGCTCGACGGGGTCGGGCCGCGGGAGAAGCGGCCGGAGGTGCTCGACCGCGCCTGGAACACGATCGAGCCCAACCAGTTCGGGACCGACGAGTTCATGGAGTGGTGCCGCCTGGTGGGGACCGAGCCCGTTATGGGGCTGAATTTGGGGACCGGCAGCGCCGAGATGGCGGCCGCCCTGGTCGAGTACTGTAACCAGGAGAAAGGGACGAAATGGAGCGAGCTGCGGCGCGCACACGGGATCGAGAAGCCGCACAACGTCCGCTACTGGTGTATCGGCAACGAGATGGACGGGCCCTGGCAGATCGGCCACATGCCCGCGCGGGAGTACGGCCTGAAGGCGCGCGACGCCGCGCAGCAGATGCGCATGGTCGACCCCACCCTCCGGCTGATCGCCTGCGGCTCGAGCAGCCCCGGGATGGCCACCTACCTCGAGTGGGACCGGGAGATTTTGGAAGAATGCTACGACATGGTCGACGGCCTCTCGCTCCACTGCTACTACCGGAACGACGCCGAGGAGACGGGGGCCAACGGGGACACGGCCAGATTCCTCTCCTTCAACCTCGAAATGGAAGAGCAGATCCGGGAAGTGGCCGGGGTGTGCGACTACGTGCGCGCGCGCAAGCGGTCGCGTAAACGGCTCTGGCTCTCCTTCGACGAATGGAACGTCTGGTACCGCCAGCGCGGGGGAGATGGCGGGCGGCAGAAAGCCCCGCGCCTCCTCGAAGAGGTCTATAACCTCGAAGACGCGCTTTTGGTCGGGGGGTTCCTCAACTCCCTCATGCGCTCGGCCGACCGGGTCCACATCGCCTGCCTGGCGCAGCTGGTCAACGTCATCGCGCCCCTCACCACGAGCAAAACCGGTCTGTTGCGCCAGACCACCTACTACCCGTACCTCTGGGCGCTCGAGCAGGCGCGGGGGGAAGTGCTCGACCTGGCCGTGGAGTCCCCCACCTACCAGGTCGCGGGGAAGGGGGCGGTCCCCTATCTCGACGCCTCCTGCACCCTCGACCGCCAGGGGGGGACCACCTCCCTGTTTCTCTTAAACCGGGACCTGGAAAAGGCTCACGAGGTGGAAATCGTCTGGCGCGAGGCCGCGCCCCGCGCGGTCAAAAGCGCCCGGGTCCTGACCGGCGACGACCTCAAGGCGGTCAACACCTTCGAGGCCCCGACCCGGGTGGCGCCGCGGGAGCTGGCGCCGCCGCGGCCGGGATCCAAAATGACGATCGAACTCCCCGCGCGCTCCTACGCGGCCTTGGAGTTCATTCTTTAACACAGCTCAGTATTTGCCGTACTCCCGGGTGCAGTCGATCCACACCCGCAGATTCGCGGGATTGACCTCATCGAGCGAGGAGGCGGGGGACATCATGAAGCCCCCGCCCGGCGCGGCCGCGTCGAGGATCCGTTTGCACTCCCGCTCCACGTCCGCCTTCGTCCCCATCTGAAGCGTCGAGACGGGCATGTTCCCGGCGATGCAGATGGTTTTCCCCACGATCTCCTTGGCCCGCACCATGTCGACCTGGTCGAAGCGGGCGATCGCCTTCCCCTT
>JAFGSS010000200.1 GCA_016934555.1 Acidobacteriota bacterium | reverse complement strand
GCAAGGGCGAAGGAGCGCTCGGGCAGCTGGTGGCAGAAAAAGGAAAATCCCAGGTAGAGGGGGAGGGCGTCAGCACGACCGCGGGCCAGCAGGAGGGGCGCGGCCAGGGCGAGAACGCAGACGACGCCCCAGGAAAGGGCGAGCAGGATGCGGGCTGCGGTGTATCCCGATTTCATGGCGGACTCCGCGGGCCATTATACCTGAAAGGCCGGGTGGCGGGTCCGGGGAAATTCCGGGAGTCACTTTTCTTAGATGAAACTAAAAATCATAATCGAATAAGTCATTCTGAATTCTTAAACCAATTTCGATGTCGGAAGTGTCCTCCGGCACCGGTGAAGGCGCCGTGGCCCCCTGGCCGCCGGGAGAAGCTCGTAAACTCCCCGAAGTCCCAGATTTTGTGATTTTGTGAAATGGCGGCACTGTATCTTGTGGAAATTTCCAAAATTTTCTTGACAAGCTTTTGCTATTCCCTTATACCAAGGTCGAAAGGTCGGGCGTAATGCGAGTAGGCTTAACATTTAACCTGAAACAGGACACCGAGGGAGAGCCCCAGGAACCTCCGGGCGGGAGCCCCGGGGAGAGCTCCGGCGGGGGGCGGAATCGGGTCGACGCGCAGGCCGAATGGGACGCCCCTGAAACCATCGCCGCTGTCCGGGAGGCCCTCGAGGAGCGGCACGAGGTGGTGGCCATCGACGCCGGCGGGGACCCCTGGGGGGAGCTTGTCCGGACCCGGCCCGACATCGTCTTCAACATGGCCGAGGGGGCGGCGGGCCCCTGCCGGGAGGGGTTCATCCCGGCGATCCTGGAGCACCTCGGGATACCCTACACCGCCAGCGATCCTCTCACGCTCAACACCTGTCTCGACAAATCCCGCACCAAGGAAATCCTGGCCTACCACGGGCTGCCCGTTTCGCGCTTTTACGTGGCCGAAGCCCGCGACTTTGATTCCAACGGCCTGCGCTACCCGCTGATGGTCAAACCGCTCTACGAAGGATCGAGCATCGGCATCCGGAACGACTCGCTGGTGCGTTCGCGCGCGGAGATGCGCGAGCGGGTCCACTGGCTGCTGGACACCTACCGGGAACCCGCGCTGGTGGAGGAGTTCCTCCCCGGGCGGGAATTCACCGCCTCCATTCTGGGGAACGGCGTCGAGGCCCGGGTGCTGCCGCTCGTGGAAATCCTCTTCGACTCGCTCCCCGGGGGGGTCAACCCGATCTATTCCTACGAAGCGAAGTGGATCTGGGATCAAAGTTCGAATCCTTTGGAAATCTTCGAGTGTCCCGCGCGCATCGACGCGGGACTCCGGGCTGAAATCGAAAGTGCCTGTTTGCGCTCCTACCGCGTCCTGCGCTGCCGCGACTGGTGCCGCATCGACGTGCGCCTGGACGCCGCCGGGACCCCCCATATCCTCGAGGTCAACCCGCTTCCGGGTGTCCTTCCCCGACCGGAAGACAACTCCTGTTTTCCCAAATCGGCGCGGGCGGCCGGCATGAGCTACAGCCGGCTGATCAACGAGGTGCTCGACATCGCGTGCAAACGCTGCGGGTTGACATGACAGAAACCTGTGATTGCGTCGTGCTCTACAACTCGGCCGCGACAGCGGAGAAGGCGGGGAGCCGGGAGAAGATCTATCCCGCCAACACGGCGCGCAGAGAGGTGGGGGCGATCGCGGAGATCCTGGAGCGCGGGGGGTACCGCCCCGAGGTGATCGCGGTGGAGCGCGTCACCGCGGAACTGATCCGTCGGCTGCTCGGGCTGGCGCCGAGGTTCGCCTTCAACCTGTGCGAGGAGATCGACGGGGACGGCAGGATGGAGATGGCGTTCGCCGGGTTGCTGGAGCTGCTCGGGATCCCCTTCACGGGCTCCGACTCCTTCGCCCTGGGGCTCGCGCTGGACAAGTTCCGCGTCAAGCAGGTCCTCGGTGCCGAGGGCATTCCGGTCCCCCGGGGATTCCTCTGCCGTCCCGGGGAGGAGCCCGGACTTCCCGCCGACATGAAATTCCCCGTGATCGTCAAACCCGGGCGCGAGGACGCGAGCCTCGGCGTCAACGGCGATTCCGTCTGCTCGACGGAGTCCGAGGTCGTACGGCAGGTGCGCTACATCCACGGCGTCTACCGCCAGGAGGCCCTCATCGAGGAGTTTCTCCGGGGGCGCGAATTCAACGTGTCGGTGATCGGGGAGGAGACGCCGGAGGTGCTGGCGATCTCGGAGATCGACTTCACCCGTCTGCCGGCGGACGAACCGAAGATCGTCAGCTACCGCGCGAAATGGGACGAAACGAGCGCCCAGTTCGGTGCGACCACGCCCATCTGTCCCGCCGATGTTCCGGAGGGGATGAAGGAACGGATCGACTCCATCGCCGTCGCGAGCTGCCGCGCCGTCGGTTGCCGGGATTACGCGCGCGTGGATATGCGCACCGACGGCACGGGCGCGGTGTACGTGCTCGAGGTCAACCCGAATCCCGACCTGTCCCCCGAGGCGGGTTTTGCCAGGGCCGCGCGCGCGGCCGGCTTCTCCTATGCGGACATCATCCTGCGCATCAGTGAGAGCGCCATTGCGCGCGGCGACCGGATCGAGCCGGCCACCTATGCATTCTGACGAGCGGCCCGCGGCGCGGGTCAGGCCGATGACGACGGAGGACCGCCGGGAGGTGGCCGAGCTGATCGACGGGGTCGAAAATTTCAACCCGGCGGAGAAGGAGTGCGCCCTGGAACTGGTCGACATCTACCTCGGGGACCCCGACCAGACCGATTACGCGTTCGCGGTGGCGTCCGGGGAGGCGCCCGGGATCCAGGCCTACATCTGCTGGGGGCCGGTGCCGCTGACGCGGGGGACGTTCGATCTCTACTGGATCGCGACGCGGCGCGAAGCGCGGGGGCGCGGGTTCGGCCGCACGCTCGTCGGCCACGCGGAGCGCGCCGTCGCATCGTCCGGGGGGCGGCTCCTGGTGGCCGAAACTTCGGCGAAATCGTCGTACCGCAACACCATCGAATTCTATCGAAGCCTGGGATTCGAGGAAGCATCGCACATAGCGGATTTCTACGATGTCGGGGATGACCGCCTGATTTTCGTCAAGCGGCTTTCCTGACAGGGAGACGATCTCACTCATGGAACGGATGGAGCAGTGGACGATTGACCTGCGAAACAGCGTCACGGGCGGCGGAACCCTTGCCAGGGATTTCGGTGCGGATGCGGAGGAAATCGACGCCGTGTGCCGGAACTACCCGATGCGCATCCCGCGCTACTACTACAACCTGATCGGGGAGAAGGGGGATCCCATCTGGATGCAGTCGGTGCCGTCGGTGCGCGAGCTGATGGACGAGTGCGCCCCCGAGGACCCGCTTCACGAGGAGGAGGACAGCCCGGTCCCGCGCCTGACGCACCGGTATCCCGATCGCGTGCTGCTGCTGATCACCGACCGGTGCCCCATGTACTGCCGGTTCTGCACGCGAAAACGGATGGTGGGGCGCACCAGCACCATCACCGAAAAGACCATCGCGATGGGCATCGACTACATCCGGAGCCATCGTGAGATCCGCGACATCCTCCTTTCGGGAGGCGATCCGCTGATGGTGAACGACCGCAAGCTGGAGCTCATCATCTCGCGGCTGCGGGCCATTCCGCACGTCGAGATCATCCGCATCGGCACGCGCTTCCCCTGTGTGCTGCCGAGCCGGATCACCGACGCGCTCTGCGACATGCTGAAGAAATACCACCCCATCTTCATCAACACGCATTTCAACCATCCGAGGGAGATCACCCCGCAGGCGAAGGAGGCGTGCGAGCGCCTGGCCGACGCCGGGATCCCCGTGGGCTGCCAGACCGTGCTGCTGAAGGGGGTCAACGACGACCCCCTGGTGCTCAAGGAACTGATGCACAAGCTGCTGATGATGCGGGTGCGCCCCTACTACCTCTACCAGGCCGACCTCACGCGCGGCACCAACCATTTCCGGACCCGGGTCGAGAAGGGGCTGGAGATCATGCAGTCGCTGCGGGGCTATACCACGGGGTTCGGCGTGCCGCAGTTCGTCATCGACGCCCCGGGCGGGGGGGGGAAGATCCCCCTGATGCCCGACTACGTCGTCCGGTTCGACGAGAAGGAGATCGTCCTGCGGAATTTCGAGGGGAAGGAGTACCGTTACCCGCAGGCGGATCAGCCCTACGTCAAGGACACGCGCGACGTCGAGCTGATCAACTTCTAGGGCGGAAGCGCCCGCCGTGCCCGTCGGCGGGTTACGCGGACCTGCGGGGTCCGCCGGCCCGTCTTCCCGATCCGCGCTTGCACGGAGCGGTCCGTGTTGCTAATCTGCGATCTTCATTCCAGGACTGAATCCCGGAGGGTCGTCCAGTCACGGGGGTAGGACCATGAAGTACATCTTTGTCACGGGCGGAGTGCTTTCCTCGCTGGGGAAGGGGATCGCGAGCGCCTCCATCGGGCGGCTGCTCGAGGCGCGCGGTTTCAGGATCAATTTTCTCAAGCTGGATCCCTACATCAATGTCGATCCGGGGACCATGAGCCCCTTCCAGCACGGCGAGGTGTTCGTCACCGACGACGGCGCCGAAACCGATCTCGACCTTGGCCACTACGAGCGTTTTACCGGGGTGCGCCTGACGCGGGAGAACAACTCCACCACGGGGAAGATCTACCAGACGGTGATCGAGAAGGAGCGCAGGGGGGAGTACCTCGGCAAGACCGTGCAGGTGATCCCCCACATCACCAACGAGATCAAGGCCGTCATCCGCCGGGTCGCCCGCGACGTCGATGTCGCCATCGTGGAGATCGGCGGAACGGTGGGGGACATCGAAAGCCTCCCCTTCCTGGAATCGATCCGGCAGATGCGCAACGAGGACGGCCGGGAAAACTCCCTTTTCATCCATCTCACCCTGGTCCCATACATGGGCGCCTCCGGGGAGCTGAAGACCAAGCCCACGCAGCACAGCGTCAAGGAGCTGCGCGGGATCGGCATCCAGCCCGACATCCTGCTTTGCCGCACCAGCCAGCTGCTGCCCAGGGACGTGAAGGCCAAGATCGCCCTCTTCTGCAACGTCTCGGAACGGGACGTCATCACGGCCGTCGATGTCAAGAACGTCTACGAGGTGCCGCTGGGGCTGCACGACGAGGGCCTGGACGAGGCCATCATCAGCTACCTGCGCCTCCCCCCCAACGAGCCGCGCCTGGCGGACTGGAAGGCGGTGCTCAAGCTCGACGCCGCCCCCAGGGACGGGGTCAGGATCGGCATCGTGGGCAAATACGTGGAGTTCGAGGATTCCTACAAGAGCCTGAACGAGGCGCTCTACCACGGGGGCCTGGCCAACCGGCTCCGGGTCGAGCTCTGCTGGGTGGACGCCGAGCAGCTTGATGAGGGGACCCTCGACGGGCAGCTCGCGCCCTACGACGGCATCCTGGTGCCGGGGGGGTTCGGCAAGCGCGGTATCGACGGCATGCTGCTCGCGGCCCGCTACGCGCGCACGCGCAAGGTCCCCTATTTCGGCATCTGCCTCGGCATGGAGTGCGCCGTGATCGAATACGCGCGCAACGTCTGCAACCTCGAGGCCGACAGCTCCGAATTCGACCCGTCGGCCCCCCACCGGGTGTTCTACCTGCTGCGCGAACTGCTCGGGAGCGACATCATGGGGGGCAACATGAGGCTGGGGGCCTACCCCTGCGTGCTCGAGGAAGACTCGCTCGCCTTCCGGGTCTACGGCAAGAAGGAGATTTCCGAGCGGCACCGGCACCGCTACGAGTTCAACCGGGAATACGAACAGGCCATCACGGGGCGGGGGATGAGGTTTTCGGGGAACTCGCCGGACGGGAACTTCGTGGAGATCGCCGAAATCCCCGGCCATCCCTGGTTTCTGGGCTGCCAGTTCCACCCGGAGTTCAAGTCCCGGCCGCTCGAGCCGCACCCGCTCTTCGCCAGCTTCATCGAGGCGTCCTACCGGAACGGGCTGAGAGTCCGGGCGGAGACCGCGGACGGCGGCGCCGTCCGGGAAACCACGCCCCATTAGGCATCGGAGGTCGTCGGGAACATGGTACAGGTCAAGGCCGGTCCCCTGAAACTGGGAAAGGGCCCCTTTTTCATCGCGGGTCCCTGCGTGATCGAGAGCGAGAGCCACTGCCTGCGGATGGCCGAGCGGCTCGCCCGGTACGGGTCGCAGCTGGGGGTCCCCATCCTCTTCAAAGCCTCCTACGACAAGGCCAACCGGACATCGGTCCAGTCCTACCGCGGACCGGGGCTCGAGGAGGGGCTGCGCATCCTCGAGCGGGCGCGGGCCGCCAGCGGCCTTCCCATCCTGAGCGACGTGCATGAAACGGCCCAGGTGGCGGCGGCGGCCGAGGTGCTCGACGTGCTGCAGATCCCGGCCTTCCTCTGCCGGCAGACCGACCTCATCCGCGCCGCCGCGGCGAGCGGCCGATGCGTGAACCTGAAGAAGGGGCAGTTCCTCTCCCCTGCCGAAATGGGCAAGGTGCTCGAAAAGGCGAGGGAGGGGGGGAACCGGAACATCCTCCTGACCGAGCGCGGGACCACTTTCGGCTACCACAACCTCGTGGTCGATTTCCGCTCCTTCGTCATCATGCGCTCCTTCGGCCAGCCGGTGGTTTTCGACGTCACCCACAGCGTGCAGGCACCGGGGGGGCAGGGGGACCGCTCCGGGGGGGACTCCCGCTTCGTGCCGGCCCTGGCGCGGGCGGGGGCCGCCATCGGGGTGGACGGCTTCTTCCTCGAGGTGCACGACAACCCCGCGCGCGCCCTCTCGGACGGCCCCAACAGCCTGAAACTCTCCGAGTTCCCCCGCCTGGTGCGGGAGATCCTCGCCATCCGCGGCGCGCTGGGGGAACGGTCATGAGCGCGGAAAAGACCCATCCCTCCATCGCGACGGCGGCCAGGGTGCTCGGGGCGGAGGCGGACGCGATCCGTGCCCTCGTGCCGCGCCTGGGCGGGCCCTTCCTCGAGGCGGTCGAACTGGCCGCCCGCTGCCCGGGAAAGATCGCCGTGACCGGACTCGGAAAATCGGGCCTGATCTGCAAGAAGATCGCGGCCACCCTCTCCAGCACCGGGTCCCCCGCCATATTCCTGCACGCGGCCGACGCCCTGCACGGCGACTGCGGCCTGCTCGCGCCCAACGACCTGGTGCTGGCCGTGTCCAAGAGCGGCGAAACGGGCGAGATCCTCGAACTTCTCAACGTGGCAAAGCGGCTGGGGCTCGCCGTGGTGGCGATGGCGGGAGACGGAAACTCGACGTTGGCGCGCCACGCCGACGTCTTCATCGATGTCGGCGTGGACGGGGAGGCCTGTCCCTTCGGCCTGGCGCCGACGACGAGCACGGCCGCGGCCCTGGCCATGGGGGACGCGCTGGCGCTGGCCCTGATGGAGCGCAAGGGTTTCGGGCGGGAGGATTTCGCCGGCGTCCACCCGGCCGGGACCATAGGGAAGAAGCTCCTGCGCGTCGGCGAGCTGATGCACCGCGGGGAGGACGTTCCCCGGGTGGGGGTCGACACGCCGATGGCGGACGTCATCTACGAGATGTCGCGCAGGGGGCTCGGGATGACGACGGTCGTGGACGCCGGCGGGCATCTGCTGGGCGTCATCAGCGACGGTGACCTGCGGCGCCTCCTGGAGAAAACCCCCGACCCGCTCCGGCAGAGGGCGGGCGAGGTGATGACGCAGAGCCCGAAGACCATCGGGGAAGGGGAACTCGCCACCGCCGCCCTGGCCCGGATGGAGGAGCTGAAGATCACGAGCCTCGTCGTCGTCGACTCCGGCGGCCGCCTCGGGGGCGTCATCCACGTACACGACCTGTGGCGGACGGAGATGTTCTGACCCCCCGCCATGGTCGCAAAACCCCCTCCGGCCGGGTATAATGGCTGCAAGGACCTCTTCTACGGGGAGCGGCGTCCATGACGGACGAGACAAGGGCCCGGATACGGGGCCTGCTGGCGGGCACGCAACCGGATTCCATAGAGGAAGGGCTCGGGCTGCTCGAGGCGGAAATCGACCGGATCGGACCGGAGGAGGCCGAGGGGCTGCTGGAGATTGTTTCTCCCCTCTTTTACATCGACACCCTCGATCACCCGGAACTCGTTCCCGTCCTCGACCGCGCGCTTTCGCTCACGGCGCGCCTGGGTGACCGGTTGATCCCGTTGCTGGTGAAAAGACTCGATGCGGCCGACATGAAGGCGCAGTGGGCGATCGCCCACGCGCTGGGACGCGTCGGCGCCCCGGCCGTGCATCCCCTGATCCAGGCGTACGAGTCGGCCACCGACACGATGATGCGCGCCTTCATCCTTTACGCGCTGGGGAAGATCCGTTCCGAGGAGGTGGTGCAGGGGATCCCGCCGGCCCTCGAGGCGGCCGCTTCCCCCAACATCGAGCTGCGCGACACGGCGACGCGGGCGCTGGGCAAGTTCGCCGAATCGATCCCCCCGGGCCGGCTGCCGGCCGAACTGCGCCGGAGGTGCCTCGAACGCCTCCAGGCCAATCTGGCCGACGAGGAGCCCTCCGTGCGCGCCAAGGCGGTCCGGAGCATGGGGAAGCTCGGGCGCCACGGGCATCTGACCGAGGGGGAGCGCGCCACGCTCGCCGCCATCTGCCGCAACCTCACCGGTGAGGACGTCTCCGGCGAGTGGGACCGGGCCTACGTGGTGCGCAAGGAGGCGGCCGAAGTCCTCGGCTGGCTCGGGCGCCTGTAGCGGTCTGTGCACCACGGAGGGCCCCGGGGGAAGACGGGGGCGCAATTTTACTTGCACAAAGCCGCGCGCCCGGGTACATTTAGCGTCAGAAAAGCGGGAGTAATTCAGCGGTAGAATGCCAGCTTCCCAAGCTGGACGTCGCCGGTTCGATCCCGGTCTCCCGCTCCAGATAAACCACCTGATTTCACTCCACTTACAGGAAATCCAACAACGGCCGCCATGGGGGCGGATTTCTCCTTTTCCTCCTTGTTGCAGCCCTGTTGCAGATTTTCCCGAGACAATCCAGGAAGGGAGTTGATCCAGTCCTGCCCTCTGTTGGGTTCCAGGTGGCCATATTGGGAAACCGTCAGCTCGATACTGGAATGTCCAAGCCATTCCGAAACGAAAGCAATGGGGGTTCCGTTGTTCAGGTGAAGGCTGGCAAAGGTGTGTCTCAGGTCGTGCATGGCGCGCTGGCGGATCCCCGCCGCTTTCAGACAGCGCTGCAGGTGCCGGCGCCGAAGGTTGTCGGCGTTCAGATGGCTGCCGTAGATGTTGCAAAAGACAGGTCGCGGCAGGTGCTCGACGTCGTTCCAGAGCTTCCTGGATTGCAGCAGCTGGCGGTCTCTCGCCTTCCTCCGCAGCCAGTATTCCACCTTCGCGGCGCGGTAGGCGTGCAGCTCCTGGAAGACGATGGATGCCATGGGTACCCGCCGTACCTTGTCGTTCTTCGGCTTGTTCAGCTTCCGGAAGAGGCGGTCCCAGGTGCGGCGGACCACGATCTCCCGCTTGTTCCAGTCGATGTCGGACCACTCGAGCGCCAGGGCCTCGCCGATCCGGAGCCCCGAATAGATCAGCGTCACAAAAAGGCTGTGGTGCTTCCGAGAGAAGGCGTCATTCTGGACGGTCTCCAGGAAAAGTGCTGTTTCCTGTTCGTCCAGGGGGTCGATTTCTTCGCGGCGGCTGGGGGCCCCGCGGAATTTCGGGTTCAGCTTCTTGGGGCGAGGAACCGGGTTTTTCTCCAGCATGCCGTGCTCGACCGCGTGATTGAAAAATGCCCGGAGCTGGCGCATGTGTCGGTCAATGGTCCCGCGGGCAAGTCTCGGGGTGCCGTCCTTCCGGGCCAGCTGGCGCATGCTGGCTATGAGTCGTTCAATATGTTCCAGCTTTACCTCATCGAGGCGCCGATCGCCCATGGCCGGGAGGATATACTGCTTCATGCCGTCCAGGTAGTTTGCGCGGGTTTTGTCCCGCTGCAGCTTCAAGTGGGTATCGTCGAAGGTTTCCAGGTATTCCTGGACGGTCGGTTGCGGGAGTTCCTTCGGCTTCAGTGGCTCCTTCCTGGGGAACTGGAACATGCCCAGGTGGAGCTGCCTTTCGATGATCTTCTTCGCCTCCAGGGCCGTCTCGTAATCCCCAGCCGGCTTTGCAGTTCTGTTCCCCTTATGGGTGACAAATACCCACCATTGCCCGGGGAATCGCTCTCTTATTCTAACGCCCATATTGTCCCCCTGGGGGCCCCGATGGACCCCCAGAATAGCGGTGAGGTGAACGATCAGTCGCTCCACCCTTGCTCGATCTCATCGAGAAGATTTCTCCCGCTCTCGGATATCACTTCCAGTGTGGAGGTAAGAGGGGCATCGGAGGCCGCGGCCGCCAGCTCGGAGAGCGCGCCGATGATGTTTGCCAGGTCGTCGAATTGCTGCTTGGTCATGGAGACCATGGGAACGTCAGTTTTCTGGGCTTCTTGGGATGCAGAAATGGTGGTACTTTTGCGCTTAGCCATGTGTTCCTCCGAACAGGAATGCAGGGTCAGGAATCGGTTCGGGCTCCACCCCGGGCCGGTTCCACTCTCTGCTGGTTATTTTTCCTTCTGTTTCGCGGTCATCTTCTCGGCCTTCTCGAGATAGGCGCAGTAGAGCGCCTCCGTTATCGTGCTCACGTCCCGCCGCTCCCGGACGGATTGAATCTTCATCCTGTCGATCAGATCCGCTTCGATACTCAAGGTTGTTTTTCGCCGCATGGGTGGAATGTATTCCTATACGTATGGGTGTGTCAACCATTTTTTCACCTGGCCCACCCCCGCCAGATGCCCCAGGTTAAGCGCTCTCAGCCGGGGTCATATCAGGGTATAGGGGAATGTCTGTTCTCTGCATGTCGGCCGGCGGCGCCGCGGGAATGTCGCTATCTAGCGGCCGCCAGCCCGCCAATCGGGGATCGCCGGCGATGAACCGGAAAAAGAGCGCGCTCCGGAGGATATGCTCGGGGGCTTGGTTGGCGCGCTGGCCCTCGAGCTCCCGCCAGCAGGACGGGCAGAAATGCCAGCATTGGGGGCGGTTGTCCCTACCCGTCGGTCGCAGTTCATTGAAAGGGGCCGGGAGCTGGCCACATAGGCAACATTGCGATGTTTCCATGTCTTCGAACCCTGTTTCATTTTGAGTCATCTGCAGTGAGCCGTTACCTGTCCCCCCTCCGTGCGGTGGTGTGCTGGGCCAGCGCCTTGGACGTGCGGCTGTTGGCGTAGGCGAGGTCGGCGGCGATCACCTCCGGGCCCCGCTGAGTGAGCACGCTGAGCGCTTCGTCCCGGGCGATGATGCGCATCGTCCCCGCGTCCAGCATCTCGACGTCGAAGGATTTGGATGTGCCATAATTGTAGACGCTGACCTGGAGCGGCGGGCGCATGAGCGCGCCGGCGTGGATCGGGCTCCCGCTGTCATACGCGCTCCCCTGGGGCACGGTGTCGTTCTGCAGCGCCTCGAGGAGCGGCCGGTACCGCCGCGTCACATCCGCGTCCATGACGAACTCCTGGCCATGGACAAACCCCGCCACCTCGTCAGGGGAGCCGAAGCCCGTGAACCCGCCCTCCTTGAATCCCTGAGAGCTTATCGCGGCCACCTGGGCGAACCCTGCCGCCATCACAGCGGCCATGTTAATGGCGCCCCATATGCCGCCCTGCGCCAGGGCCTTGGTCGCCCCCTCGTAGGTGTTGATGGTCGCCTGGGCGATTGCGGCGGCCTTCCCGATGGCGGCGATCGCCCGAATATGGGAGGACTGAAGCTCAGCCAGATCTCCGAAGAATGTTCTGGCGTTCGATAGCTTCGCGATCGACTCCTCGGCGGCGAGCCGTTTCTTGGCGTTGGAGTATTCCTCCTCGCTGATCAGGTCCTTCTCTCTGAGTTCTTCAATTTCCGCGTAATGTTGGCTGATTATTTCCAGCTGTTCTTCCTGGGGAGTCGCTGTGTATTCCTTGGATCGTTCCAGCATCCGAGTGATCCGGTCTTCAGCTTCTCCCAATATCGCCACGTCGACTTCCGTCGCCTCTAGCGCTGCCTTCCCGATTGCATCCCATGATTCGGCGAACTGGTCGGTGCTTATTGAGATCGTCCGGTATTTCTCGAGTACCGCTTCGAGTTCGGCGTTGAATGAGTTCAGATTCTGGGCGCCCAGGCGGCGCGAGGTTTCCTGAACATTGAGGTCCATAGGCTGAGGGAGACTATCGACGCCTTCAAAGCTGCCCCAATAGGACGCGTTGAAGATTTCCTGCATTTCTTGCTTCTTTGCCGTCAGTTGGTCCTGAGCCTTCGCTAATTCGCCGACAGCTTTTAATTGTGCGTTGAGCCCGCGGAGTACCGCGGCCTGGGAGGCGAGCTGTTCGTTCGTACCCTTCGCGATGAGATTATCGAATGTCTTCTGTGCCTCAGAGATCTTCATGCGCAAATCCAGCTGATCAGCCCCTTGCGCGATCAGTTTTTGCTGCTCCACGAAGATCGCTCGCGCCTGTTCCGCGGGGTTGTACTGCATCTCTCCAGATGGAGGGGTAGGGGGGCGCACCACGTTCTGGAAGTTTTTATCACGTTGCACGTGTTGCCATGCACCCTGCTCATCCTCTGGGGCTCTAAATCCGGGTGCATCCCAAAGGGTGTAATCCTTGCTGCCTTCAATGATGAATTTAAAGAAAGGGTTGTTATTGGCCGCTTCGCCAAGCTTCGCCATATAACTCAAAGTTTCCCCGACCCCTACTTTTTTGTTCGTCACCCATCTAGCCCAGGCCCTGTCGACTTTATCCAGCGCCTCATCGAACTGCATCAGCTTCTGCTGGGTAATCTCATCCCATACCGGTCCGCTCGACTCCATGATTTTGATCTGCTCCGCCAGGCTCTCATTGCTGGACATGAGGAGCGGAATCAGGGTGCGCAGCCGGCCGCCCAATGCCGCGTTCATGGCCTGGGCCCGCTCGATCGGATCAACGATGCCAGCGAACTTCCCCCGCAACTCATCGAGCAGGGCTACCGCATTTTTGGCGTTTCCATTCGCATCGATCAGCGCGATATTGTGCGCCACGAGCGCGCGGGTGAAGTCGCCCCCCTCCCGGCTGCCGAGCTGCTTGTTGAGCTCCCCGATTGTTCTCGCCAGGTCGATCCCCTCGAGTCCCGCCTCTTTGCTGATTTGAACGAGCGCCTGGATAGATTGGGTGGTCAGCCCTGTCGATATTTTCAGGTTGTAGAGTTCCTCTGCGCGATTGGCCATATCTGCGCCCATATCAAACAGGGCCTTGCCGGCCAGACCCGCCGCGGCCGCCACTGCTCCCATTCCGATGGCCACAGGCCCCAGGCGCTCAAGTATCGAGGTCACGCCCGCCTTCGCTGCTTCCACCGGATTTGCGGCAAACTCCTGAATGGACTTTCCAAGATTCTCAAAATTGAGCATTCCTCGGGCGACTTGTTTATTCTGCTCCATCAGCCGCTGGACAGTCGGGTCGATCGCGCCGCCCATTCTCTGCTGGGCCTCGGACGCCTGCTTCACGCGGTCCTCGTACACCTTCCAGATGTCGGACGATGACTTCCCGGCCTTTTCCAGCAACTGGATCTGCTCCCCCAGCTCCTTGGTCGGGTTCAGCGCCCTATCAAAAGCGGCCAGCATCCGCTGACCGGATGCAGTGACCTTGACGCCGGCTTCCTCAGCCGCCTTCATGCTCTCGCGAAGGGATGCGTTGAGCCGATCAACGTCCTTCCCGATCTCCACAAATAATCTGCCGATGGCCATGTAATGCTCCTCGTTCGAGTCCCGACTCTCGCCCCGGATGGTATGGTCAAGACATCAGTTTACTGTTCTTTCCTCGATGGCAGGCTCTGCGGTGATAGTGTTCCGCAATACCGCCAGATCCCTTTTCACTTCCTCGACCGCAGTAATTACGGAAACCTGAATCGCGGCAATCAGCAGGACCTGTTTTTCCAGTTCCGCGAACCTTTTCTCGTCCATAATTTCTCCTCCGGGTTCCCCGGGGGCCGCCAGCCAGCCCCCGGGGGTGCCCGAAATCTCCCGCCTCGGTGCCGCGAGGGGGAGCAACCCTACCGAAAAAGGTTGCGGTACATGACGGCGCGGGACCGCATATCGGAAAGGCGGCTTCGCGTGATCGCCTCGAGGGGATCACGGCCGGCAGCCAAATATGCGGCCACCTCCGCCAGGCGCCGCCCGCACAGGTATCGGTCAACGGCGGAAAGCGGGCGCGGCGGGGCACAAGTGGCCGCCAGGTATCGATCGACGTTGGAAACCGGGCTCGGCGGCATTCCCAATCCGCCGAGCCGCATGGAATAGTGGGGCATGCCGGCGGCCGTCAGCCGATCCTGGAGCGCATGGTACAGGCGCGCTCCACGCTCGGCGCGATCCTCCTGCGTCCAGGTCTCAAGTTGGGCATAATTCCCCGGCAGCCAATCGGGACGCGGCGGAAGGGACTGGACGAAATTTGACCAGCCGCGCCCATGTTTGGGGTCGCTCCGGCTGGACGGACGGAAAAGTTCGAAATAGAATCGGGCCTTCGAATCTCTTGCGATGCGCGCAACATGATGTGCTGGTGACATATTCTTTCCTCCTCGATCTCTGTTATGGGCGACGAACGCCATACTCCGGGGCGTCCTGCTGGAGGCTCTCGCGGGCATCGCGAAATGCCGTCTCCGAAACAACGACCTCCTCGCCGGGGTCGTCCCCGACGGTCTCGAGGGCGCTGCTGATGAAATTCCGCGCCTCCGCCACCGTGCGGTTGATTTCGGCCAAGCCGCACATGAACATGCCCGCGAGCTGTTTTTTGTATTCAAATATCGTATTCGTGATCGCGATGATCCGCTCGACGTTTGACCGGGCCCGGACGCGGTCGAACTCGTCGCTTACCCCGTGGACGCGGTCGACGATGTAAATTTTCCGGTGTTTGTCGAAAATCTCGCGCGAGGTCTCCAGAAGCTCATATGCGTAATGGTGGATATACTTTTCCGTCACCGCGCGGTGCGCTGCGATCAGTCGCTCCCGCTGGAAGGTCCAGGCCTTTCTTATCTGGTCGCGCTCCAGGCGTCGGGTGGCCAAGCGGATCTTGATCGGGCGGGCGTCAGGCGAGCCCGCTCGCTCGAAGGGGGCAAGCTGTGCGGCCAGCTTGACGCACTCGCGGTCCAACACGGCAAATTTCTTCTCCATCTCGCCTTTGCTCTCCTCATGCTGGGCAAGGGCCGCAAGGGTGCTCAAGCTACGCAACTCATCCCGTGCGATTACCGTCTGTTTTCGTGAACTCATCTTCTCACCTCTCCCCGGCTGTCCGGCCAGGTTGAAATTTGCCCGGAGCCGCCGGGCGCGGGATCTGTCTGTCTATTTCAGCAATTCGGGGCTCCACCTCCACGTTTTCTCCAAAATTTCGGAATTTCTCATGCCCGAGTTTTCGCGCAAAGGCGCGCGCCCGGTTTCCGGCATGGTGCGCCAGGTCCGCGACCCCCCCCCTGGTACCCTGTGCCTTCGCTATGAGTTGCAGGGCAGTTGCCATGGGCTTGTTGCTCTTGATCGAGTTGCACATCATCCATCCAGGGACGGCGTCGGAGTATCGCTGCTCCCGCTGCCGGGATTGCTCCCGTTCCCGGGTCAATGCGTCGCTGCTCATTGACTCCTCCTCATGCAATCGCCTCGATATCGTGGACCGGCTCGGGGTCCAGGTGCATGTGCTGGCGCCCGGCCCCGCAGGAGCACCGGTACTGGTGGAGCTGCTCCCCCGGGCCCGCAAGGCGGGCCTGGCGCGTCTCTGACCATGGCGCTCGGGCCACGATCCCGGTCGAGTCAGTCACGATCAGGACGCGGCCGCTGCCGTCACAGTTCGGGCAGGCGTCGTGCGCCGGCGGCCGGTAGGTCTCGGCGAGGCCGACGGTGTCACGGGACGGCGTCGCCTTCACCGCGGGGGGCGGGGGAGGATCGCCCTCCCACCGACGCTGGTTCAGCCAGGTGGTCGCATAAGGGATCAGCGATTTGTTCTGCCACTGCTCTGATTTCCGGGCCTCCGCGAGCCAGGCGATGATCGACTCGAGGAGCTCAGGCGTGATCCCGGCCTTGACGAACGCCTCCCGGGCCTTCCGCGGGCTCTCGTGCCGCGGGTATTCGGCCCAGAAAACGGCGAACAGATCGGGCGCAGACGCGCCCCTCCTTTCCTTTTCCTTTTCCCCTTCCTTTTCCTTTTCCTGGGCGACTAGGTGTTTCACGGGTGTTTCCCCGGTGCTTCCCCGTGGTGGATCAGGGTATCTTGGGGGTGCACTGGCCTCCTTCCCAGTTATTCGCTGGTGCGTGGTAAAGGTGGGAATTACTCCATATAAGTTCCCCCCTACCTCATACTGAATAATGAGATTAGCGTCAGATAACAGGTTGAGGGTTTGCGACATGTCGAAATCGAGGAAGGGGAGGATATCCAGCTTTAGCGTGCGCGGCCGCCATTGGAACCGCCCGGCCCGGTCGGCCACTGTCCACAGGCCGGAAAACACCAGCATTGGGTAGCAACCCGGGTGCGCGCGCTCCATGTCCTGCAGGACCTCATGACGATAATATTCCGGTTTGATGGTGCGGATTCGGCCCATTACCGGTCACCCCGCCGGCTCCGGGCCGTAGCGATCGCGCGCCCCACGAGGTCCTGCAGATCAGTCTTTTGCGGCTCAGGGGCTCGGGTAACCTCCCCCGCCTGGATCCAGGCGTCGAGTTCGGACCTCCGGAGGAGGATCTTTTTTCCGACCGAATAGGCGCGCACCTGGCCCAACCGGATCGCGGTTTCGATCTTCTTCACGCCGAGATCGCAGTACGCCGCCGCGGAGCGCTTCGACAAAAAGCAGTCCCGTTGCAGGTAGGCGATGATCTCCGCGACCGGAACAGAGGCTGATAATATTCGGGCGGCTTGGACTAGATCCGGGGGCGGCACTATGACTCCCCCCCTGATACCTGCCTTTGTTCGATCTGGATGCGGTCCAGCTTCTCGGCTTCAACCAGCCGCAGTTCCGCCTGGAGGCGGCGTAGCTCCGCCCTGGTTCGGATGATGCGCTCCCGGATGACCTCGATGGTGCTGGATTTGCGTCGTACCATATGCAGAAGGTAGGACGCATGCGGGAATTCTGTATCGGACGTTATACGGACATAAAACGGACGCCTTATGTCAGGTCGAAAAACTCAGGGATGATGCGGTATCCGCCAGTGCCGCCACGCTTTGACTGGATGATTTTCTTTATCGCAGCGGGAAGGCCTTTATACACCCGATCCGCCCTGGATGCGCTGGCGCTGACCAGGTTGGATCCGGATTCCCAATTTCCCTTTGCTTTCAAAAGAACAGATAGGTAATAGGATGCGCGTTCACCAGTATAATCATGCCAAATGTTATCAATACGAAGGCGTTTCCGCCCCTCGTCCAGTTCAAGCCGCGGCCGCCCTGGTTCCGTATCCCGGAGGGTGCTAGATGCAAGTTCATCAATTAGAAATTGGAGAATGGCATCTGAAATCACAGATACGATGGGGGCTTTATGGGATGCGAGATATTCCTCCTCCGCAAATTGATCAACTTCCTTCGTCCGTTCATCAAGATATTGGGAAAATTCTTCCGGGTTTCTGTGGTAGAGTTCTCTTTCCCAATCGCGAACATCGTCATCGCCCCAAAAGAGATCCTCGATATCATCCGTTATAATGAGTTCACCGGAGGGTGGATGGAACTTTTGAATCCGTAGCTTTTGAATTGCCTCCGATACCATGCCTTGGATCCGATTAAGATCCAGACACTTCTCTTTACGGATCTTGTTTAGAATTGCGGAGGGCGGATTGTCGATGAGGGCAAGGGATGCGGCGCGGGCAATTTCTCGGGTTTGGGAAAGATTCCGGACTCTTTCAATAAGGGCTGCTGTGTCTCCCATCTTCGCCACCTCCGTCAGTAGCTCCGTTGATGAAGATCCGGGCCAGGCGGTACGGATTCCGCTTTTCCTCTGGCCGGAGTAGGCCCGGACTATTCAATCATCCTATCATATTCCTGTTGCAGCTGTGTTGCAGATTTGGCCCAAAAAAGGGCCCGATCTGACCATTTTTTCCCTTGTTGCAGATATTCCTGATCCGCTGCAAGGTGTTGATGAGATAGGGAAATAGGTTCTCATTTGGGGGTCTTCCCAAGCTGGACGTCGCCGGTTCGATCCCGGTCTCCCGCTCCAGACAAACCCCCTGATTTAACTCCACTTATGGGAAATCCAACAACGGCCGCCATCGGTGCGGGGTTCTCGTTTTCCGCCTTGTTGCACCCCCGGCACCTTCAGGGGTTCTGGCGGTCCTGCGGAAATGATGGTAGTTTACGCTCAGCCATGCGTTTCCCCGCTCCATCCGATTAAGTGTTCCGTCTGTGGCCTAAATGCACATGGCACCAGGGAGGGGATATGGAATACGATCAAAACAGGCCCGAGGGGATCGGGCCGGGGTATCAGTATGACACCAAATATTACCGCGACCGGCGGCCGCCCGTGTGCGCGTGGGCCGGGCCGACGCCGCCGTTCAAGCGCTATGCCGACCCTGTCGCCCGGATCGCGTTGCCCCGGCCGGTGACAACGGGCGGCGCGGGGCTGTGGGAGACGATCGGGGCGCGGCGGTCGAAGCGCGTGTACGCCGCGGAGAGTCTCAGCCTCGCGGACCTGTCGCAGCTGTTGTGGGCGATCCAGGGGATCACGGGGGAGCGGGACGGTTTCCGCTTCCGCGCGGCGGGATC
>JAFGSS010000199.1 GCA_016934555.1 Acidobacteriota bacterium | reverse complement strand
ATGATCTGTCCCAAATGCGGCTTCAGCCAGGAGATCGGGCCCGAATGCCCCCGTTGCGGCCTCGTCTTCGCCCGCTGGCGCGGGCGCGAAACCCCGCCCCCCGCCTCGATACCGGCCGACCCCGCCCATCAATCCCCCACCCTCTTCCGCACAGTCTTCAGGATCGCGCGCTGGGCGGTGCCCGCCCTGGCCCTCCTCACCCTCGTCCTCGTCCTGAAAAACTCCCCCCCGCCCGAAATCGAAGTCACGCCCGAGGTCGCAAAACAAGCGGAAGAAAAGGTTCGCGCCTTCCGCTCCGCCGCCCTTTACGGCACCGGGGCGCCCCTGATCCTCGAAGAAGCGGAACTGAACGGCTGGCTCGAGGAGAACCTGGCCCTCTCGCGACCCAGGGGCTTCTCCCCCTCCGACCACACCCCGGAATCGATCGTCGGGGTCGTCAACGACGCCGCCACGGCCCTGGCCGGGGGGAACCCTGAACTCGAACAGGTCCGCTCCACCGTGCGCGACGTCAAAATCGAGCTGCTCGAGGACTCCCTCAGGGTCTACGCCGTCGTCGATCTCTACGGCAAGGACCAGTCGCTCGAACTGGAAGGCAGACTCCGCAACGAGGGCGGGCACCTGACGCTCGAGCCGACCCGCGGCAGGCTGGGCTCCCTCCCCCTCTCCTCAGCAGTGCTACGGGCCGCCGCCGACCGCATCTTCGGCTCCCCCGGGAACCGGGAGAAGCTCCAGCTCCCCCCCTACATCAAGGACATCCGCGTCGAAGGGGGGCGCCTGGTCATTCACCCGAACTAGCCCGTTCCCCGCCCCCCCCTCGACTGCAACCATTTCGGCGCATACAAATTTCGCGCCCATGATGTACATTATGCGCATGCCCAAGAAAAACTCGCTCCACGGTTCCGACCGCGACTTCCTGAATCTCCTGGCCGACGCGGCCGCCGCCAACCCCTTCACCGACACCTACGCCGAACTCGCCTCGAAAATCGCCGATTGCGCCCCCGAGACCCCCGCGGCGGAGGTCTACCAGCGCATCGTCGCCCGGGTCAGCGAGGAAGTCTCGCGGATGGAATCGGCGGGGCTCCTCGACCTGCGCCGGCACTCCGGGGCGGACGGGCTCCTGCTCCGCTACGCCATCATGTTCGACGTCTACCACCGCTTCCTCCCGGAGCTCGACCGGCTGATCGCCGCGCAGTCGGCCGAAACCGAACGGAGCCTCCCCGTCCCCTTCGCGGCGGATCTGCTCCACCTCCTCTCCCGCCGCGGCTTCGCCCCCGGGGAGGCGCGGCGTCTCTTCGCCATCCTCTACCAGATCCGCCGCGCCTTCTTCTTCATCGACCGCGGACTCGTCGGGCGGAGCGAGTCGATGAAGCGGCTGCGGCGCCACCTCTGGAACAACGTCTTCACCCACGACATCCGGATGTACGAGCGGCAGCTCTGGGACCGGATGGAGGACTTCTCCACCCTCCTGCTCGGGGAGACCGGCACGGGGAAAGGGGCGGCGGCGGCCGCCATCGGCCGCTCGGCCTTCATCCCCTGCAGCGAAAAAACCAACACCTTCGCCGAGAGTTTCGCCCGCGGGTTCGTCGCCCTGAACCTCTCCCAGTACCCGGAGTCGCTCGTCGAATCGGAGCTGTTCGGCCACAGGAAAGGGGCCTTCACCGGCGCCATCGAGGCGCACGAGGGGATCCTCGCCCGCTGCAGCCCCTACGGCGCCATCTTCCTCGACGAGATCGGGGACGCGAGCGTCGAGACCCAGATCCGGCTGCTGCGGGTGCTCGAGGAGCGCGCCTTCTCCCCCGTCGGCTCCCACGAGACGGCCCGATTCCGCGGCCGCATCATCGCCGCCACCAACCAGCCGCTCGACACCCTCCGCCGCTCGGGCCGGTTCCGCGAGGACTTCTTCTACCGCCTCTCCTCGGACGTCATCACCGTCCCCCCGCTCCGCCAGCGCCTCGACGAAACCCCCGCCGACCTCGACGACCTCGTCTCCCTGACCGTCGATCGCATCACCGGCGCCCGCCAGCCCGAAACCATCGCCGCCGTCCTCGCCTCTCTCGCCGCCTCCCCCGGCCACGGCTACGCCTGGCCCGGAAACGTGCGCGAACTCGCGCAGGCCGTCCGCCGCATCCTGCTCAAGGGAACCTACGAAGGGGACTCGAGCCCGCAGGCCCCGGACCTGTGTGCAACCCTGCAGGAAGGAATCGCCGCCGGCACCCTCGAGGCGGACGCCCTCATGGCAGGCTACTGCCGCCTCCTCTACGGGCGCCTGGGGAGCTACGAAGCCGTCGCCCGCCGCCTCCATCTGGACCGGAGAACGGTAAAAGCGCACATTCAAAAAATCGAAGTCCGGGAGCGTTAGATTGATGTCTTATTTTGAGACGATGAAATTCCGGAAGATCAATCCCGACATCCTTGCCCCGGTGATGCTCGTGCTTGTCGGCATTCTCTTCTTTCATGATTTCTTCTTTACCTCTAAAAACCTCTACTTCCGCGACATCCTCAATTTCCATTACCCGCTTCGGAAGGTGCT
>JAFGSS010000198.1 GCA_016934555.1 Acidobacteriota bacterium | reverse complement strand
GCCAAGGAGGACGAGGCGTTTCGCGCCTTTTCCACCTTCCTGCTGCACGACCTGAAGAATTTCGCCTCGACGCTGTCCTACATCGCCCAGAACGCGCCCAAGCACCAGCAGAACCCGGAGTTCCAGCAGGACGCCTTCCAGTCGGTCTACGACACGGCCGAGAAGATGAAGCGGTTGTGCAACAGCCTGAAATCGTTCTCCGGGGGGCTCGCGGCCCACAAAAGACCTATCGATTTAAGTCAGGTTGTCCGGCAGGTTGCCGATACGCTGAATGCGGGGCTCGAAAAGCACCTGAGGCTCGAAATTTCGCCCCTTCCGACCGTGATGGCGGACCCGGAGGAGGTCGGGCGGGTGCTGCAGAACCTCATCCTGAACGCCCGGGAGGCGATCGGGGAGGCGGGGGCCATCACCGTGCGGACGGCCGACCGGGAAGAGCAGGTGGAAATCGAGGTGGCGGACAACGGCCGGGGGATGAGCCGGGAGTTTTTCGAAAAGGAGCTCTTTCACCCCTTCCGCACCACCAAGAGCGGCGGGCTGGGGATCGGGCTCTTCCAGTCGAAGAAAATCATGGAGGCGCACCGGGGCTCCATCCGGGTGGAGAGCGCGGAGGGAGAGGGGACGACGATCACGCTCTTGTTTCCGAAGCCCGAGCCGGAGAAGCCCCGGCCGGAGTGACCCCGCCGGGATATCGGAGCCTTGGATATGGCATGCTATACTGATGAGAATCGGGCGCCTGAAGCCGCACGATCCAGAAGAATTATGAAAAAAACCAAGGTCGAACGGAAAGAAAAAACGGCCGCCCTCCCCAAGATCCTCGTGGTCGACGACGACGAGCAGATCCGCAAGCAGATCACCTGGGCGCTGGCGGACGATTTCCAGGTGTTTGCCGCCGGGGACCGGCAGGGGGCGCTGGAGCTGTTCCGGAAGGAGCAGACGGGCATCGTCCTGCTCGATCTGGGCCTCCCTCCCCGGCCGCGCGACGCCGACGAAGGGCTCTCCGCGCTCGAGGAGATGATGGGGCTCGATCCGCTCGCCAAGGTCATCATCGTCTCGGGCAACTCCGAGCGGGCCAGCGCCCTGGCCGCCGTCGAAAAGGGGGCGCACGACATCTTCCCCAAACCGGTGGAGCTCGACGAACTGAAGGTAGTGCTGCACCGGGTCTGCCGCCGGCTGGAACTTGAGCACGAGAGCATCGAGGAGCGACACCTGGCCGACCGCGTCTCCTTCGACGACATCATCGGGTCGAGCGCGCCGATGCAGCAGGTCTTCGCCACGGTAGCCAAGGTGGCCGACACCGATGTCCCGGTCCTGATCACGGGGGAGAGCGGGACCGGCAAGGAGCTGATCGCCAACGCCATCCACAACCGGAGCCGCCGCAAGGCCGGCCCCTTCATCCCCATCAACTGCGGCGCCATCCCCGAAACCCTCCTCGAGAGCGAGCTGTTCGGCCACGAGAAGGGGTCCTTCACGGGGGCTTCGACCCAGCGGAGGGGGAAGCTCGAGTACGCGAGCGGCGGCACCCTCTTCCTGGACGAGATCGGGGAGCTGGCACCGGAACCGCAGGTGAAGCTCCTGCGCTTTCTCCAGGAAAAGGTGGTCGAGCGGGTGGGCGGGAGACACCCGATCCCGGTCGACGGCCGCGTCATCGCCGCCACCAACCAGGACCTGGAGGAACTGGTCAAGGCCGGCCGCTTCCGGGAGGACCTCTACTTCCGCCTGGCCGTGGTCCGGATGGAACTCCCCCCCCTGCGCGACCGCGGGGAGGACGTCATCCAGCTGGCGGAGCACCTGGCGCTGGCGTTCGCGAAGGAACTGAAGAAACCGGCCCGGAAATTCAACAAGCCCGCCCTGGACGCCCTGCGCCGGCACCCCTGGCCCGGGAACGTCCGCGAGCTTCAGAACCGGGTCAAGCGCGCCCTGGTCCTCTCCGACGGGCCCGCCATCAGCCCCGCGGAACTGGAACTGGAGACGCCCGAGGGGACCCCGTCGACCCCCGCCACCCTGAAGGAAATCAGGGAGACGGTGGAGAAGGAAAAGATCAGCGACACCCTGCGGGAAAACAACGGGAACGTATCGAAAACGGCCAAGATCCTCGGAATCAGCCGGCCGACCCTGTACGACCTGATGTCGAGGTACGGATTGTAGGGAGGTATGGCCATGCAGGAGGTGGTTTTCCTGATCCAGGAAGCTCCGGAAGGTGGATACACAGCCCGAGCACTGGGACACTCGATCTTCACCGAGGCCGAAAACTGGGACGAACTTCGGGAAGCGGTTCGGGACTCCGTCAGATGTCATTTCGACCCGATAGACTTCCCCCGGGTCATCCGGCTTCATTATGTCCGGGATGAAGTGCTGGTGGCATGAGACTCCCCAAGGACCTCGGCGCCGAAGATCTGATGACACTGCTCTGGCGCGACCGATACCGGGAAACGAGGCAAACGGGCAGCCACATCCGTCTCACACAGTTTCGGGCGGCGAGCACCACCTGACCCTACCGCGGCATAAGCCGCTGCGTGTCGGCACCTTGCACGCAATATTGGGGGACGTAGCCGATCATTTTGACACAAGTCTGGAAAAGATCGCCCAGGAGCTATTTGGCAAAAATTCCTAATGCGCGGCAGAATCTCTATAGGGTGTACGATTGATGAATAAAAAGGTCATTGCGGTTATATTGGCCCTCCTCGTCTGTTTCGCGGTCCTGTACCGCGGCGTGATCGCCAAGCTGGTGCACGACTGGTACGTGGACGACAACTATTCGCACGGATTCCTGATCGTGCCGATCGCGCTCTACTTTGTCTGGGAGCGGCGGGCGAAGGTCCGGGAGGCCGCCGCCCGGCCGAGCCTCTGGGGCCTCGTGCTGGTCCTGGGGAGCATGGCCATGCTCCTGGCCGGCATCCTGGGATCGGAGCTCTTTCTCACTCGGGTCTCCATCGTCGGGACGCTCGCCGGCGTGGTCCTCTTTCTCCTCGGGTGGAACCACCTGAAGATCCTGATCTTCCCGATCGCCTTCCTGCTCCTGATGTTCCCGATCCCCGCCATCATTTTCAACCAGGTCGCTTTTCCGCTCCAGCTGCTTGCGTCGCGCTTCGGGGAGACGGCACTCACGCTCAGCCAGATCCCGGTGCTGCGGGAGGGGAACGTGATCCACCTGGCCAACACCAGCCTCGAGGTGGCAGAGGCCTGCAGCGGCATCCGCTCCCTGATCTCGCTCCTGACCCTCGGGATCGTCTTCGGCTATTTCACCGATTCGCGCCTCTGGGTGCGCTGGGCGCTCGCCATCGGCACCATCCCCATCGCCATCGCGGCCAACGGGATCCGCGTGGCCGGCACCGGCATCGCCGCGCACCATTACGGGGAGGCGGCGGCGCAGGGGTTCTTCCACAGCTTCTCCGGCTGGATCATTTTCGTCGCGGCCTTCATTATGATGTTCCTTTTGTATAGAATCATTGCATGGATCGCGCCTGGGCGGCCGGCCCCCGGACCGGCGGCCTGAAGGGGCGACGGCGCGACTCTGCCAGGATCGATTATGAAAATTCGAATTCTGCTGCTTTTGGTGGTCATGCTCGGGTCGGCCGCCTTCATCTCGGTCAAATCGAGGCCGGAGGCGACCCCCGTCCGGGCGTCGCTCACCGGGCTGCCGCTCGTGCTCGGGGAGTGGACGGGACAGGACGCCCCCCCGATGGACTCCCGGGTGATGGCGGTGCTCGGGGTGGACGACCACATCGAGCGGACCTATTTCGATGCCCAGCGCTACCCCGCCAGCCTCTACGTCGGCTACTACCAGAGCCAGCGCTCCGGGGACACGATGCACTCCCCCCTCAACTGCCTCCCCGGCGCCGGGTGGAACCCCGCGCGGCGCGGACAGATATCCATCCCGGTCGAGGGGGGGGACCCGATCGAGGTCAACAGGATCGTCATCGCCAAGGGGCTCGACCGGCAGCTGGTGCTGTACTGGTACCAGAGCCACGGGCGGGTCGTGGCGAGCGAATACTGGGGGAAGATCTACACGGTGCTCGACGCTTTGCGCACCAACCGGACCGACGCGGCCCTGGTGCGCGTCATCTGTCCCGTCGGCGGGGCGGACGGCGCGGCCGAAGCCGAGGCCGAGCGGCGGGCCGTGCGGTTCGTGCAGGAGTTTTTCCCGTTGCTTGACGACTATCTGCCGCTTTAATCCGAAAACGCAGGGGACCTGAAATGAAAATGAGATTCTACATGGCGTTGGCGTTGGCACTCCTGCTCGCGGGATGCTCCCGGAGCCCGGAGAAGTACCTCAAGAAGGGGCAGGAATATTTCGCCGAGGGGAAATACAGCGCGGCGGTGCTCGAGTTCCGCAACGCCCTGAAGAAGAACCCCCGCTTCGCCCCGGCCCACTATGAACTCGGCCGGACCTACCTCGCCATGGGCGGCACGGAGGAGGGGGGACAGTCGATCGTGACGGCGGCCGAAATCGACCCCAACAACCTCGACGCGCAGCTCGTGGCGGGCAATTTCCTCCTGATGCAGCGCAAATTCGACGAGGCCCGCGCCAAGGCCGAGCTCATTCTCAAAAAAGAGCCCCGGAGTATCCCCGGAAATATCCTGCTCGCCAACACCATGGCGGGGAAGGTCGACCTGAACGGATCGATCGGCATCCTGAAGCTGGGGTTCGACCATGAGCCCCAGATCCTCCCCGCCTTCATCGCCGTGCAGGTCCCCGAAATGGGACGCCCGGAACCGGAGAAGGTCGAGGCCCGCTTCCGGGAAACGACCGAGCAGAACCCGCGTTCGGTCGAAGCGCGCCTGGCCCTGGCCAATTATTACCTCCTTGCGCGCCGGCTCGAGGACGCGGACCGGGAGTACCGCGCCGCCCTCCAGATCGACCCCGGCTCTGAAGACGCCAACCTCTCCTATGCCTACTTCTCGATCCTCAACAACCGGCCGGACGAGGCTGAGAGCATTTATAAGAGCCTCCGGCAGAAGCACCCGAGCGTGCCCCGCTACGGCGTCCTCCTCTCCGACTTCTACGCCGGGATCGGCGACCGGGAGAAGGCGATCGAGACCTGCCGGCAGATGCTCGAGGCCGACCCCGGGCTGACGGTGGTCAAAAAGCGCCTGGCCAACCTCCACCTGGGAGGGCGGCAATTCGACCAGGCGGTCGGGATCGCCGACGAGATCCTGAAAAAGGACCCGAACGACGCCGACGCCCACCTGATCAAGGGGAAGATCCTGTTCGCGGACCGGAAGGTGCCCGAAGCCACCGAGCAGCTCGAGGCGAGCGTCAAATCGAACCCGCGCTCGGCTGAAGGCCGCTACTACCTTGGGTTCGCCCGCCTGCAGGCACGCGACCACGCCAAGGCCGAACGGGAACTGACCCTGGCGCTTCGGCTGAACCCGGCGCTGGTTCAGGCATACGTCGGCCTGGCCCAGGTCAAGCTCGACACCGGGGACGCCGACGCCGCCGTGCGCCTGAGCCAGGAAGCGCTCCGGATCAACCCGAACACCGCCGAAGCCCGGCTGGTCCTGGGGAGCGCCTACGCCGCCCAGCGCAACTACGCCCAGGCGGCGCCCGAGATCGAATCGTACGTGGCGAAAAACCCCGACAACCCGGCCGGCCGCTTCCGGCTGGGGCAGCTCTATTTCCGCCAGGGGAACCTCGCCCGGGCGGAGGCAGAGTTCGAGGCCGCTCTCCGGGCCAACCCGGAGCATGGCGAGAGCCTACTGGGGTTGGGGAACCTGTACCTGACGCGCAAAACGCCCGAAAAGGCGCTCGCCCGGGCGCAGCAGGCCATCTCGGCCCACCCGAAAAACCCCGAGCTGTACCAGGTCATGGGGATGCTCCACCTCGAGCTTGGCGACCGGCAGAAGGCGGAGGAGTACTACAAGAAAGCCGCGGAGCTGGATCCCAGGGACCTGCCGCGGCGGATGACGCTGGCGCAGTTTTACGTCAACACCCGCCAGCAGGACAGGGCGGATGCCGTTCTGCGGGCGATTCTCAAGGACAACCCCGGCAACGAGCGGGCGCTGCTGGCGCTCGGCCGGCTGCACCTGGGGCAGAAGGGGTACGACCGGGCCATCACCGCGGTCGACGAACTCCTGAAAGCGGACCCCAAGCATACCGAAGCGTCCATCCTGAAGGGTCGCATCCTGCTCGCCCAGAACAAGGCCGACGAGGCGGTCAAGGCGCTGCAGGACGCGGTGAACAACGAGCCCGAATCGGCGGAGGCCCGGTACTACCTGGGGG
>JAFGSS010000197.1 GCA_016934555.1 Acidobacteriota bacterium | reverse complement strand
GATCTGCCGCTGCCGGTGCCGCGCAAGCGGGTTTCAGGTTCGGCCCGGGAGGCTTTTCTCTTTCTGATGCTCTTCGCCTCCCTTTACACGGCCGCTTTCGCCCTGGCCTCAGTCCTGTTCGACCTGATCCATCTCGCGCTGCCGCAGCCGGGCGACCTCACGCACGGGACCATCGTCTCGCTCCGGTACGGGATCGCCTCGACCCTCGTCTCCTTCCCCCTTTTCCTGTTCATGAGCCGCGTCGTGGCCCGCGAAGGGGTGCGCAACCCTGGCCAGCGCATTTCCCCCGTCCGCCGCTGGCTCACCTACCTGACCCTGTTTATCGCCTCGATCGCCGTCATCACCGACCTCATCACCCTGGTGGTGCGGCTGCTGGAGGGGGAGGTCACGCCCCGGTTCGGGCTCAAGGTCCTGGTGGTTGCGGTGATGGCGGGTGCGGCATTCGCCTACTTCATCAGGAACCTCGGCCGGGACCAGGCCGCCCCCCCGTCCGAACTGCGGCTCTCGCCGGGCGCCCGGTCGGGCTTCGCGGCCATGATCCTGGTGGTCCTGGCGGCCCTCGGCCTCGGGTTCTGGTATGCGGGGAGTCCCATGGAGGCGCGGCTGCTGGCCCAGGACGCCCGGCGCGCGGAGGACCTCGGCCGGATCGGCGAAAGGGTCGAGCGCTACTACCGCAACGAAGGAGTTCTCCCTCCCTCGCTCCAGGACCTCGACGCGAATCCGGCGACCTATATCGACCGGAAGACGGACCGTGTGACGGGGGAGCCCTACCACTACCGGGTGGTGGATCCGACCCATTTCGAGGTGGGGGCGGTCTTCGCCCTGCCGAGCGGACCCGCGGACGGGAAGGCGGCGGCACGCCGCGCGCGGCCCGGGGAGACGGGCTTCTGGCAACACGGCGCGGGGCGCGTCCTCTTTACCATCGATGCGGCGCGCAACGACCCGGTCCCGCGCTGACGCGTCCCCTCGAGATCAGGCTTTGGCGGAGGCGGGCTTTGGGGTTAACATACCGCAGGTGTTCCTTTTGATGCGGTCGGCCCCATTTATCGAGGGAGGTCCATGACATCCCAACCCGTCACCCTGGTGGTACTGAGCACCGATCTCGAAAACTTCAACGACATCCGCGCGGCCATGGCCTCCGACCCGCGGGCGCGCATCCTCTCCGGGGGCAACGACGTCGAGCAGGTTTTTGAAGAGGTGTCGAGGCACCAGCCTTCGGCCGCCATCATCAACCTGGGCCGGAACGCCGAGCAGGCCATCGGGCTGATCCGGCGCCTGACGGCCGAATGCCCGGGCACGGCCGTCATCTCCGCGGCCCGGGAGACCTCGGCAGACCTGATCCTTCAGAGCCTGCGCTCGGGAGCGAAGGAATTCCTCCGGCTCCCCGTGGACCCGGACGAGCTCAGGACGGTGATCGACCGGATCTGCGACTACCGCCAGGGGCGGGAGGAAGCGAAGAAGCGGGGGCGCATGACGGCGGTGTTTTCGAGCAAGGGGGGGTGCGGTGCCTCCTTCATCGCCGCCAACCTCGCCGCTTCCGCCCCCGCGCGCACGGTGCTGGTCGACCTCAACCTGGAGGCGGGGGACCTGCCGCTCTTTCTCGGGCTGAACCCCAAGCATTCGATCGCCGACCTGGTGGAGCGGCACGGCCGCATCGACGAGCGCGTCGTGACCGCCTTCGTCACTCCCCATTCGGACGGCCTGCACCTGCTGGCCGCGCCCAGGGAGGTGGACCCCGTCGAGAAGATCCGGCCGGAGCATGTCCTGGAGGCGCTCGAGCGGCTGACGGAGTCCTACGACCACGTGGTCCTCGACCCGCAGCACACCTTCGACCCCATCACCCTCACCGCGCTGGACCAGGCCGACGAAATCGTGCTCGTGCTGTCGCTCGACCTGGCCGCCATCCGCAGCGCCAGACGGTCGCTGCAGATTTTCGACCGGGTGGGCTACCCGCGCTCCAAGGTCCGGGTCGTCGTCAACCGGTGGAGCAAGAGGGTCGATCTCGGGCTGGCCCAGGTGGAGGAGTTTCTCGAAGAGCCGGTTTTCGGGTCGATCCTGAGCGACTACGAGGTGGTGGTCGGTTCCATCAACATGGGGACCCCGCTGGTGCTGTCCAACCCGAGGTCGAAGATCGCCCGGGAAATTCACCGGATCTCCCGGGCGCTCTGGACCGAAACCGCCCCGGGGGAGGGGGAAAAGCCCAGGCGTTCCTGGAACTTCTTCCTGAAGCGTTAACCGGGGGCCTCCGGCGGTTTTGTTTACTGGCAAAAGACGCCTGATCCGACTATATTGATGGGGAATCATTCCGCCCCGGGTCCGGTTGCAGAAGGGGGCGGACGGTCTCATGACGGAAGGAGCGAACCGTTACCCTTAATACACTGTTCTGAGTCGCACTCAGCGCGAGGGATATCCAATGGCTAAGATACTGAGAATCAATCTGTTCACGCAAACTTCAACCACCGAAGAGGTGCCCGAGGCCTACCGCAGCCTGGGCGGCCGGGGGCTCTCCGCCTCCATCCTGGAACATGAGGTTCCTGCAACCTGCGATCCCCTGGGTCCCGAAAACAAGCTGATCTGGGCCCCGGGAGTCCTGGCGGGGACCCCCTTCCCGTGCAGCGGCAGGCTCTCCGTAGGCGCCAAGAGCCCGATGACGGGGGGTGTCAAGGAAGCGAACACCGGCGGTTCCATGGCCCAGAAGCTGGCCCGGCTGGG
>JAFGSS010000196.1 GCA_016934555.1 Acidobacteriota bacterium | reverse complement strand
CCCAGTTCCCGCAACGACGGGGTCTTCCGGGCCATCCGCGTTTTCATCCCGGGGCGGCCCGAGCTGAGCGTGCGCGCCCGGCTGGGGTATTACGCCTCCCGCTGAAGAGAAACCCCCGGAGGAGAAAATCGCTTGTGCTTTCCCCCTGCCGGGCTACTATGAACGGATGGGAGAGAAACGCCGTTACACTACCGCCTTCATCCCGGGAGCCGGGCTCGGACGGCGTCTCCGGCCGCTGACCGAAAAGTGCCCCAAGCCCCTGTTGCCCGTGGGCGGGCGCAGCGTCATCACCTGCGCCATGGACCACCTGATCACGGCCGGGGTCGACCGCTTCATCGTCAACACCCACCACTGCCCCGAGATGTACCGGGAAAAATTCCCCGACGGCGCCTGGAGGGGGAGACCCGTGATCTTCCGCCATGAACCGGAGCTGCTCGACACGGCCGGTGGGTTGAAAAACATCGAGGATCTCCTCGCCGACGACGAGGCCATCATCTGCTACAACGGCGACGTGATCTCCGATCTTCCCCTGGGCGAGCTGCTCGAGCAGCACGAGCGGCGGCGGCCCGAGGCCACCCTGGCCCTGCGCAGCACGGGGCCGCTCCTGAACATCGACGTCAACGACAGCGGGGAGATATGCGACCTGCGGGGGGAACTCGGGACGCGCGGGACCCGCCGGTGCCTGTTCACCGGGATCTATGCCTTGGAAACGGCCCTGCTGCGGCATATCGAGCCGGCCCGCCCCTCGTCCGTCATCGACCTCTTCCTAGAGCGGATCCGGAGGAAGCCGGGATCGATCCGCGCGGCCGTTATCGACGGGGGCACATGGACCGATATCGGGTCGCCCGAAGCCTACGACCGGGTCAGGGAAGGCCTGGAGGCGATGAGATGATGACGGAAACGGAGCTGACGGAATCCGGGATCAAGGCACGCGCCCGGGAGGTCCTGGATATTCCCGCCGCAACGGAGGTCGAGTGGATCCCCTTCGCGGGGAGAGGATCCGACCGGGCCTATGTCCGCCTCCGCTGGGGGAGAGGCGACTCGGCGATCCTGGTCCGGTACGGGCAGAGCCGGAAGGAAAACGGGTATCATGCCGCGATCGGCTGGTTCCTGGAGGAGATCGGGATCCCGGTCCCCCGCATCCTCTACCACGACCCCGCGCGGGGCCTGATCCTCCAGGAAGACCTGGGGGACGAGGATCTGTACACGCTCCGAAACGAGCCGTGGGAGGTCCGGGGGCCCCTCTACAGGAAGACACTCGAGGCCGCCGCGGCTCTGCATGCCTGGCCCGAGGAGGATTTCGTCCGCGACCCCGTCCCCCTGATGGAGGGCTTCTCCCCCGAGCTGTATCGCTGGGAGCGGGATTATTTCCGGGAGCACTTCGTCCTCGGGCTCTGCGGCGTCGCGCTCCCCCCCGCGGAAGAGGACGCGCTGGAACGCGAACTCGCGGCGCTGGCGCTCCGGCTGACGGGGCACCGGAGGTGTCTGGTCCACCGCGACCTGCAATCGCAGAACGTCATGATCCGGGAGGGGGGCCCGGTGCTGATCGATTACCAGGGGATGCGTTTCGGGAGCCGTTTTTACGACCTGGGTTCACTCCTGTGCGACCCCTACGTCTCCTTCACCCACCCCGAGCGGCAGGAGCTGATCGACTTCTGCCGGGGGCCGGGAGAGGGTCCGGAGGATTTCCTCGACGCCTTCTGGGAGGCTTCGGCGCAGCGGTTGATGCAGGCACTCGGGGCCTACGGGTTTCTTGCCCGGGAGCGGGGGCTGGGGCGCTATCTCGCACACGTCCCTTCGGGGCTCGCGAACCTGCGCCTGGCGGCGGACCGGGCCCGCTCCCTCCCCCTTCTGGGGAGGCTCTGCGGCCGGTGCGCCGCCGCGCTTGCAGAAAAAACGGAGGCGCCGGACGGTGTCCCGCCCGGGGGGGAGGGATCATGATTTGCCGCCTCGCGTTGCCGGTGCTGCTTCTGGTGTCGGCGCTCGGACCGGTCGCGGGAGAAGACTCCGACGACGGGCGCATGAGGAGCCACATCGTCCGGCAGGTCGATCACATCGTCGTGGAATCGGACGACCCGGCCGGGCTCTTCCGCTTTTTCAGCCGGACGTTGGGCCTGCCCCAGGCCTGGCTCGCGGCCGACGGCGACACGTTTCAAACAGGAGGGGTGGGGGCCGGAAACGTCACCCTGGCTATCCTGCCGGCCGCGGGCGCCGCCAAAACGGCCGGAAAGGGGAGGGCGCGCTACACGGGCCTGGCGTTTGAACCGTACCCCCTGGCCGATGCGCTCAGGGAACTCAAGGTCCGCGGCATCCCCCACCTCCCCCCGGACCCCGCGATCGGCCCCCTGCCCGGGGGGGATACGGGGACCCTCTGGACCACGGTCGCGCTCTCTTCCCTTTCGCGGCCGGGCATGTCGCTCTTCCTCTACGAAACGAGCCCCGCCTACCTCAACCCCCGCATCCGCAGGACGCAGCTGGCCAACCGGCTGGCGCTTGACAGGGGGGGGGCGCTCGGGATCCGCCGGGTGGCGGAAGTGGTCGTCACCGCGGTGGACCCGGAGGCCCGCGCGGTGGAGTGGACAAGGCTGCTGGGCCGTCCGAAAACCGCGGGGGTCTGGAACACGGTCATGGCGGGCCCCTCCATCCGCCTGTCCGGCGGCGGGGCGGACCGGATCCGGGAACTGGTCCTCGAGGTGAGCTCGCTCGAGCGGGCGCGCGCGTTTCTCGAGCAGGAAGGGGTGCGGGGAAAGGCGGAGGCAGGAAACCTCGCCCTCGACGCGGCCGGCACCCAGGGACTGGCGATCCGGCTGGTCCGGTAGACCGTTCCCTCAGCGGGACGCCAGGCTCCGGAGCACGAAGGGCAGAATCCCCCCGCAGCGGTAGTACTCGACTTCGATCGGCGAGTCGATCCGCACCCGGAGGGGAACCCGGTCGACCCGGCCGTCGGCGCGCCTGATGACCAGGACCGCCTCCTGCCGCGGCTCGAGCCCCTCCCCGATCCCCTCGATATCGAAGACTTCCGTTCCGCACAGGTCCAGGGTCGAGACGCCGGTCCCTTCGGGGAACTGGCAGGGGAGGACCCCCATCCCCACCAGGTTGCTCCGGTGGATCCGTTCGTAGCTTTCGGCCACCACCGCCCGGACCCCGAGCAGCCGGGTCCCCTTGGCCGCCCAGTCGCGCGAACTGCCCGACCCGTACTCCCTCCCCGCGATCACCACGAGGGGCGTGCCCGAAGCCCGGTATCGGCCGGCGGCCTCGAAGATGGTCACCCGTTCCCCGCCGGGCTGGAAAGCGGTGTAGCCCCCCTCCAGTTCCGGCGTCATCAGGTTGCGGATGCGGACGTTGGCGAAGGTCCCGCGCATCATCACCTCGTGATTGCCCCGCCGGGCCCCGTAGGTGTTGAAATCCTCCGGCGCCACCCCCCGCTCCCTCAGGTAGAGGCCGGCCGGGGAATCGGACGGGATGGCCCCGGCCGGGCTGATATGGTCGGTGGTGATCGAATGCCCCAGGATGGCCAGGGGGCGCGCGCCCCTGATCCCGGCTATGGAGCCGGGTTCCGTCCGGAAGTCCTCGAAGAAAGGGGGCTCCCTGATATAGGTCGATTCGGCGTCCCATTCGTACAGTTCCCCGTCGCCGGCCGGGATCGCGTTCCACAACAGGTTCTGCTCGGTGAACCCGGAGTACATCCGCAGGTAGGTTTCCGCGTCGAAGGCCACCTTCATGAGGGCGCGCACCTCCTCGAGCGTCGGCCAGAGATCGGCCAGGTACACCTCCCGCCCGTCGCTCCCCTTCCCGAGCGGTTCGCGCGTCATATCGATATCGACGCGCCCCGCCAGGGCGAAGGCGACCACCAGCGGCGGGCTCATCAGGAAATTCGCGCGCACCGACTGGTGGATCCGGGCCTCGAAGTTGCGGTTTCCGGAGAGCACGCTGGCCAGGACCAGGTCGTTTTCAGAAATGGCCGCCTCGATCGCCGGTTCGAGCGGCCCGGAATTGCCGATGCAGGTGGAGCAGCCGTAACCCACGACCTGGAAGCCGATACGGTCCAGGTAAGGCTGCAGCCCCGTCTTCTCCAGGTAATGGCTGACGACGCGGGACCCCGGGGCGAGGGAGGTTTTCACGTGGGCCGGGGGGCGGAGTCCCCGCTCCACCGCTTTTCTGGCCAGGAGACCGGCCGCGATCATGACGCCGGGGTTGGACGTGTTGGTGCACGACGTGATCGCCGCTATGGCGACCGAGCCGTGGTGCAGGAGGGTGCCGCCGGGCGTGCCCCCCGCCCCCGGATCGATGCCGGCGGGAAAGCTCCGGCCGGTCGCGTCGGGCAACAGCGCGTATCCCCCGTCCTTCCGGGGCGCCTCCAGCAGCTGCCGGACCTTGTCCCGCAAACGCCTGAGGGGGATCCGGTCCTGGGGCCGCTTCGGCCCGGCAACGCACGGCTCGATCTCCCCGAGCGCCAGTTCCACCACCGAGCTGTAGCGCACTCCTTCGAAGGCGGCGGAGCCGAACATCCCCTGCGCCGAGTAATAGCCCCGGACCGCGTCCACCAGTTCGGCCGGCCTCCCGGTATCCCGGAGGTAGGCGCAGGTCTGCTCGTCGACCGGGAAAAGGCCCACCGTCGCCCCGTATTCCGGGGCCATGTTGCCGAGGGTCGCACGGTCGGGGACCGGGAGCCCGTCCACGCCGGGCCCGAAGAACTCGACGAATTTCCCCACCACGTTGGTCCGGCGCAGCAGTTCGGTCACCGTCAGCACCAGGTCGGTCGCGGTCACCCCTTCGCCCAGCCGGCCGGAGAGGCGCACGCCGACCACGTCGGGCGCCAGGAGGTGGATCGGCTGCCCCAGCATCCCCGCCTCGGCCTCGATGCCGCCGACGCCCCACCCCAGGATGCCGAGGCCGTTGATCATCGGCGTGTGCGAATCGGTCCCCACCAGGGTGTCGGGATAGAAGACCCCTTCTCTCTCGGCCACCACCGTCCCCAGGTATTCGAGGTTCACCTGGTGGCAGATACCGATGCCGGGGGGGATCACCCGGAACCCGCCGAACCCCCGGGTGCCCCATTTCAGAAACTGGTAGCGCGCGCGGTTGCGCTCGAGTTCCATGTCCATGTTCAGCGCGAGCGCGTCGGGCCGGCCGAAGTAGTCGACCTGCACCGAATGATCGATGATCAAATCGACCGGCACCATCGGTTCGACCAGGCCGGCCGGCAGCCCCATCCGGGCCGCCGCCGAGCGCATGGCCGCCAGGTCAACCAGGAGCGGGACCCCGGTGAAATCCTGCAGGAGGATGCGGCCGACCATGAAGGGGATTTCCTCCGTGCGCTCCGCGACCGGTTCCCAGTTGGCGAGCCGGACGACGTCCTCCTCCCGGACCCGCTCGCCGTCCGAGTGGCGCAGCACGGATTCGAGCAGGATGCGGATGCTCATCGGAAGCCTGGAAACGCTCCCCACCCCCTCCCTCTCGAGCTGCGGCACTGAATAGTACTCCCCGCGACGTTTTCCCTGAATGTCCAGTGCCTGCAGCGAATGGAACCTGTTGTGCCTCATGGTCGCTCCCTGCGCGTCTTGAATATCCCACTTTCATCATACCCCGGGCGGGCGGGGATGCAAACCGCGCCGCGCCAGCGTCCAGGGGGGGGGGAGATGAAGAACGGGCCGCCGCCATCCGCGGCCCGAATCGCGAGGGGGCAGGTGAATCAGGGGCGCAGCCGGACGCCCGCTTCCCCCGTTACCATTCGGCCCGGCTCGCATCCTTTCGCGGACGGGTCGGCTTCCTGGTAATATTTCACGTACTTCTTCAGCACGAGCCGCATCCGCTCGCTGCTGCCGGGAGAAGGATCGGCGATCACGCCGGCGAATTCGGCCAGGATCTGCTTGAGCAGTTCGGGCGCGTAATGGGTCCCGTTGCGGGCGATGAAGATCTTTTCATGGCGGCTGGCATCGGTCCCCTCCTCCGCCGTCAGGATCTCCTCGAACAGCTTCTCGCCCGGTCTTCGCTCGGTGATCTGGATATCGATGTCCTTGTAGGGCTCCATGCCGTGAATGCGGATCAGCTCTTCGGCGATGTCCAGGATCTTGACCGGCTTGCCCATGTCGAGCACGAAGACCTCCCCGCCGTTGCCCAGGATGGACGCCTGGAGCACGAGGGAGACGGCCTCGGGGATGGTCATGAAGTAGCGCTTCATCTCCCGGTGGGTGACCGTGAGCGGCCCGCCGTATTTCAGCTGCTCGAGGAAGAGCGGCAGGACGCTGCCGCGGCTGCCGAGAACGTTGCCGAACCTCACGGAGATGAAGCGGGTCGAGGGCGCCGGCGCGGGGTAGGGCCGGGTCCCGCCGCCGGGGATGAGGGCGATCTTTCCATGCGCCTTTTCGTTCAGGGCGCTGCAGATGTGCTCCGCCAGCCTCTTCGTGGCTCCCATCACGCTCGTCGGGCGCACCGCCTTGTCCGACGATATCATCACAAACTTCTCGACCCCGTGCGACCGGGCCGTAGCGGCCAGGTTGTAGGTGCCGAACACGTTCACCTTGACCGCCTCCTTGGGATTGCACTCCATCATGGGGACGTGCTTGTAGGCGGCGGCGTGGAACACGATCTGGGGCCGGAACCGCTCGAAGACCTCGCGCAGCCGGATCTCGTCGCGGACATCCCCCGTGATGTAGACCACGCGGTCCATCAGGTGCGGAAACAGCCGCCGCAGCCTGAGCCCCAGGTTGTGCAGCTCGGTCTCGTCGATGTCGAACAGGAGGACGCGTTCCGGGTCGAAGGCACAGGCCTGCACCACGATTTCCGACCCGATCGAACCGCCCGCCCCGGTCACCATGATGGTCTTGCCCCGGAGGAAGGCCCGGATCCCCCTGTAATCGACGGAGACGGTCTGCCGCCCCACCAGGTCCTCGATGCTGATGCTCTCCAGGGTCCGCATGTTGATGTCCGGCCGGCTGAAATCGTAGATCCGCGGGACGATCTTGATGTTCTTGACCTCGGCCCGCGTCGCCATGTCGTACAGCCGCCGGAGCGTTTTGTGGTTCAGCCGCGGGATCGCGATGATGACGGCCTGGACCTTGTAGCGGTCCACCATCTCGGGAAGCCTGTCGATGGCCCCCAGCACCTTGATGCCGTGGATGTAGTTCCCCGTCAGCGTCCGGTTGTCGTCGAGGAACCCGACGGGGAGGAAACGGCTGTAATTATTGCGCATCAGGTCCCGCAGCAGCATCTCCCCCGTGTTGCCCGCGCCGACGATGAGGGTGTTCGGGCTCTTCGCGGCTGCCCCCTTCTTGCGGATCACCTCGAGGTAGACGCGCTTGGATATCCGCAGCGCGCCGATGAGGCCGAAGCTGATGATCCCGTCGATGAAGAAGATGCGCTTGGAGATCCCCGTGAGCGCAAGCTCCGGGAGCACGCCGCTGGGGAGGCTCAGCACGACCAGCACCAGTTCGGAAAAGAGAACGGCCCAGAAGATATTGACCAGGTCGGAGATGCCGACGAAGCGCCAGGTGAT
>JAFGSS010000195.1 GCA_016934555.1 Acidobacteriota bacterium | reverse complement strand
GACGCGGATGCGGGCCATCAGCTCCCGGATGCCGAACGGCTTGGTGACGTAGTCGTCAGCCCCGATCTCGAGCCCGAGCACGCGGTCCAGTTCCTCCCCCTTGGCCGTGAGCATGATGATGGGGGTCGAGACCGAGCGCTGCCGCAGTTCGCGGCAGACGTCCAGCCCGCTGATGCCGGGAAGCATGACGTCGAGCAGGATGAGGTCGGGGCCGTCCTGGAACACCCGCTTGAGCGCCTCCTCCCCGGTCGTGGCCTTGAGGACCTTGTACCCTTCTTTCTTGAGGTTCAGCTCGAGCCCCATGGCCATCTCGGCGTTGTCTTCGACGATGAGTATCTTGATCATTTATAGATCCTTACGTCAGCTTTCCAGTCCCCGTTTCAGCCGGGCTTCGATAGCCGTGATCCTGGTCTTAGGTGCTTTGGCCACCGGGAAGCGGAGCCGGAAGCGGCTCCCCTGGCCGACCTCGCTTTCGGCCTCGACTTTCCCCCCGTGGTCCTTCATGACTTGGGCCACGAGGTAGAGCCCCAGCCCGCACCCCCCCTTTTCGGCCGTACCGGGCACGCGGTAGAAGGGGTCGAAGATCCGTTTCTTCTCTTCGGCCGAAATCCCGATCCCGTTATCCTGCACCTCCACGACCACCTCGTCCCCCTCGCGCCAGGTGTTGAGCCGGATCAGGCGCGCGGAGCCCGAATACTTGCGCGCGTTGTCAAGCAGGTTCCCCACCATCTGGTAGACCTGCTCCGGGTTGTGGCGCACCGGGGGCAGGCTGGGCTGGATGGAGAGCCGGAGCTCGAACCCCTTCATGAACAGGTAGTCGCTGAAATCCTGGGCCACCTGCGCCACAGTGTCCTCGAGCTGACCTTCGGGTATCGCGGGCGGGGGGAGGTTCTTTTCCCGGCGGGAAAAATCGAGCACGTTGTTGATCAGCCGGGTGAGGCGCGCGCTTTCGCGCGCGATGATGCTGAGGTAGTTCTTCCGGTCCTCGGGCGAAAACTCCCCGTTGTCCCCGGCCAGCGTCTCGCTGTAGAGGCGGATCAGGCTGAGCGGGGTCTTGAACTCGTGGCTGACGCCGCTCACGAAGTCGGAACGGAGCTGGAAGGAGCGGATGTCCCACGACACCTGGATGAGGAGGAAGAGGCCGAGCGCCAGGATCAGGCCGAACATCACCGCCGAAAGGGTCATGAACCAGATTTCGCGGCGTGCTTCGGGGGCCGGGGGAACCGGGTCGGCCAGCACCCGCAGCTTCCAGTAGGGGAGCAGGTTCTGGAAGGAGGCGATCGTTTCCCCCTCCTCCCGCCCGAGGCTCGCGAGCTGCTGCGAATCGACGAGCTCGGCCGACCGGAGCGACCCGAAGTCCCCCTGCCGGGCGTAGCTCGGGATCAGGCCCCGCTCGAGCCAGCGGAAGGAGAGGAAGAAGCCGACGGTGAGGTCGTCGCCGCCCGGCTGCGGGAGGCGCGTCATGAAAACCTGGTAGGGGGTGTCCTGGTGGTGGAAGGCCTGGGGGTAGGTCCGGTTCGGCTGCTCGAGCCGCTCCGGGGAGAAATGGGCCCGGATGGCGGCGGCCGTTTTCATCCCCGAGAGGAAGAAGGAGTCGGTGCGGTAGGTTTCCCCCGCCCCCAGCCGCGATTCGAGGTTCGGGAGGATGCGCTCGAGCTGGGCGGCCGACAGCTCCCAGCGCCCCTCGAGCAGGTCGTGGTAGAGGTCGTGGACGGTGGGGAGGGGGGGCTCGAGGATCGGCGCGTCCTCGCTTGTCGCCACGGCGAGGGCGAAGGGACGCTGGGATAGGTCGTACTCGTCTCCGTAGCGCCTCACCAAGAGCCGCAGCGCCTCCCGCGCCTCCCTCTCCCTCCCTGTGCGGCGAAGCGCCCATGCGGCGCGGTAGAGCGCCGTCCCCCGCAGCCGGGGGCCTACTGGCAGGGCCTCGGCCTGGCGAAACGCCTGCGCCGCCCGATATCTGTCCCCCCTGGTTTCCAGCTGCTCCCCTTCGGCCAGCAGGCGCAAAAAGGCCGCGTTCTGCGGCGCCGGCCGGGCGGCCGCCATCGCCTCCGGCGTCTCCTCCGGCGGCAGGTCGAGGCGGGGAAAGACCAGGCGTGTCCCCTGGAAGATAAAGAAACCGACCGCAATCGGGTGCAGTTCGCGCCGCCGGTGGAAGTATTCCCGGTAGCGGGCGAGCTGCTCGAGCGCCTCGGAGCGGTCCGGGTCGTAGCGCAGCATCCCCAGGGCGTGCGGGTCGAGGCAGTCTTCGGCCAGAAGCGCGACCCGGTGCTCCAGCTCCCGGGCCAGCTGCTCCCCGGCGTCGTCGAGGGTCCGGGTGGACAGCTCCTTCGTCCGCAGCCGCTGCTCGTAGAGGGAGACCACGCTGAAGCCGAGCAGGACGAGGGTGGCGCAGAGCACCGCCAGGAGGTAGAGCCGGACGGCCTTCAGGCGGAGGCTGCGGTTGTTTTTTCTCAGGAGCGCCATAGGGTTCGAATGCCCGCTGATGGTTGAAAACAAACATACTATGGGGTTTGGCGTCGGGGATCAAGGGAAATTGCGGCGGGCGGCGCCGGCGTTTTTCGGTAAATCCCTCGCCGGCGCGGCCGATGAGGTTAGGGAATTGCTTATTGCCGAGGAGACCATGGACCCGATCGCCGAAGATTTCTTCCCCCCCATGCCCGCCAGGCTCGAGGAAACCGGGCTCAACGTGAAGTTCGTCAGCGCCCT
>JAFGSS010000035.1 GCA_016934555.1 Acidobacteriota bacterium | reverse complement strand
CCGGGATGCATCTTGAACCAGAAAAAAGCTCCTCCGGCTCCCAGCAGGGACCCGAGGAGGAAGACGGCGATCAGGATCGCCCATGCGCGCGCGCGGTTTCTCACCCCTATTCCTCCAACGGAGCCAGTTGCAGGAGCAGCTCGCTGTCGTTCTGGACCAGCAGCCGACCCGCCAGATTGCTCGATTCCGCTTCGTTCAAGAGCTTTTCATACTCCGTATAAGCCGAGACGGTGCGATTTCCGGGCAGGAGCCAGAGAAAGGCGAAGAGCAGAACCCCCGCCACCGCAGCCGCCACGGCCGGCTTGGGCCGGAAACAGGAGGCGATCAGCGCATCCCAGGTCGGGGCGGGCTCGAACGCCCTGCGGGCAATCCGGGCAGCCAGGTCGACCTGCTGAATTTTTTCCGTCTTCAGGACGAAGACGAGGTTGTCGAGCATCCGGAGCCTCGACCTGCAGTCGATGCAACCGGTCAGATGCGACTGGAACCTTTCCCGCCCGGCATCGTCCAATTCCCCGTCCCGGTAGAGGTCCAGCAGGGCACACGTATGCTTCATCGCTCCTGCTCCTTTGCGCCGCAGCCTCGAAGGTAGGCGCGAAATCTCTTCTGCAGCTCCGCTCGGGCCCGGGAAACCCTGACCCGGGCGGCCACCTCGCTCGTCCCCAGGGTGGCCGCCACCTCGCCGTAGTCCTTATCCTCCACTTCCCGCAAAATGAACGCCGCCCGGTACTTGGGATTCAGCCCGTCAAGCAGGGCCCGGGCCACCCGGGCATAGCCTTCTGAATCTTCCACCCCCGGACCCGCCGCTGCCGGGCTCCGCTCCATGGAAAGGTCCCGCAACAGCCTCTCCTGCTCGTGCTCCCTGAGTTCGGACCAGAGCTGCACTTTCCGGCTCCTTTTCCTCCGCAGTTGATCGATGCAGTAATTGGTGGCGATGCGCGCCACCCATGGGCCGAAAGGATACCGGCGGTCGAATTTCCCGAGCGCGCCGAAGGCCCGCAGGAACACCTCCTGGACCGCATCCTCGTTCTCGGAGGAATTTCCCAGCACGCGGTGCACCGTTCCCCAGACCACGGACTGGTAACGACGCACCAGCTCCGCGAAAGCCCCCTCGTCCCCCTTGAGCGTCCTCTCGATCAGTTCGGAATCCGACGGATCCATCATGCTCACTGATTATTTACGAAAAAGGGGCGGGTTGTTACAAAAATCCGCCGGGCGCGGGCTGGCTGGATCAGTAATGTATGTGAAGATGATTGTTGATGATGCGCCGGACCCCGGGCCGGATGGCGTCCCAGCGGACGGAGCCGCTCTTGCGGATGATGAGGATGCGCTGGTCGAGCGTCACCTCGTCCACTCCCGGGAGGTCGAAAAGCTCCTTGAGCAGGCCGTCGTCGGTGACCGGTATTTCCAAGCGGCTCCGGTACTGTCGCTGGGTTTCCGATATCTTCGTCCCGAGGTAGAAAAGACCGACATCGGACGCGTCACTCAAGGCCTCGGAGACGACGCCCAGGTCCGATTCCTCCTCGATGACCTGGTTGCGGGTCCCGTAGTGGCGGAATACGAACGTCACGAGGATCCCAAGCGCGAGGATGAGGCCCAGGAAAAACAGGAGATTGGTGACTTCGTACTTCCTGAGGCTCTTCCGGCCGGATCCAGGACTCAAGTCAGCCTCCGTTTCGGCGCACTCCGCGCCATGGCCCAAAGACTATTCGTAACGGAGACACTCGATCGGGTCCAGGTTCGAGGCCTGGACCGCGGGGTAGATGCCGAAAATCAGCCCGATAACCGAACTGACGCCGAAGGACAGCCCCACCGAAGCGGCGGTGATGATGGTATTCCACCCCGAAAAAGCGGCCACCGCCTTTGATATGCCGTAACCCAGGCCCACCCCGATGATGCCGCCCGCCAGGCTGATGGCTACGGCCTCAGCCATGAACTGCATCCGGATATCCAGCTTCTTGGCGCCGATGGCGCGCCGCAGCCCGATCTCGTTGGTCCTCTCCAGGACCGAGGCCAGCATGATGTTCATGATGCCGATGCCGCCGACCAGGAGCGAAATGCTGGCGATGGCGCCCATGACGACGTTGAAGATCCCCTGGGTCCGCTGGTTCTGTTCCAGCAGCTTTTCCGGCACCACGATGGAATAGTCGTCCACGTAGTGGTGCATCACCGACATCAGGTTGTTGATCGTCGACGCCTGTTCCTTGATTTCGGCGTCGTCGGCGATCCGGATGACGATCTCGTTCAGCTCGTTTTCGACGCTCTCGGTGTCGAACTTGCGGATCGCGGTGGTGATCGGGATATAGATGTCGTTGTTGGGGTTCTGGATCTTGACCCCCTCGAACTCCTGCTTTTCGACCGTGGCGTCGGCCAGGATCCCCACCACCGTGAACCAGACATCGTTCACCTTGATCTTCTCGTTCAGCACGTCCCCGAACCCGAACAGCTTCTGCTTGGCCGCGATGCCGAGCACGCAGACCTGGCCGTTGGCCTTTTCGTCCTCCTCCAGGAAGAAGGCCCCCTGCAGCAGCTTCAGGTTCTGGATGACGGGGTAGGTGCTCGAAACCCCGAGCACCCGGCTGTCGCTGCGCGCCTTTTCCGAATTCACCTGGTAGGTTTTCACCAGCCTCGAGGCGGAGATCAGCGGCTTGGGTTTGAGGATCGACTCCAGCGCCTCCACGTCCCGCATGCTGACGCCGAGCGACTCCGTACGGATCTGCTGGAGCTCTTCCGTCTTGAATTCCTTGGCCTGGATGATGATGTTCCGGATGCCGAAGCTGGCGATGGTGCGCAGGCTCTCCTCCTCCGCCCCCGCGCCGATCGAGAGCATGGCGATCACGGCGCCGACTCCGAAAATCATGCCGAGCATGGTCAAAAAGGACCGCAGTTTGTGCCTTCCCAGACTCGCCAGGGCGCCGATCATCGTTTCCATCGATAACATAGGAATCCAGCCTCGTACAAAAATGCGCTTGCCTAGTTCACTGCCAGATGCACCGTTTGCAGCAACACCCGCTCGGGAAAATCTATCTCGGCGGCCCGCCCCGCATCCCCCGCATCATGCCGCCCGGAGGCATGCCGGGCATGCCCGGCATCCCGTTCTGCTGCCCCCCCTTGTTGAAATCGGGAAGATAGAGTTTACGCCCCCCCTTGGGGTCCGCGAGCGCGATCAGTTCCCCCTCCTCGACTCCTTCGAGGATGATGGCTTCACCATGGGAACTGAGCCCGGTCTGGACCGGCCGCTCCTCGAATTTTCCCGCCGCCTGCACGTAAACGATGTTCCCGCTCTCCCTGGCCACCACGGCGCCCGAGGGAACGACGAAGCACGATTCGTATTTTTCCAGGATCACGTCCCCGCGCAGGTTCATCCCGGGGCGGATCCGCTTGAGGTCCCCGCCGGCGTCGGCGATGCCCACATCGCAGGTAAAATAGCGGAGCGGAGAGTTGCGTTCCAGCGAGGACGCCACGGAGGAAACGGAGGTGATGGTGCCGTTGAATTCCTTTTCCGGAATCGCGTCGAGCTTGATCACCACCGGCTGCCCCTTCTCCAGGCTCCCCCCGTCCCTCTCCAGGACGTAGATGCGGGCCTGCAGGACGTCGAGGTTGATCACCTCCAGGATCACCTGGCCGGGATGGGAATCGTCCCCGACCTTCGGCTCCTCCCGGCGGTCCCGGCGGTACAGGACCAGGCCGTCCACGGGCGCCAGCAGTTCGAGCGAGTTCAGCGTCTGGCGGATCATGGAGATTTCCGACTGGGCCTTGTTCCTCTCGATGGCCAGGATCTGCTGGTCGGACCGGGCGATCCGCTGCTGCGTCTTCCCCTTGCTCTTGAGGAATTCGATCCTTTCCCTGGCGTAGCGGGCGTCGGCCTGGGCGGTGATGATGTCCCACTTGGAGAAGATCGACTCGTCCTGGGGCATGACCGTCATCGCGTAGTCGTATTCCTCCTCCGCGTCCTTCCGGTCGATGCCGAGCACCGTTTCCTCGGTTCCCTGCTGCAGCGTCTTGATCTGCGTGTTCTGCTGGTTCGCCTCCAGGGTGTTTTCCTGTTTCTCCAGGCTCAACTTGGCGTCGGTGTTGTCAAACCGGATCACCGGCTGCCCCGCCCTGACAAAGGTCCCCTCCGGGATGAGCCAGCCGATGGTCAGGCTTCCCGACGATGTATTGGGGGTGGCGACCGGCGTCGTCTCCATGCCGACGATTTCGCCGTTGGAGGTCACCTTGAGGGAAAAAGCCTGCCGCACCAGTTCGGTGACGGGAATGGGGTTTTCGTCGGCCGCGGCGAAAACCCTGGAGATCCGGCTCGACAGGCTGCCGCGGTAGAGGAAGAGCAGCACGCCGCACGCCACCAGCAATGCCAGCGCCGCAAGCCTCCCCAGGTTCTTCTTCCATGGACTCGATATCGGTTTCTGAGTTTCGCCGCTGAATTTCATAGGATACCTCGCTTTTACACCACCGGCCGGGACCGGATCCTCTCGTTGGCCTCGAGCCCGGCCTCCACCACCGCCGTCATCCCGTCATTGGTGCGCAGGCTGATTTCGCGCCATTCAAATTTCTTGATTTCAGGCTTCCACACCTGAACGTAGGACCGCCCGTCCCGCTCCTGGATGCTGGACAGCGGGATGACCACGACCTGGGGATATTCGCCGACACGGATCTGCGCCTTCAGGTTCATGCCGGGACGGAGCAGTTTCGTATCCAGTTCGCCGATTTCCAGGTAGGCGTCGATCACCTTCTGCGGCCGGTCGAACGTGGCCTGCTTCAGGATGGTCCCGATGTTGACGATCTTCCCGACAAAGGAGCGCCCCCTGACGGCATCCACAGTGATGTTGGCCTCCTGCCCCATCCTGATCTTGCCGGAATCGATCTCGTCGATCTGGATCTTGGCCCGGATGCTGGACAGGTCCGGGATCTCCATGACCGCATCCATGGCAAAAATATTGCTCCCGATCTCCCTCGCCTCGTTGTTCCAGTCGCGCTTGTAGATCACGACTCCCGCCACCGGCGCCCTCACGACAAAGGAATCCATGGCGTCCATCAGGTCATCCATCCGGCCCCGGTAATGCCCTTCGTTGCTGCGCGATATCTGCAGGTCGAGCTGCCCGCTTTCGGTCTTGTACTCGACCTTCTTTTCCAGCAGCTCGACATTTCTCTTCGCGGCGTCCCGCTGGATCCGCGTCTGCTCGATTTCGATCCCGCTGACGAGATCGACCTGGGAGCTGAGCTTGACCTCCAGTTTTTCCAGGTCGGACTTCGCCTGCTCCAGCGAGAGCTTCAGGTTCTTGAGCTGGATGTCGGTATCGGAACGCTTCTTCTGCCTTTCCTCCTGGACCCGCTGGAAATTGGCGGTCTCGTCCCGCAACCGCGAGGTGATCTCCGAGGTGTCGAACTCCATCAGGAAATCCCCTTCGGACACCGCGGTCCCCTCGTCTACCATGCGCATCAGCTTGAACCGCCTCTCGCGGCGGATCTGGGGCGGACCGACGCTCACGCTCCGGGACGCCTCCAGCACCCCGGTGGCACTGATGATCACGGGGAAATCGACCTGTTGAGCCGTGATCAGGTCCTTGTCGCCGACGTTTGCGGAGGCGCGCCGGGAACGATAAAGCCAATACCCTGCCCCGGCCAGGATCACGATCAGGGCCAGCAGGATGATGCGTTTCTGATTCTTCATTTGGATACCTCCGCCTCATACTGCGCCGCGATCAGCCGGTCCCCCGCCTTTACGCCGGAAAGGACCTCGAGCAGCTTGTCCCCGACGGCGCCGATTTCGACGAACTCCTTCTTCGCCTGCTTGAGATCCGCCCCCTTGAGCACGAACTGGCGCCCCTGGTTGTCCACCCCGAGGTATTCCCTGGGGATCGCCGGCGCATCCCCGGCCAGGACCAGGGGCACATCCACCTGTGCCGTCATCCCGGGCTTCAGCATGTCGACATCCACCTTGTCCAGCCGGACGACGGTCTGGAAAACCTTCTGTTCCGAGGCGAAGCCCTTCCTGCCGGCCACGCTCGTGAGCGATTCGATCACTCCCCCGACCTCGTAGCCCGGCAGCGCGTCGAACCGGACGCGGCATCGCTGCCCGGGCGACAGGGTGCTGTACTCCGTATCGTAGACAAAGCCCAGCACCTGCATGCTGGACAGGTCGGGGAGGCTGGCGACCTCCATCCCGGGGAAGATGTTGTCCCCGGTCTGGACCTTCCGGTTGCTCGCCCAGTTGTCGCCGTAGATCAGGATGCCGTCCTGCGGGGCGTCGATCTTCAGCACCTGCATGTCGCTTTCGATCTTTTTCAGGTTGATCTCCGCCTGGGACCGGTTGATCTCCACCAGCGCCATCTGCGAAGTGTAGCTCTTTTCGAAATTATCCATCTGCTCCCGGGCCTTCTGAAGCGACAGTTTCGACTTGGTGACGTTCAACTGGTATTTCTGGTAGGTGTTGGCGGGGAGAAGGTCCTTGCTGATCCTGCCGTAAAGCTCATCCTGCTTCAGGCTCGATTCAGCCTGCGACAGCGAATTGAGCAGGTCGCAGCGTTCCGCTTCCAGGTCGGCCTTCTTCTTCTGGATATTCAGCTTGGCTTCGTCCAGAGTCCGCTCCGCCTCCGATTTCTGGCTCAACAGGGAGGAATCGTCGAACTCCACGATGCGTTCCCCCTTTTTCACCATCGCTCCTTCGGGAGCCAGGTAGGTGACGGTGTTGGAAAAGCTGCTCTGAATCCGCGGGGCGCTGATCATGGTGGAGTTCCGCGCCTTCAGTTCCCCCGTAAGCACGACTTCCCTCACGATCTCCCCGTTGTCGACGACGTAGGCCGCCGCCTTCTTTGCACCCGGCTTTTCCGCCGCGGCGGGGAGCGGATCCGAACCCTTCTTGCTCTCGAGCCCGGGGTTCTGGGCGGATGCGGTCGACGTGTATCCCGCCGAGAGGGCAAGAATCAGGGCCACCACCGGAAGCGCAGCCAATCCCGTAACGATTGAATTCCGTTTTCTTTCCATACCCATCCCGCAAAATCCCGATTATGGTTGTTGGATCCGGTCCGGCCGGCAGTCTCAAATCATCCTAAGACTTCAGGGTTTTGACCCATGCGGCCCATTCCTCTTCGATCTTCGCAAAATCGCCCCCCAGCACATCCGGTCGTTCAATATACTCCCGGCTTTCCGCCCCGTCCCGCGCCGTCCGGATCATTTCCCGGATCTTTTCCACCCCCGCCTTCTCGATCAGAAAGTAGAAGAAGGTGCTGGATTGGCCGTCGAACAGCATCCGGTCCTGCTCATCCTTGGGGATCGTCCGCTGCGCCATCCCGCCGCCCCCCGCGCTTCCGGACCGCCCGGACCCGCCGCCCCTGGAAGCTCTCTGGCCTCCTGAAGCCCCGCCGCCTGGGAAGCCTCCTCCAGGAAAGCCGCCCCCGTTCATTCCGGGCATGCCGCCGCCGGGGAAACCTCCTGCAGGAAACCCTCCCCCGTTCATGCCGGGCATGCCGCCGCCGGGGAAACCTCCTGCAGGAAAGCCTCCGCCGTTCATTCCGGGCATGCCGCCGCCGTCCATTCCGGGCATGCCGCCCCCCTGGTCGAAGGACGATGCCACAAAGGGACGGGACATGGAAAGAATATCTTCGATCGGAAACGTCTGCTCCATGTTCTGATTCAGAAACTCCAGATTCGCCTTGGCGCCCGCGGCGTACCAGGCGATCCCTATATCCAGCCAGTCCGGCAGAGGGCTCTTGCCCATGTCGTCCAGCCGGGAGGAGCGGAACCGGATGTTTTCGTCCATGGAGGTCTGGATCACCGCATGGGCGATCTGCAACACCAGGGTGGCCGCCGCCTGCTGCTCGACATTGGCCAGCATCATCTCCGGAGGCCGCTTTCGCATCCGGTCCCTCATCTCGGCCGGGACGTTGTCCCCCATCTGGGCCTGCATGCGCTCCATCATCTCCTGCATGCGCACTTCGGGGGTCACCACCGTTATGGACCAGCTGTAGCCGGACCGGAGAACCCGGGGCTCGAAGATCGAATCCTTCTGCTGCAGACTGGAGCAGATGAAGATGGCGCCCTTGGGCAGGTCCTCGCCCATCAGCTCTTTCAGCCGCGCGACCGCCTCGGCCGCGGGCTTTTCGTAGGGGGACACGTCCTTACGGCTGGAGGCGAAAAAATCGATCCCCGGAACGAGATTTCGGAACGAGGCAAAGTTTTTAAACACAACAGCCTGGGCGTTTGCCGACCCCGCGCCCAGCGGGACGGCCACGAGCAGAGCGGCAAGCAGGAATCGAAGCATGACTTTTTACCCTGTCTCCTGTCAAAAAATCGAGGCGCTCCCATCGGGGAAGGCGCGTCCGGAAGCCGGTCGATTCTGACCGGTTTCGTTTTGTAATTACGTCAAAATGATGCGGCTTGTTACATACAATGGTACTCAGGCCGTCGATTGACGGTTGACCACGATCGATTTCGGAGCGAGGATGGGAAGATCGCGCGGTTTCCGAGGAGGAAGGGGAAACATGAAGATGCCATGGCGGGCGGGAGTTCTGTGGGTGGGGATGATGCTTCTCGGCGTGCCGTTGCTCCCGGCGGGGAACGGCGCCACATGGAGGGAGCAGAAGCTGAAGGTGGGGGATATCAGGATACGCTACCTGGATGCGGGCTCCGGCGACCGCACCCTGGTTTTCATCCCGGGATGGACGATGCCGGCCGAAGCCTGGCAGGAGCAGATCCCCTATTTCTCCGCCCGCGGCTTCAGGGTGCTGGCCCTGGATCCCCGCAGTCACGGGGAGACCACGAAGACCGAGCAGGGGAACACCTACCGCCAGCAGGCGGCCGACCTGCACGCGTTCCTGCAGGAGCTCAAAATCGAGCACTCCTACCTGGTGGGGTGGGGCGCGGGGGGGACGGCCCTGCTGGAATACCTGGCCAGCCCCGAGACGATCGATCCCGACATGGCCGTATTCGTCGATTTCAGCCCGGCGTTCGTGGAATCGGAGGATTACGCCGGAGTCCCGCTGGACCGGACCCGGAAACTGCTGCTGGGCTTCCAGGACGACCGCCCCGAGGCCACCGACGGCTATGTCCGCGGCCTGTTCCGGTCGGGTCCGGGCGAGCGGGTGATCGGCCAGTTGTCCCGGGCCAGCCTGAAAACCCCCATGGCGGCGGCATTCGCGCTCTATTTCGACCTCGTCACGGGAGACAGGAGAGACGATCTCCGCCACATCACCGTTCCCAGCCTCTTTGTCACCACGCCGGAGAACCGGGCGCTCGGGGAGTACCTCAAGAACAGCGTGCCCCGGTCCGGGCTCGAAATCATCGAAGGAACCGGCTCCGCCATGTTCCTGGAAAAACCGCAGGCGTTCAACCAGGCGCTCGAATCGTTCTTCGGGGGAAACTGACCGGCGGCTTCAGGCTTCCGGTCCGGTCCGGCGTTTGACAATCCCCTTGCCCGTCAGGTAGTAGGGGAGTTCGACCGCCTCCTCCATCTTCTTGCGGTATCCCCTGACGGGCCACCCCAGTTCGCAGAAGTGGTCCAGGATCCTCCCCCGGACCCTGGGACGGTGTTCGGCAGCCAGGAAAGCCTCCAGCAGCTTTTCCCGTACGGCTTCCTCCCCGTTGCGGGCGAGATAGTCGATGGAGGCGATCGACACGTCGTCATCGTCGTCGTCGATGAAACGCTCCACCGTATCCGCAACCTGGGAAAACGCCTGGTCGGAAAGGCGCCCGATCAGCACAGCCTTGGCCTCGGGCCAGCGGGTGTATTCTTCCGCCATCCGGGTAAGGATCCCGACCAGCGCGCGGTGGAATTCCCCCGGCTCGAGGAGTTCCTCGAGCGCCCGGACCGGGTGGGTCACGTCCGGCTCCGTCCTCAGGTATTGGAGAATCGGCTCGACGGCCTGTTCCCCCATGCCGGCAAGCAGTTTGACCGCATACTGTTTCTCCTCCAGGTCCATGCTGGCCTGCGGTGTCTGGACCGTAAACCGCCGCAGAAGCGCCCGGGCGGCCTCGGAGGTGCGCCAGGAGGCGAGGCGCTCCATGGCGGCGACGCGGGTCCCCGCCTCGCCGTGCATCTGCGTGACCTGTTTGAGCGCCTTCCGGACCTGGCCCGGCGAAGGCCCGGATTCCCTTGAAAAGAGCCTGCTGATGAGTCCCATAATCTCCTGTTCCCTGATGAGGCCGCCGCCGTCCCGGCGGCGGGCGCCGCCCGGATGCCACGCGCCTTTATTTTCCGTTCGGGGCAAGTTCTTGATGCCGCCGGGAGCATTGAAGCATATAATACGATCCCATGGAAGAACGCGACCTGTACAACGAAAAAGACGAGACCGTAAACGCCACCATCTATTGCCCGAAATGCCGGACCTCGATGGAATACCCCATCCGGTGGCGCCGGAGGACCAAGAAGGGGTCCCTCCCGCGCGGCGCGGACGAACGCGACCGGGCGAGGTACGCCAAGGCCCGCGACTACCGCATCCGGCTCGACGACAAGGTCCGGTGCCGGAATCCGCGCTGCGGCAAGACCATCGAGATCACGTCGCTGCAGACGGTTGTGTTCGACTGAGGCCCGCGGAACGCTCGTGCACCAGGTCCGCCAGGGCCCGCACCGAATCCTCGGGTGTCCCGGGGAGGATCCCGTGCCCCAGGTTGAAGATGTGTCCGGGCCGGCCGGCGGCGGAATCGAGCACCTCCACCGCTTTCCGGACGAGGACCTCCCGGGGGGCCAGCAGTGCCGCCGGATCGAGGTTCCCCTGGATGTGCACCCCGGGTCCCGCTTTCCGCCACGCCTCCCCGAGCGGAAGCCGCCAGTCCACTCCAAGGACGTCGCCCCCCGCCTCCGCCATGAACGGGAGCAGTCCCGCGGTCCCGGTCCCGAAGTGGATGGAAACTATGGCCTCCGCACGCAGTTCCCGGAAGATCCTCCGCGTGTGAGGCGCCACGTAGCGCGCGTAGTCTGAAGGGTCGAGACAGCCGACCCAGGAATCGAACAGCTGCACCGCCTGGGCCCCCGCCCGCACCTGCGCCTTCAGGAAGGGGACCAGCGTCCGGACGATCTTGTCCATCAGGAGGTCCCAGGCCTCGGGCTGCTCGTACATCACCCTTTTCGTCAGCAGATGGTTGGGGGACCCCCCCCCTTCGATCGCATACCCGGCCAGGGTGAACGGGGCACCGGCAAAGCCGATGAGCGGGACCTTCCCGTCGATTTCGGCCCTCACATTGCGCACGGCCTCGAGCACGTAACCCAGGTCTTCCTCGGGGTCGGCCACCCTGAGCGCCTCGATGTCCGCGGCGCTGCGCACAGGCCGCGCAATCACGGGCCCCCGGCTTTCGACGAACTCGAAGCCGATCCCCATCCCCTCCAGGGGGAGGAGGATGTCGGCAAAGATGATGGCGGCGTCGATCGAAAAGGCGCGGACCGGCTGCAGGGTGATCTCGGCCGCGAGCCCGGGAGTGCGGAACATCTCCATCAGCGGGTACCGGGCACGGATCTCCTGGTACGCCTTCATGTATCTCCCGGCCTGGCGCATGAACCAGACCGGGGTGCAGTCGGCGGCCTCCCCGCGGCAGGCCCTTAGAAAACGCTCGCTTCGGCTCATAAAACCCTTTCTCCCGCCGGGGCGGGATCCTCCCATTATGACAGATCGAGATCGGCGTATATGGGTAAATGATCCGAAAGGCGGTCGGGACCCGTATGCACCGCCGCCCGGCATCCGGGGTCCGCCGATTCCACCCCCGTCGCCCGGTCCCTGGCCTGTCCGGCACGGAGCCCCCGGATGTTTCGCCCCAGGAGCCAATCCAGCTTGAGCCCGAGGCATCCCCCGTAGGCGTCCAGCCGGCCCAGGATCCGGCGGCGGAGCGGCCGCGGGAGAACCCGCGTCTCCTCCAACGAGCCGATGGGGGCGCGGGCGGTTTCCCCGGCGCCATTGAAGCCCTCCCACTCGAATCCGCCGCGCCGGAGCGCCGCGAAGAGGGGTTCCCGCCCCGATTCCGGGTGCAGCAGCTGCCGCTCGACCCGCGACGGGGGAAGCAGGAGCAGGCGTGATGCCGCCTTGAGCGTGCGCCATGCGGTCCCGCGCCCGAAGGTGTTGGTATTGAGGTCTCCGCCGAGGACATACGCCTCCTCCCCGGCGCCGGGGAGTCGCTCGAGGATGCACCGCATCGCCGCGGCGCGGCACGCGGGGGTGTTGCGCAGTTCCAGGTGGGTCGTTCCCGCCCACAGGGCCCCCTCCCCGAGCCTCAGCCGCGCCCACAGGCAGTTGCGCCGGCCGAAGCGCTTTTCGTGGAACTCGTATGGCTCGAAGGAGACGGGAAGGACTATCGTCCGGGCCTCCTCGATCGGGTAACGGGAGAGGATGGCGTTCCCCTGCAGGCCCTCCCTGTTTTCCCCCTGGAGCGTCAGCTCTTCGTCGACCCCCTTCGTCAGTTCGAAATGGGCGGGGGCGAAGACCATGTGCATCCCGAGCCGACGGGCCAGGTCCCGGGCCACATGCCGGTTTCCCGACCGGTTCATCCCCCGGTCCGCCTCGTTGAGCAGGATCACGTCGGCCCATTTGAGGACCGGGTCCGCCTCGAGCAGGCGGGCGATGTCTTCAAACCGCCTCCCCTTCTCCACGTTCCAGGAAGCTGCCCGGACGAAGGAGCGGAGGCGGGGCGCCGCTCCGGGGAGGCGGACAACCTGGGGGATGGCCAGAAACCGCTCGATCCGCTCCCCCCATTCGGCAAAGAAAGGGGACCGGCGGAGTTCCCCGAGCGTCTCGTATCGGCGCAGGTTTTCGATCCAGAGCGGGTGCGCGTCCACTTCAGGCGTAAGCGTCATGTCATCCCCTGCCGGCCCGCCCCGGTCACGAGGGCCGGGTTTCATCAAGAAGTTTCCCGAGGCGCTTTACGGCCCCTTCAAGCGCTTCCACGGACTCGAGGAGTCCCGGCCGGTGCAGGTCGTTCACATCCACGGTATGCCGTTCGGGGTGGAGGAAGCGCTTCACACCCCGGAAAACCTCCCCGGCGGCCCGGGCGACCTGTTCCGCCCCCTCCCCCGGATCGCCCGCCCCGACCCCCACTTCGCTTCCGCCCGGCGGTTCCCGGCCGTCGGACGGATCGGGGATCGCGTAGGTCAGCTCCTTTTTCATCTTCCGTACGACCTTCTCGAGTTCCCGGGCATGGGCGCGGCAGACGCCGGCCGCCATTCTCCTCAGGTGCCCCGGGCGCGCCGGGTCGGAGGCGACCGCAACCAGCTCGGGCAGGTCCGACCCGTAGCGCCGGACCCTTTCGTTCCACCCGAGGAGCTGTTCGGCGTAAGCCAGCAGCCTCCGCTTCATCAACTCATCGGGGGGGAAAATCGACCCGCGGATCCCGAGGTCCTCCAGGGACCGCTCGAAGCGCAGAAACGGGTCCTCCAGGAACGCCCGCAGCTCGCGGTTTTCGCAGAGGCTGGGAGGGGGGTCCTCCATCTTCTTTCCGGGCACCTTGGAAGGCTGCGTCGGATAGACATCCACCCGGAAAGCCCCCTCCAGCGGCACCAGCAAACGCCGGAGCCGCTCGTAGTGCTTCTGGCTTTCGACGACGCACCAGATTTCCACCCCCTCGCCGCCGAAGACGAAGACCGCGTCCAGCTTCTGGCAGAGTTCATCCCGGTGAAAACGCAGCCACGCCTCCACCAGCTTCCCATGGGTATCCCTGTCCGGCATGCCCGCTTTATACCAGCTTTTTCCCCGGGGCGGATACCTGAAAACTCCCCCGCCCCCCTGTATACTGTCGGGTGGAGGAGCCATGACGCCCGAAAACATCATCGTCCACCGGATGGAACTCGGCCCCATGATGAACTTCGTCTACCTGGTCGGATGCCCGTCATCGCGGGAGGCGGCGGTCGTGGACCCCGCGTGGGACGCGGCGGCCATCCTCCGGCGGGCGCGGGAGGCGGAACTCGGGATCCGACACATCCTCCTGACGCACGGGCACCCGGACCACGTCAACGCGCTGGAGCCGCTGCTCGCGGCGGTCGACGCCGAGGTGGTCCTGCACGAGGAGGAACTGTCCTACGTGCGCCAGACTGCGGGCGCCTTCGGGCTCGATGTGGGACTTTTCGAGGCCTGCGCGCCCGGCATCCGCACCGTGTCGCACGGGGAGATCGTCCGGGTGGGGAGCCTCGCGGTCCAGTGCCTGCACACCCCGGGGCACACCCCCGGGTCGCAATGCTTCCTGGTCGAAGGATGCCTCTTCTCGGGGGACACGCTCTTCGTCGACGCCTGCGGGCGCGTCGACACGCCGGGAGGGGACGCGAAAAAGATGTGGCGGAGCCTGTGCCGGACGCTCCGGGAGCTTCCCGATTCCACTCTCCTCTATCCCGGCCACGACTACGGGGGAAGCCCGGACTCGACCCTGGGGGAGCAGAAGAGGAACAACCGCTACATGAACTACGAGTCGGCCGAACGGTTCGCCCGCGACATGCGATAGCCCGGGTCAGTAAGCCTTGGCGAAATAGGCCTTTTCCCTGGCCGGGGCGCCGCAGTAGATGCAGCGCCCCTCCCCGGCAGGCTGATCGAGCGGGACACACCGCAGCGTCGCCTTCGTCTCCTCCTTGATGCTCTTTTCGCACTCGGCGCTGCCGCACCAGTAGGACCAGGCGAACCCCTGTTCCACGGCGGACTTGAATGCGGCGTAGTCCGCGGGATCGGCGGTGCGGGACTCGCGGAAGGCGAGCGCGCGCTCGTACAGCGAGTGCTGGATCTCGTCCAGCGTCCGGCCCACCGCCTCGGCGACCCCCTCCCGCGGGACGAACGATTTCCCTTCCCTGCCCGGCCGGTCGCGCCGGGCCAGCACCACCGTCCCCTTGGCCACGTCCTTCGGCCCGATTTCGATCCTGAGGGGGACCCCCCGCATCTCCCAGTCGTTGAACTTGAAGCCGGGGCTCGAGCCCTCCCTCTCGTCCAGGGTCACCCGGAAACCGGCCAGCTCCGCGCGTACCCCGCGGGCCGCTTCCAGCACCGAGGCTTTTTCTTCGTCGCTCTTGTAGATGGGGACGATCACCACCTGCCAGGGGGCGAGCCGCGGCGGCAGGATCAGCCCCTGGTCGTCGCCGTGCACCATGATGATGGCGCCGATGAAGCGGGTGGAAACGCCCCAGGAGGTGGTCCAGCAGTGCTGCAGGACCCCGTTTTTGTCCAGGTACCGGATCTCGAACGCCTTGGCGAAGTTCTGGCCCAGGTTGTGGCTGGTGCCCGACTGCAGCGCCTTTCCGTCCCCCATCATCGCCTCGATCGTGTAGGTCTCGTTGGCGCCCGCGAACCGCTCGCCCGCGGATTTGCGCCCGACGATCACCGGAACCGCGGCCTCGTTGACGGCGAAGTCCCGGTAGATGTCGATCATCTGCAGGGTCTCGGCCTCGGCTTCCTCCGCCGTGGCATGGGCCGTGTGCCCCTCCTGCCAGAAGAACTCGAGAGTGCGCAGAAACAGCTTGGTCCGCAGTTCCCAGCGCACCACGTTGTTCCACTGGTTGATCAGCAGCGGCAGGTCCCGGTAGGACTGGATCCACCGGGCGTAGGAGTGGCCGATGATGGTCTCCGAAGTCGGCCGGACCACCAGAGGCTCTTCCAGCTTTTCTCCCCCGCCGTGCGTCACCACCGCCAGTTCCGGGGAGAACCCCTCCACGTGGGACTTCTCCTTCTCGATGAAGCTCTGCGGGATGAAGAGGGGGAACTGCGCGTTCACGTGCCCCGTCGCCTTGAAGCGGCCGTCGAGCGCCTTCTGTATGTTCTCCCACAGGGCCCACCCGTAGGGGCGCACAATCATGCACCCGCGGACCGGCGCGTAGTCGGCCAGCTCCGCCCGCAGGACGAGATTGTTGTACCATTCCGAGAAATCTTCCGACCGGGAGGGGAGTTTCTGCTCCGCCATATTTTCCGCCTTTCCAAGCACCAGGGTTTCGAGCGACGTCCAGAAGCGAAAAGCCTATAAAAGGCGGGGGGCGAAGTCAATCGACGATTAAGCGCGCGATTTCGCGCGCGATTCCGCGCGTGCGGCGCGCGATTCCGCGCGTGCGGCGCGCGATTCCGGCCGATATGGAAAGAGGATGGACCCGGGCGCGTTTGCCCGGGCGGCCCGGAGCTGCTATATTTTCCGGGAGTGACGCACATGGAACCGACCGATGGCAGGGACTCCCGCAAATTCTGGCTCAAGGCGGAACTCCATGCCCACTGCAGCCTCGACCCCGCGGACTACCGCATCTGCCCCCATTCGCCCGAAGACCTGATCGCGCGCGCGGCCGGACTGGGCTACCGGGTGCTGGCGATCACCTGCCACAACCTGGATATCTGGACGCCCGGCCTGGCGGAGTACGCCCGGAACCGGGGCATCGTCCTCGTCCCCGGCATGGAGGTCGCCGCCGACGACGGCCGCCACGTCCTGGCCTATAATTTCCGCGCCGCGCCGGAGGAGCTCGACACCCTGGCCAGGATCCGCGCCCTTTCCCGGAATGACACGCTCGTCATCGCCCCGCACCCCTTCTACCCCGGCCCCATGAGCCTCCGGAATCGTCTCGCGCGGAACGCCGACATCTTCGACGCCGTGGAGTATTCGGGTTTCCGGGTCCGGGGGCTCGATTTCAACCGCCGCGCGGCCGCATTCGCCCGCCGGGCGCGCAAGCCGCTGGTGGGGTTCGGGGACATCCATTACCTCTGGCAGCTCGACCGTACCTTCACCTGGATCTACGCCGAGCCGGAGGTGTCCTCGATCATCTCGGCCGTGAAGCGGGGGTCGGTGCGGATGGAAACATCCCCCCTCTCCTGGGGGGACGCCGCCGCCTGGTGGGCCTCCACCCTCTGGCGCTGCGCCTTCGGGAGCCATAGCGCGCCGCGCGCAACCCCCGAACCGGAAGTCAGATGAAGTCGAAGACCGAGGAAGCCTTGTACCCGCGCAGAAGGGCGTGCAGCCTGAGCGCGTCCATGTCGGTCAGAAGGGCGAGGAAATTGCAGACCTCGCGCGCCGCCGCCCCGGGGTCCCCGTCGGCGATCTCCTCCAGGATCGGACGGTAATAGCGCGGGAAGAGGGCCACGCTCCTTTTTTCCACGACCTCCTCGAACAGGAGGTGGAAGAGGTCGCGCAGGGTTTCCCGCCCCTTGGTGCTCACGGCGGCCACGCGGGGGTCGGTGATCACCGCCTCCCAGATGACGGCCTTGCAGAGGACCGACAGGATGCGGGCCTCCGCCGGGACCTGGAGCTTCCAGGCGAAATCGGCGCGCCGGCTGTCCGGGCGCGGCTCGACCGACACCGAGGTGATCAGATCGTTCAGGATGTTGCGCATGGCAGACTTGCGCTCCGCGCGCTCGTCACCCGCGTCCGACGGCAGGATCCTCCGCTTCAGTTCCGAGAGACGCTCCCTCACCTCCGCCAGCGCCAGTTTCGGGACCCCCTCCTGCCGGCGGGTCTCCTCGTAGTGCGCCAGGACGCGGCGGACGAACCGCGGCTGCTCCAGGTCCCCCGGGTGGAGGAACTGCGCCTGCAGCGCGTCCTCCACATCGTGCACCGAATAGGCGCAATCGTCGGCCCAGTCCATGATCTGGCAGGCGATGGAGGTCCGGGGGCGCGGCCTCGGCCCCCGGCGAGGAGCCTTGAGGACCCCGCCCCCCCGCCGGAGGGCCCACCGGGCCGTCGGGAGATCGGAGGTGAAGATGAACTTGTCGTTGCCGATGTCCTGCTCGTAAGGGTACTTCATGACCCCGGAGAGGGTCGCCCGGGTCAGGTTCAGCCCGGCGTAGGCGGGGGATTTCGGTTCGGCGGCCACCAGGATGTGAAAGGTCTGGGCGTTCCCCTCGAAGCGCAGGAAATGCCTCCCGCTCAGTTTCGCCCCGCGGCTGACCTCACGCATGCAGGCGTCCAGCGCCTGCTCCCCCGCGTGCCCGAAGGGGGGGTGCCCCAGATCGTGCGCGAGCGCGACCGCCTCGGCCAGTTCCGGGGTCAGGCACGGCCCGAGCTGCGGCTGTTCCACCAGCAGGTTGTGGGCGATCGCCCGGGAGATCTGCGAGGCCTCGATGCTGTGGGTCAGGCGTGTGCGGTAGAAATCGGCCTGCCCGATCCCGAACACCTGTGTTTTCCCCTGCAGCCGGCGGAATGCGGAGCTGTGCAGGATCCGGTCCCGGTCGCGCTCGGTGGCGTGGCGGTGGTCCCGTGAAGAGGGGGCTTCCTCAGGGTATCGGCGTTCGAGCAGAAATTCTTCCATATCGGTGGCCTTTCCCGGCGGGCGATGGCCCGGGCTAGAGGCGATAGAGCCTGGTGAGTTCGCCCTTCAGGTATTCGAAGGCCTCACGGGGATCGTCGCAGAAACGGATGAGACCGAGGTCTTCGGGCGAGATCGTCCCCCAGCGGGCCATGGCCTCGATGTTCAGGACATCCTTCCAGTATTCGGTCCCGTAGACCACAACCGGCATCTTCTTCCCCGCCTTTCCGGTCTGGACCAGGGTGAGCACCTCGAACGCCTCGTCCATGGTGCCGAAGCCGCCGGGAAAAATGACCATGGCTTTCGCCAGGTAAACGAACCAGAACTTACGCATGAAGAAATAGTGGAACTCGAAGGCCAGCTCCTCGGGAATATAGTCGTTGACCGACTGCTCCATCGGCAGGCTGATCGAAAACCCGACCGACTGCCCCCCGGCGTTTTTGGCCCCGCGGTTGGCCGCCTCCATGATCCCCGGGCCGCCCCCCGAGCAGACCAGCAGGCGCTTCATGCCGCCGTCGAGCGTCTTCGCCCAGTCGACAATCAGTTCCGCCAGGGTCGCAGCATCCTCGTAGTAGCGCGACAGCCGCACCCCCCTTTCCGCACGGGCGATATCCTCCGGGGAGGGCGTGTCCGCGCCCGATCCGGAATCCGCGCGCCGGCGCACGTCCTCCAGCCGCTTCCGGCTTTCCTCCAGCGGCAGGATCCGGGCGGAGCCGAAAAAAACGATGGTGTCCTGGATGTGATGCCGGCCCAGCCGGCTGGCCGGCTCGAGGTATTCGCTGATCATCCGGACCACGCGGGCGTCGTTGCCGTGGAGGAACCTGGGATTGCGATAGGCTTTAAGCGGTCGTTTGGGCGTGTCGGTCATTCGTCTGTCTCCTGCGGTCGTTGGTTTTCCACGGACCGGGCCGGGTCACGGTTCGATCCGTGCATGATGGTTCACCGGCCCCGCGCCTCCGCCCAGGCCGGGGGCGGTTTCGATGGCAAGGGTGATGTACTTCTTGGCCGTGCCTACGGCTTCGACCAGCGGGCGCCCCTTGGCGAGCTCCGCGGTGATGCAGGCCGAAAAAGTGCACCCCGTCCCGTGGGTGTTCCGGGTCGGAATCCGGCGCTCTCGATAGAGGGTGACCTCCCCCCGGTAAAAGAGCAGGTCCACGGCGTCCCCCTCCAGGTGCCCCCCCTTTATCAGGACCGCCTCCACCCCGAGGGAGGCGATCCTCGAGGCCCCCTCCTTCATGGAAGCGAGATCGTCGACCGGCATGCCCGCCAGTTCCCCCGCCTCGCTGAGATTGGGCGTCACCAGAAACGCCCGCGGGAGCAGGAGCAACGCCAGCGCCCGGCGCGCCTCGGCGGTCATGAGCGCGGTCCCGTGCTTGCTGATCATCACCGGGTCCACGACCAGTGGGAAGTCGAACGCCCTCGCCCTTTCCGCGACGAGCTCGACGATCGCGGAGTCCCCCAGCGCCCCGGTCTTGGCCGCCGCCGGGGGGATGTCCTCGAGCACCGCGCCGAGCTGCGCGCCTACCAGCGAGGGGGACAAAACCTCCACGGCGCCGACGCTCTTGGTGTTCTGAACCGTCAGGAGGGTCAGGACCGCCGTCCCGTACACCCCCCGCTGATGAAAAGTCTTCAGATCGGCCTGGATCCCGGCTCCCCCCGAGGGGTCGGAGCCGGCGATGGTGAGGGCGACGGGAATTTTCATGGCTTACCAGTCTAGCAGCCCCAAGGGAGGAATTCCTGTGAAAACTTTTCCGGACCCCCCCCTCCCTGTGCTTTAATCATTCGCAGCAAAGGAGTCCCATTCCGGCATCATGAACCATACCGAGGTGAAACCATGAAAGCACTATGGATTCTGCTGGCCGCGCTCCTGCCGGCTGCGGGCGCCGCCCAGGAGGGAACGGGTGCGCAGGCGCTTCCCCTGAGTCTCCGCCGGGCCGTGGACATCGCCCTGGCCCCCGAAGGCAATTTGCGCGTCCGGCTGGCCCGGGAAGGGCTCCGCCAGGCGAGCGCCCGTTCGGCCCAGGCCCGCGCCGAGCTGCTGCCCCAGGTCTCCTCCTCGCTCAATTACCGCGACCAGACCGTCAACCTCCGGGCGAACGGGCTGAGGTTCCACATCCCCGTCATCGAGGGCGCCGCCTTCTCCTTCCCGGCCCTCGTGGGGCCCTACAACGTCATGGACGCCCGACTTTCCGGCTCCCAGACCCTCTTCGATTTCGGCTCCATCCGCCGGTTCCAGTCCTCGCGGGCCGCCGTTTCAGCGGCGCGCAAGGAGATGGACAGCGCCGAGGAGGAGGTCGCCGCGCGCGTCGCCCGCGCCTATCTCTCGGCCATCCGGGCCGACGCCGACCTGGAGGCGGCCGGCGCCAACGTCACCCTTTCCGAGGGGGTGCTGGACCTGGCCGAGAACCAGAAGGCCGCGGGCACCTCCACCGGCATCGAAATCACCCGCGCCCGCGTGCAGCTCGCCAACGACCGGCAGCGGCTGCTGGTGGCCGAGACCGCGCGGCGCCGCGCCCATATGGAACTGCTGCGCGCCATGAACCTCGAACTCGAGGTCGCCCTGGAGCTGACCGACCGCCTGGGGTATGTCCCCGCGGACCCGGCTACGCTCGAGAGAGCCGCCGCCCTGGCGCTGGCCGGGCGTCCCGATCTCGGGGCGCAGCGGGAGCGCGAGCGCAGCGCCCGGCTGGCCTCGAGCGCCGTCAGGATGGAACGCCTCCCCTCGCTCTCCTTTTTCGGCGACTACGGCACCATCGGCGGGGGCTTCGACGACGCGCTGCCGACCCGCGCGTACGGCATCTCGCTCCGGCTCCCCATCTTCGACGGCGGGCGCATGGATGCCCGACGGGCCGAATCCGCCTCACTGCACCGCGCCGAGAAGGCGCGGACGGAGGACCTCGAAAAGCAGATCGAGCTGGACGTCCGGCTGGCCCTCGACGCGCTGAGCTCCGCCCGGGAGCAGATCGAGGTCTCCGGCGAGGGGCTGCGCCTGGCGGAAAACGAGCTGGCGCAGGCCCGGCGGCGTTACGAGGCCGGCGTGTCTTTCGGGCTCGAGGTGACCGACGCGCAGACACGGCTCGAACGGGCCCGGGACAACCAGATCCAGGCGCTGTATAATTACAACCTCGCGCGCATCGACCTGGAACAGGCGATGGGCAGGGTGAGGCTGAGACTGCCGTAGCCGCACCGCGGCCCCAGGCACCGATCGCACCGGAGAACCCGAAATGAAAAAACGAATCCCCATCATCATTGTCGCGCTGGCCGCCGCCGGCGCCGCCGTCTATCTGCTCACCCGGGCGGGGGACGAGACCCCGAACCGGATCGAGGTCTCCGGAAACATCGAGCTGACCGAAGTCCAGATCGCCTTCAAGACCTCGGGCCGGCTGCTGGAGCGGAACGTGGACGAAGGGGACGTGGTCCAAAAGGGAATGGTCGTCGCCCGGCTCGACCAGGACCAGCTCGAGGCGCAGCGGGAGCGGGAGGCCGCCTCCCTCGCCCTGGCCAGGGCCCAGCTGGCCCAGGCGGAAACGGCCCTCGCCTGGCAGACCGAGAGCTTCGCCGCGAATCTCGTCGAGCGCCGGGCCGACCTGGCGGCCTTCGAGGCCCGGCTCCAGGAACTCGAAAACGGTTCCCGCCCCGAGGAAATCAAGGAGGCCGAAGCCGCCGTGGCCTCGGCCGAGGCCGAATTCGACCGGGCCCGGCGCGACTGGGAGCGCGCGGAGAAGCTCTACAAGGACGACGACATCTCCACCGCGCAGTATGACCAGTACCGCAGCCGGTGGGAGGGGGCGGAGGCGGCTCTCACCCAGGCCCGGCAACGGCAGGCCCTGGCGCTGGCCGGGCCGCGCAAGGAGCAGATCGAAGCCGCCGCCGCGCAGGTGGAGCGGGCGCGCGCCGCCGTCCGGGCGGCCGAGAACAACCGCCTGGAGATCAGGAAGCGGGAGCAGGAACTCCCCCTGCGCCGGGCCGAGATCGACCGCGCCGCGGCGAACCTCGCACTCGTCAACACCCAGATCGTCGACGTGGCTGCGGTCTCCCCGGTCGACGGGGTGGTCCTGGTGAAATCGGCCGAGCCGGGGGAGATCCTCCCCGCCGGGACACCGGTTCTTTCGATCGGGGATATCGAGCACCCCTGGCTGCGCGCCTACATCAATGAAGCCGACCTGGGCAGGGTCAAGCTTGGGACCCGCGCCGTCGTCACCACCGATTCCTATCCGGACAAAAAGTACGAGGGGCGGGTGAGCTTCATCTCCTCCGAGGCGGAGTTCACCCCCAAGCAGATCCAGACCCCGGAGGAGCGCGTGAAGCTGGTCTACCGGATCAAGATCGACCTGGCGAACCCGGACCAGGAACTGAAGTCGAACATGCCCGCGGACGCCGTCCTGGAACTGGAGTAGGCGATGGATCCCATCATCCGGACACGGGGCCTGACCCGCCGCTTCGGGGAGCTGGTCGCGGTCGACGGCCTGGACCTCGAGGTGGCGCGCGGGGAGATCTTCGGCCTGGTCGGCCCGGACGGGGCCGGAAAGACGACGACGCTGCGCATGCTCTGCGGCCTCATGGATCCCACCGAAGGGAGCGCCGAGGTCGCCGGGTTCGACGTCGCGCGCGAGCCGCAGGCCGTGAAGGACAGGATCGGGTACATGGCCCAGCGCTTCGGGCTCTATTCGGACCTCTCCGTGCGCGAAAACATGGATTTCTACGCCGATCTCTTCGGGGTCACCGGAGCGGAGCGCTCCGACCTTTCCCGGCGCCTGCTCGCCATGACGCGCATGGAGCCGTTCCGGGACCGCCGGGCGGGCCAGCTCTCGGGGGGGATGAAGCAGAAGCTCGCGCTCATGTGCACGCTCCTGCACCGGCCCGAGATCCTGTTTCTGGACGAACCCACCAACGGCGTGGACCCGGTGTCGCGCAGGGATTTCTGGACCATCCTCTACCAGCTGCTCAAGGACGGGATCACCATCCTGATGACGACGGCCTACCTCGACGAAGCCGAACGCTGCAACCGCGTGGGGCTGATGCACCGCGGCTCCCTGATCCGCTGCGACGCCCCCGAGGCGCTCAAGCTCGCCGCGGGCGCGGAGAACCTCGAAGCGGTCTTCATCCGGACGGTGCGCGCGGCCGAAACCGCGGGAGGATCATGAACGACCATGCGGTGGAAACCGACGGGCTGGTGAAGACCTTCGGCGCATTCACGGCCGTGGACGGGGTCACCCTGCGGGTGGGCCGGGGGGAGATCTTCGGCTTCCTGGGACCGAACGGCGCAGGGAAATCCACCACGATCCGGATGCTGTGTGGGCTGCTGACCCCCACCTCCGGGAGCGCCCGGGTGGGGGGCGTCGACGTGGCCGCCGACCCCGAGGAGGTGCGCCGGAACATCGGCTACATGTCGCAGAAATTCTCCCTGTACGACGACCTGACCGTCGAGCAGAACATCGATTTCTACGCCGGTATGTACGGGGTCGCGCGCGGCATGCGCGAGGGGCGGAAACGGTACGTTCTCGAAATGGCCGGCCTCTCGGAGCGGCGCACGGCGCTGACGCGCACCCTCTCGGGGGGATGGAAACAGCGGCTGGCGCTCGGCTGCGCCATCCTGCACGACCCGCCGATCCTCTTCCTGGACGAACCCACCTCCGGGGTGGACCCGATCGCGCGCGCCGCCTTCTGGGACCTGATCCGTGAAATGGCCGGGACCGGCCACACCATCTTCGTCAGCACCCACTACATGGACGAGGCGGAGTACTGCCACCGCCTTGCGCTGATGTACCGCGGCCGCATCATCGCGCTGGGCGCGCCGGCCCGGCTGCGGGCGGAACTCGCCACCCACACCCTTGTGCAGCTGGACACGTCGGCGCCGCTCGACACCATGCGGGCCCTGGAAAAGCTCCCGGGGATACGGGAGGTCGCGGTCTTCGGCGGGGGGCTGCACGTGGGAGTCGACGACTTCGAATCGGGCGCCGCCGCCATCCGCGCGCGCCTCGGCGAGAGGGAGATCGAGATCCGCCGGCTCGAAAAGATCCAGCCCTCCCTCGAGGACGTCTTCGTCGCCCTCATCGAGGCCGAGGACCGGCAGCCGTAGATCGCCCCGGCGGTCTCCTCTCCTCGATGGGAACCCGGGGGGCGAGGGCGTCGCTCTCCCGTCGCACCACGATCTCGCGGCCCAGCTCGAAACCCGCGACCAGGCGGATGTCGTGCGCGGAGGCCCCGATCTTCACCGTGTAGGTCCCCTCCTCCGCGACCCAGCTCGAACGGGCGGGATCGAAGGAGGCGATCGTCCGCGGCGTGAGCTCGAACTCCAGGGTCTCGGACTCGCCCGGCTCCAAAAGCCGCGTCTTCGCGAATCCCCTGAGCTCCAGCGCCGGCTTGTCGAGCCGGCGCGCGGGCGCGCTCAGGTAAAGCTGCACGACCTCGCGGCCCGGGACCCCGCCGGCGTTCCTCACCCTGACCGACACCTTCATCGATTCCGAAAATTCGGGCGCGCCGAGGGCAAGGCCCCCGTACTCGAACGTCGTATAGGAAAGGCCATGGCCGAACGCGTAGGCGGGCTCGACGCCGAAGGTCCCGTAATATCGATACCCGACGTAGATCCCTTCCCCGTATTCGACCCGGCTGGCCCGCGGGCGCCGGAAGGGTCCTGCCATGTCGCCCGGATCCTCCCCGGGGCGGGACGGCGTCTTCTCCACCACCTCCCCGGGAAAGTTGTCGGCCGAGGGGACGTCCTCGTATTTCACCGGGAAGGTGGACGCGAGCCGCCCGGAGGGATTCACCCTGCCGCCGAGGACATCGGCGATCGAATTCCCCGTTTCCTGCCCCCCCTGCCAGGCGAGCAGGATGGCATCGGGCAGATGGCGCCAGCTGGCGGTTTCGATGACACCGCCGATGTTGAGCACCACGATCACCCGCTTCCCCCTGGCATGAAAAGCTTCGGCCACCCGCCGGATCAGCTCCTTCTCCCCCGGGGTGAGGTTGAAATCGGCCTCTACCTTGCGATCCCCCCCCTCGCCCGAATTCCGGCCGATGGTGATCAGGGCCGCATCCGAAGATCCGGCCATTCTGGCCGCCAGGGCGGGAGAGACCCCCATCTCGGCGATCGGATCGGGGAGGGAGAACGGCTTGGCGGCGGGGCGCCGCTCGCGCTCCCGCAGGAGATAGGCCTCGTAGGCGTCCCCGAGATGCGGCTCGATCCTGAACCCGGCCCCCTCGAGGCCCCTGGTCAGGGAAACGCTGTAGGATTCGTTCACATCCCCGCTTCCCGTCCCCCCGGTGATGATGGCATAGGAGGTGTTTCCGAAAGCGGCAACGGTCTTGGACCGCGACGGAAGCGGCAGGGTCGACCGGCGGTTCTCGAGCAGCACCATCCCCTCGGCCGCAGCCTGCCGCGCCACCGCGGCATGGGCCTTCAGGTCGGGACGGTTGGAGTACCGGTACCCTTTGAACCGCGGACTTTCCAGGAGGACCTTCAGGATCCGTTCGATGTTCCGGTCGAGCACGCTCTCCTCGAGCCGCTTCTGCCTCACCGCCCCGGCAACGGCCGCAGCCTGATCGGCCTTCCCCGGCATGAGCAGGTCGTTCCCCGCCCGCATCTGGGCGACCGCGTCGACACCGCCGAACCAGTCGGTCATGACGAAGCCGCCGAATCCCCAGTCGTCACGCAGCACCTTCGTCAGCAGGTCGTGGTTTTCCGAGGCGTGCACGCCGTTGATCAGGTTGTAGGACGACATGACGGTCCAGGGCTTCCCGTCCTGCACCGCAATGCGGAATCCCTCGAGGTAGAGTTCCCTGAGCGCCCTCCGGCCGGCCACCGTGTCCAGGGCGTTGCGGTTGGTCTCGGCGTTGTTGGCGGCGAAATGCTTGACCGCGGTCCCCACCCCCCGGGACTGCACCCCCCCGACCATGGCCGCGGCGATGGTCCCGGTCACCAGCGGGTCCTCGGAGTAGTATTCGAAATTTCTTCCGCAGAGCGGGTTGCGGTGAAGGTTCATGCCGGGCGCCAGCAGGATATCGACCCCGTATTCCAGCGCCTCCTCCCCCATGGCTTCCCCCACCCTGCGGACGAGGTCCGGGTCCCATGTGGACGCCAGGAGGGTGGCGACGGGGAAAGCGGTGCAGTAGTAAGTGGCGGGATCCCCTTCCCGGGTGGGGCTGATGCGCACTCCCGCCGGGCCGTCGGCCATCACCATCGCCGGGATGCCGAGCCGCGGGATTTCATAGGTGGTGCCGGCGGCGCCCGGCACCAGGTTCCGGGTTTCCCCCACCACCGGAGCCCCCGCAACCGCGACCGCCTCCGCGTCATCCGGCATGCCGGGGAACTCCATGCCGGTGCCGGTCACGAACCAGGCCTTCTCTTCGAGCGTCATGGCGGCGACGACGTCCGCGACGGGGTCTCTCCCCAGCCGGGGCGTTTTGCCCCCCCTGCACCCCGAAAGCACCGGGAATCCACCCAGAAAGAGGATGGTCAATGCGGCGTACGCTCTCTTTTTCATGGCTCCCCCTCCCTGGCAGCGACTTTAAAACGTCCCCCGACCGGGAGTAAAGCACATTCGCCCTTCCTTCGGCCGGATCGCGGTACCCGGCGGGCCCGATTTGGGCTAGAATACGCCCCATGCAGATCCACGGCAGCGTCATAGCCGAAGAGGGCGGGGTCCGGGCGACCTGGGCGGAGGTGCACCTCGCCCGTCTCGGGCGCAACCTCGAAGCCATCCGGAACAAGGTCGCCCCGGCCAAAATCATGCTGGTGGTGAAGGCCAACGCCTACGGGCACGGGCTGGTGGAGGTGGCGCGCGCGCTCTCCCCCAGGACCGACTGCGTCGGCGTCGCGGTGCTCGAAGAGGGGATCCTGCTGCGCCGGCTGGGCGTGACGGCCCCCATCCTCGTTTTGGGGGGGGTCTGGGGGGACCAGATCGGGAGCTACCTCCGGCACGACCTCACCCTGACGGCGTCGTCGGTGGAGCGCCTCGGGCAGATCGACGCGGTGGCCGGGTCGATGGGGCTGAAGGCGAAGGTGCACCTGAAGATCGACACCGGCATGGAGCGCATCGGCGTCCACTACTGCAGCGCCGGCCGGCTGCAGGAGGCGGCGCTTGGGTGCGCGCACGTGGAGGTGGAGGGGATCTTTTCCCACTTCGCCAACTCCGACGCCCCGGACCTGGCCGATGCGCGGCGGCAGCTGGAACGGTTCCAGGAGGTGCTTCGCTTCTACGAGCGCCGCAGCCTCCCCATGCCGGTGCGCCACATCGCCAATTCCGCGGCCGTGCTGCGCCTCCCCGAGAGCCGCCTGGACATGGTGCGCCCCGGCATCCTGCTCTACGGGGTCTATCCCTCTCCTGAGGTCGAGCGCACGATTGCGGTGGAACCGGCGCTCGCGTGGAAATCGCGCGTGGTCTATTTCAAGGTCGTGCAGCCGGGCCACGGCGTCAGCTACGGGTCCACCTGGCGGCCCGAACAGATGGCGCGCGTGGTGACCGTCCCGGTCGGCTACGGCGACGGCTATTTCCGCAGCATGTCCAACCGGGCCGAGGTCATCATCCGGGGGAAGCGCTACCCCCAGGTCGGCACCGTCTGCATGGACCAGATGATGGTCCATATCGGCTGGGATTCCGCCTACAACGGCGACGAGGTGGTGCTCCTGGGGGAGTCGGGGGGGGAGCGGATCACGGCCGAAGACCTGGCCCGCTGGGCGGGGACGATCCCCTACGAGATCCTGACCAACATCAATACCCGGGTGCCGCGGGTGTATGTAGACTGAGGGAGGGTGCGCCCCCGCCGCCTCAGTCGGCGTGGAGCCTCACCCAGGCCGCGAACCGCTTCATCCATTTCTGCAGGAACTCCCTGCTTTCGGAGCCCGCGTTCCCTTCCGGGTCGAAGAAGTCGTCGGTGATCCGGATGAAGGCTTCGGGCTGGCCCATGGTCCGCACGTTCAGGCACGCGAGGATGTTGCGTAGATGCTGTTGGGCCGCCGCCGTGCCGATCATGCCGAAGGTGGCCCCGATGACGCCCGCCGGCCGGCCGCCCCACACGCTCTTGCCGTAGGGGCGGGACCCGTGGTCGATGGCGTTCTTGAGAACTCCGGGAATCGACCGGTTGTACTCGGGGGTGACGAAGATCAGGCCCTCGGCGGCCTCGATCTCCCCCTTGAACCGCAGCACCGGGGCCGCCTGCCGTCCGTCGTCGTCCTGGTTGTAGAGCGGCAGGTCGCCGATCCCGACCCGCTCGAGCACCAGGTCCGCCGGCGCCAGCCGGATCAGGGCCTCCGAAAGCTTGCGGTTGATCGACTCCCGGCGCAGGCTCCCGACGATGACGGCGATACGGTACTGG
>JAFGSS010000194.1 GCA_016934555.1 Acidobacteriota bacterium | reverse complement strand
TGGCCGGTGGCGCGGGAGCAGTTCATCGTGCGCGAGTCCTCCTGGGCGGCGCCGGACGCGGGGCACGGCCCGGCGCTCGAGGTCGTGGAAGGCGCCGATACCCTCACGGTGCAGGGTGACGGCTTCCGGGCGACCTGGGACCGCCGAAGCGGCGCCCTGACGGGCTACTGGTTCCAGGGGAGGCCGCTGCTCGCGCGGCCGCTCGAACCCTGCTTCTGGAAACCGGCCAACCGTAACCAGGCCAGCAACGGGTACGAGCAGAGGCTGGGGGCCTGGCGCGAGGCGGCGACGCGGCGCAGGCTGGTGGACGCCGCCGTCCGGCGGGACGAGGCTACCGGCGCGGTGACCGTGAGGTTTGCGTTCCGGCTGCCGGTGGCGGAGGCCGATTACACGGTGAGCTACACGGTCGGCACGGGCGGCGCGGTGGCCGTGCAGGCCGATTATGCGCCCGGCGCCGCCGCGGCACCGGGGATTCCGAAGATGCCCAAGTTCGGGATGCGCCTGGGATTGCCGGGGGGATGGCAGTCGATCTCCTACTACGGGCGCGGGCCGTGGGAGAACTACCAGGACCGGAAAACCGGCGCCTTTTTCGGCGTCTTCGAGATGCGGCTCCAGGATTACTGGGTGAACTACATCCACCCGCAGGACAACGGCAACCGGTGCGACGTGCGCTGGTGGCAGGCAACAGGGGCGGACGGGGAGGGGGTGCGGATCGAGGGGATGCAGGGCCTGAGCGTGCGGGCGTGGCCTTTCACGGAGGAGGATGTCGAGTCGAACCGCCTGGCCCACAAGCTGCCGCGGCGCGATTTCATCAACGTGAACGTCGACTGGAAGGTCCACGGCGTCGGCGGCGACAACAGCTGGGGGAAGCGGACCATGGAAAAATACACCCTGCCCGGCGAAAACGGGTATCATTACGGTTTCATCCTGAAAAAAATCGGGGGTGGGCCCGGATAACGGCGGAGGCCGGCGGGGAAGAGTGGACGTGAAGGTCCGGACCGCAGGTTTTGTTTGAGGGTGCGCAGGTTCCATGTCGGAGTCGCATTTCCACAGGAGGATTCCGTGTCTAAAACAGGAAGGGAGAACTGGATGAAATCAAGCCGATTCCATATCGTATTTGTCGCAGCGGTGTTCCTCGCTGCCTGGGCGGGGACGGGTTGCGGGGTGAAGGTCGAAGAGTGCGACCGGCAGTGTCTCGACAACCTGATGCACCGGTATATCGAGGCGCTGGTCCGGCACGATCCCGAAAGCCTGCCCTTTGCCGACAGCGTGAAATTCACCGAGAGCACCGACAAGGGGATCGAAGTCCTCGAGGTGGGGAAGGGGTTGTGGGAGACCGCCACTGAGGGGCCGAAGGAATACAGGATCTTCGCCGCCGATCCCGAGGGGCAGGCGGCCGCCTGCCTGGTGGTCATGAAGGAAAAGGACCAACCCGTCATGCTCGGGGCCCGCATCAAGCTCGAGGAGGGGAAGATTACCGAGGCCGAGCACCTGATCGTCCGGGGCGGCGGGAGCATGCCCCTGAATTTCTCGGGGCCCAACCTCCTGAAATCCCGCCCAGGCTTCGACGAGGATATCCCGGAGGCCGAACGGATGGAGCGGGAGGACCTGGTCCGGATCGGGTTGGCGTACTACGACGCCCTGACCTCCGAGGACGGCACCCGGGCCCCGTTCGCGAAGGAATGTGAACGGCGGGAGAACGGCATGGTCACGGCGGGCGGCCCGCCCCCCAAGGCCAAGGCGGCGCCCGGCGGGGCCATGCCCACCGGCGGGTTCGGGGGCGTCCCCACCGACTGCGAAGGGCAGCTCAGCGCGGGAGTTTTTTCGTATATCACCGAAATCCGGCCGCGCCTCGTCGTCGCCGACGTGCAGAAGGGGCTGGCGGTGGGCTTTTCGATGTTCCGCCACGACGGCACCCGGCGGCCGCCGAGGGAGGGGGTGCAGGGGAACACCCAGACCTACGGGGAGTTCAACCTGGCCGCCGTGCACGTCTACAAAATCAGAAACGGCAAGCTTTACGAAATCGAGGCTCCCGGCGCGGTCCTGCCGTACAACACCCGGTCCCACTGGGAAGCGGAGGAGCAGGTCTACCCGCAACCGAAATAATCACGGAGCCGTCTGCGGTCGGGGCCGGCGCCTGCTTGCTGAAAGCAGGCGCCGGCCCTTTCCCGTTATCGGCCGTCCCGCGCGTACCAATCGATGTTGCGCGTCACGAACATCACGACGCCGAGCAGGAGAAACAGCCCCAGGGCGCCGACCAGGAGCGAGTAGTCCTGCAAACGGAGGATCACGAACAGGAACGCGTAGATCAGAACGAGGCCGGCCGCGACCAGGGCGCCCACCCGGGCGCTGTGGAGGACGTTGCCGCTGTAGAGAGCGATCATCAGCGAGGCCAGGGCGGCGCCGATCCAGTACGCGGCTGCAAACGAGGTCACTTCGGACAGGGCCAGCAGTCCGAGATAGAACAGACAGAGGGCGATGCCGACGAGGGTGTACTGGAACGGGTGGATGCGTACGGACGAGAGGATCTCAAACAGGAAAAACGCCGTAAACAGGAGCGCGATGAACAGGATGCCGTACTTGATGGACCGTTCCACGTACCGGTAGGAATCGATGGCCGGGACCAGGTCCACGCCGAAAAGTGAAGCGGCAAAGCCGGCGGCTCCGACAGGAGTGCGGTCCGTCCACTGTTGCGGGTAGGAACGGCCGTAGTAGGAGACCTGCCAGCGGGCGCTGAAACCGTCCCGGTTTACGGTCCGTTCGGCAGGCAGGAATGCCCCCTGGAAGCTCGGATCGGGCCAGGTGGAGCGGATCGTCACATCGTTGTTCACCCCGACGGGTGCAAAGCGGAGGCCGCGGCTGCCGTTCAGCCCCAGCGACATCGCGAACGGAAGGGTGTCGGTTTCGGCGCCGAGCCCATGGATCCTGGCGTGGATGCCGTTTTCCCAGGCCGCCAGGCGGCTCCCCGGCCTCATCGGCGCCACCTGCCCGGCCAGCGTGATCCGGAGGGATTCGCGGGTCCCTCGCAGGTCCGTAACCCCGAGGGCGACCTCCGCTTCGTCCCAGAGAATCCGGGCGGGTTCCACGCCCCATTCCTCGAAGGAAGGCCTGGCGAAGCTGCCGCTGAGGTCCAGGGTGCCGCTGTAAACGACCGTTTCGTAGATGCCCCGGTGGCGCGGTTCCGGGCTGATCTGTCCATCGACCTTCAAGGTCGAAGGAAGGAAATAGGCCTGACCCCTGAGGGATTGGATCCGCTCGACCCGCTCCCTCCGTCCATCGATCACCTGCTCTTCCCAGGTCTTCTGATCGGAGGTATAGGGAATGATCAAAACCGGCCCGGTGACGACCTGTTCCATGCCCCACGTGGAAGTGATTTCATCCACCGCCGCGTCCCGCCGGGCCAGGCGCTCCTCGAGGACCGAACGGACCATCGCCAGGGGGATGAGCAGGAGAAGGATCAAAACGGCGACGGACGCCATTTTCAAAACGGTTGAGAAGCGTCTCTGAAGGGTTACGGCCCGGGGAAGCAGGGGTTTCTCGGTATCCAGGTTCATCTTGTCCTCCATGGTCGGCAATCGGTTGGCGCACGCCTTCGTTCGGCTGCAATACTACCTCTGAATCAAGTACTTTGCAATATAAAGTACAAGATATCGGGGAAAGCCCGATCCCGAATCTTCGCCCGCGCGATCCGAGCCTTTATCTCCGCCGATGGTACTCCTTTTGCAACAGGCTCCTGCCGATGGCGGATCCGTGCGCGGGGAGGAAGAGCGAGCACCCGGTGTCCAGGAGTTTTCCCCATGAAGCCATCAGCTGTCCCGGATCGTCGGCAAAGGGGGGAAAGACCGATCCGGGGAGTATCCCGAACATGGCGTCGCCGACCAGCGCGATTTCGCCTTCGACAATGATGCTGACCGAACCCGATGTGTGCCCCGGTGTGTGCAGGATATAGGCGTTCAACCCGAAATCCTTCAGGTCATGCAACGATTCC